>SKKH01000293.1 GCA_007121555.1 Gemmatimonadota bacterium | reverse complement strand
CGGTGGCCTTCGGCACCGACGCCGGGGTGTTTCCCCACGGGACGAACGCGGATGAGTTCCGGCTCCTGGTCGAGGCTGGGATGACCCCGGCCCAGGCCCTCCTCGCCGCGACCCGCCTCGCCGCCGACGCCCTGGGGGTGCTGGACGAAGGTGGGACCATCGAGGCGGGGAAGTGGGCCGACCTGGTGGCCGTGCGGGGCAATCCCCTGAACGACGTGGAGCTCCTGAAGGAGATCGGCTTCGTCATGAAGGACGGGGTCATCTACAAGGATGACGGGCAGCCCACGCCGTACGGTTGGTGATCTCGCAGCAGGAACAGCCTTCTAACGGGACGGCCTCACCACCAGGAGTTCGGGGGTGGGGTCGCTCCGTGCCAGGACGAAGCGATCGTCCCACGCGGCCATCTGACCGGGGGTGGGGAGGAGGAACGACTCCCGGTACTCCGCCGTGGTCAGGTCGTAGACGTCCACCAGGCGACCCGCGTGCTCGGACTCACCCGCGAACCGGACCAGGATCCGGTCGTCTGCGATGGTGACGTTCCGCGCCGCGAAGATCGGGGGGGCCATCCGGGTCGTCGTGACCGTGCGGTTCCCCTCGTGCCGTTCTTCCCGGATGACGCCGGGGAAGGGGATCCACTCCGGATAGCGGACCCGCTCGGCGGCGGCCTCCAGCTCCTCCATGAGGTAGAGGCCGTCGCCCATGCTGAAGGCGTGAACCCACCGGGAGCCGGCGGCCGTGGGCGGCATC
This sequence comes from Gemmatimonadota bacterium, assembly GCA_007121555.1. Taxonomy (GTDB): domain Bacteria; phylum Gemmatimonadota; class Gemmatimonadetes; order Longimicrobiales; family Gaopeijiaceae; genus PWLA01. Next base: position 13,630 of record SKKH01000293.1, on the reverse strand, counting down.
ACCCCCTGAAAGGCCATTCCGAAGGAGGAGTCGTCGGCGTCCCGGATGCGGATCCGTGCCCCCCGGGCCACCCGCCCATCGAGATCGATGCGCACCGGCTCCAGATGATCCTGGAAAAGCATCCCGTAGAACCGGTCGCCCTCCGGCGCCACGGAGAAGGTGTTCAGCACACCGTCCAGGTCTCCCAGTCCGATCTCGTCGAGGAGCCGGCCGGCGGCGTCGAAGCCCGAGATCCGGTGGTTTCCGGCGTCCAGGACCCAGAGTACGTCGCGTCGGTCCAGGGCGAGGGTCCGAGGATTGGTGAACTCCCCGGGGCCACCCCCCTCCCGGCCGACATGCCACTGGAGCTCCGAGTCCCAGTCGAAGTGGGCCGCCCGGTGTCCCATTCGGTCCAGCACCCAGAACCCCGACTCGCCCGCCACCACCGCTCCTGCGCTGAAGAGGATGGGATCCTCCTCGGTGGTACGGAGCTGGCTCAGGGTATCCCAGGCCGTCTCGACCATGACCCGGTCGGGCCGGGATGCGTCCGCGCCCTGGGGCCCGTCCGGCTCACAGGCCATCAGGACCACGAGGCACACGAGGCCGGCCCCGGCCGACCCGTGGGGCAGGGCGGGACCCCGTCTCCCTTCCAGGCGACGGAGAACGAAGACTCCCGCGAGGAAGGCCAGGAGGGCTACGGGAAGCTGCAGACTGAGGCGCCGTTCGGAGTGGACGAGCCGGGAGTCCGCGTCCCGCCGGGTGGTGTGGATCTGCACGGCGAAGGGGGTCCGGAGCACAGCCCGGCTCTCCTGGGTGGGGGCCCCCACGGTCAGCTCGGCGGGGTGGTCCGACGAGGACTGGGACCAGAGCTCAGGCCCCCAGACCCCCGCCAGCCCGGCCCCGGCCCAGGCGAGGCCCCAGAGAAGGCGCCGGACTCCCCTCCGCCATCCCCCGGGCAGTCCGGGCGGACGTCGCAGGAGGTCCACCCCCACCCCGATCCAGAGCGCCACGATCGCGAAGGTCAGAAACCAGGTCAGGGATTCCATCTGAGTTCCTCCAGTCGTTGGATCGAGGGTCCGGTGTCCCACCCCTCGCTGTCAAGGAAGGGCCCGAACCGTGAGGCCAGTTTGAGCCCCGAACCCGGGCCCTCGGGGGAGAACGACCCGGCCAGGACCGGGAGCCCCCGGGAGTCGAGAAGGAGAAGGGCGGGGGTGCCCGGCACACCCATGCGAAGGAGGCTTCGGCCCACCCGAGCACTTGCGTCGGACTCCAGGACGGGTAGCTCCGGGAGGGTCGTATCCGGTGGCCCTGTGGGTTGGGTGGACTCCCTCCCTACGACCGCTACCTTAAGCCCGATCCCCTCCCGCGCCAGGGCCTCGGAGTGGGTCCGGACCCAGGCCGCCATGGAGCGCGACCGGTCCGGGCAGTCCGCCTCCTGGATCGCCAGGACCAGGGCTCCACCCACGGCTCCGGGGACCACGACCGACACGGGGGCATCCACCGCGGCCCGGTGGCCTCGCCAGGCCATCGAGGCGAGGAGGAGGACGACACCGACCCAGAGGGCCCACCCCGACCCCCAGGGGGAGGTCGAGGCAGGCCCGCCCTCTCCGGAGGAGTGGGCTGGGATCCGGGGCCGGGACGCCTTCTTCCGAGCGGTCATGCGGAGGCTACGTCGAAGCGTGTCCAGTCAATAGGTGAAATCGTCGTCGAGGGCACGGTCGTTCCAGTAGTCCTTCGTGGTCGTGCACTGACTGTAGAAGATGATGTAGACACAGGACGTGTTGGTCTTGCACACCGATTCTCCACCGCCTCCACAGGTCGAGGCCTGAAGCTGTTCGCCGGGTGCGATGGTGAAGGCCAGGGCGCCGGCCGCGAGCATGGCCGGGAAGGTGAATTTCTTGAACATGGGACTCCTCCTTGGGTTGGATGCTCGGTTCTGGAAGGGCCGCACGGCGCGGTCGGAAGGGGCCCGGCCCCGAGTACTGGGAGGCTCGGAACCTCCCGCCTCCGGTGAGTAAGGATCACCTCCCCCCGGGGGGTGCTCCATGTCCAGATGGGACGGATCGGGCCCGATGGGAGTTGATCCCCTTCCCCCTTCCGGGATATCCTTCCCCACAGAGACCTTTGCATTGATCCCCCGGGATCGCCCCTCCGGCCCTGCTCCATGGCGCCCTCCGACGACACTCCCCTCATGAAGCAGTGGCGGGAAGCCAAGTCCCGGCATCCCGACGCCCTGGTCTTCTTCCGGGTGGGTGACTTCTACGAGCTCTTCAACCAGGACGCTCAGGAGGGCGCTCGCCTGCTGGGGCTCACCCTCACCTCCCGGAACAACGGCGCTGCCGCCAAGGTCCCCATGGCGGGGGTTCCGGCGAAGGCCCTCGACGAATACCTCTCCCGCCTCCTGAAGCATGGACGCCGGGCCGCCATCTGCGAGCAGGTGGAGGACGCATCGGAGGCCAAGGGGATCGTGCGGAGGGAGGTCGTGGAGACCGTGACCCCCGGCACCGTCCTCCATGACAACCTTCTCGAGGCGAAGCGAAACAACTTCCTCGTCGCCCTCGGCCTCCCGCGGAAGGACCGGATCGGGGTCGCCGCCATCGATCTCTCCACCGGCGAGTTCACCCTTCGGCCTGTGAGTATCGCCGAGCTGGCCGCCGAGCTGGGACGGCTGGATCCAGCTGAACTCCTCCTTCCCCGGAGCCTCGAAGACCGACTCGTGGACCCGTCTGCATCCTCGGATCGGGCCCTCCACACCGCCCTCGCCCCCGGGACCCCGGGACTCCGGGCCACCCGGACCGTGCGCGACGATTGGCTCTTCGACCCTGAGCTGGGCCGCGACGAGCTCACCCGGCGCTACCGGATCCTCTCGCTGGACGGGCTGGGGTTTCAGTCCGACGACGGCATCCTCGCCGGTGTGGCCGGCGCCCTGGTGCAGTATGTCCAGGAGATCCAGCCCCGGGGCGGCCGCCACCTGCAGCCCCCTCGGATCCAGCGCCCCGGTTCGGAGATGGTCCTCGACGAGATGACGCGCCGGAACCTGGAGCTGGTGGAGCCCCTCCGGAGCGGGGAGGAGGCCGGGACCCTGGTGGCGGTCCTGGACCGGAGCGTCACCGCAATGGGCGGGCGGCTCTTGCGTCAGTGGATCCTGCGCCCCCTGGTGACCCTGGATGAGGTCCGCCACCGGCAGGGTGCGGTGGCCGAGCTGGTGGAGGCTCGGGAGCTCCGGTCCACGCTCCGGGACCGGCTCGCCTCCATCCACGACCTGGAGCGGTTGGCGGGGAAGGTGGGGTCGGGTCGGGCCAATCCCCGGGAGCTCCAGAGCCTGGGCCGCTCCCTCTCCTATCTGCCCGGACTCAAGGAAGAGGGCGAGGACGTCCGGTCCCCTCTGCTCCGCTCGCTGACGGTGGAGCTGGACCCCGTGGCCGATGTGGCCGGCCTCATCGAGGAGGGAATCGATCCCGAGGCGCCCCCGAACCTCCAGGACGGCGGGGTGATCCGGACGGGCTTCTCCGAGGAGCTCGACGACCTCCGGGAGACCCGCTCAGGCGCCCGCCAGTTCATCGCCTCGCTTCAGACCCGGGAGCGGGAACGGACCGGGATCCAGTCGCTGAAGGTGGGATTCAACAAAGTCTTCGGATACTACCTGGAGGTGACGAAGGCCAACCTGGACAAGGTCCCGGACGATTACGTGCGCAAGCAGACGCTCTCCAACGCCGAGCGCTACTTCACCCCGGAGCTGAAGGAGTGGGAGGAGAAGGTCACCGGCGCCGAAGAGAAGATCCTCGAGCTGGAGACCCGGCTCTTCCAGGAGCTCCGGTCCCGGGTGGGCGAGGAGGTGAGCCGACTCCAGAACGCGGGTCGCCAGGTGGCTCGCCTCGACGTCCTGTCCACCCTGGCCCAGGTGGCCGAAGGACACCAGTACGTCCGCCCCGTCCTCCACGAAGGGTTCGAGGTCGAGGTCCTTGCCGGCCGGCACCCGGTGGTGGAGACCATGATGCCCCGGGAGGAGTTCATCCCCAACGATCTGACCCTGGACGCCGAGGGGTTCATGGTCATCCTCACGGGTCCGAACATGGCGGGGAAGAGCACGATCCTCCGCCAGATGGGCATCATCCAGCTCATGGCCCAGATGGGCTCCTTCGTGCCCGCCGACGAGGCCCGACTCCCCATCTGCGACCGCATCTTCACCCGGGTCGGGGCCTCCGACAACCTGGCCCGGGGCCAGTCCACCTTCATGGTCGAGATGAACGAGACCGCCGCCATCGTCCACGGCGCCACCGACCGGAGTCTGGTCCTCCTCGACGAGATCGGGCGGGGGACCTCCACCTACGACGGCGTCTCCATCGCCTGGGCGGTGACCGAGCACCTCCGGGAGCACGTGGGGGCCCGCACCGTCTTCGCCACCCACTACCACGAACTCACCCAGTTGGGGGATCTTCTCGACGGGGTGAAGAATATGAATGTGTCAGTGAAGGAGGCGGGCGAGGAGATCGTCTTCCTCCGCCGCCTCGAGGAGGGCGGGGCCGATCGCTCCTACGGCATCCAGGTCGCGCGCCTGGCCGGCCTTCCCCAGTCCGTCATCGCCCGGGCCCAGGAGATCCTCGCCGAGCTCGAGGGAAGCCATTCCGGAGGCGGTCAGGGGCTGGGCCGCTCCGGCCGTCACGCCCCGGCATCCGTGACTTCGGGCCGGGACCAGATTTCCCTCTTCGGAGAGGAAGATCCGCTGGTGACCCGACTGCGCGAGGCGGAGCTGGATTCCATGACGCCCCTGGAGGCCCTGAACCTGCTGGCCCGACTCCGGACCGAGGCCCGGAATCGGGGAAGCTGATCCGGTGCGTGTGCATCCCCGGACGCCCGAGCCTCAACCCTGTCCCGAACCGAGTCCGATATGACGTTCCTTCCGACCCCTCTTCGTCCGCTCCTGATCCTGGGTCTCGTGACGTTCCTCCCCATGGGCTGTGCAGGTGAGGCCGAGCTGGAGCAGCCCGTGCCCCTCTACGGGGAGGACCCCATCGAATACCCCCTGGAACTCTGGGATGAAGGGGTGGAAGGGAACCTGGTGCTCCGCCTCCTGGTGAACGAGTCGGGATGGGTGGACTCGGTGGAGGTGGCCGAATCGTCGGGCCACGAGGGCCTCGACGGGGCCGCAGTGAGTGGCGCCAGCGGCCTCCGGTTCGAACCGGGCCGGAAGAACGGGAAGCGCACGCCCATGTGGGCGACCCTCCCGGTGGAGTTCTCCACCCGTCCCACCGCCATCGAGCCCGAGTGAAGCCTCCGAGCAGGTGTCGGCATCTCCATGCCTCCCCTTCGACCGGGCCGCGACGTGTCCTCCGACGCCCCAGCCCACTTCTCCCATCCCAGGACGTGACCGGATGACCGAACGGCATCGCAGGCCGTACAGCGACGTGACCGAACTCGTAGGCTGGACCCCCCTGGTCCGACTCTCCCGCCTGGCCGGCGGGATCCGCACCCCCGTGTACGGGAAGTGCGAGTTCATGAACCCCGGGGGCTCGGTGAAGGACCGGATAGGTCGAGCCATCGTGGAGGCGGCCGAAGCGGAGGGTCGACTGAAGGAGGGGGGCACCATCGTGGAGGCCACCTCGGGCAACACGGGGCTGGCACTGGCCATGGCGGCATCGTCCAGGGGCTACAGGTGCGTCTTCATCATGCCCGACAAGATGAGTGTGGAGAAGCGGAAGCTGCTGAAGGCCTTCGGGGCCGAGGTCATCATCACCCGGACCGACGTGGACCCCGACCACCCGGACCACTACACGAATCGGGCGAGGCGGCTGGCCGAGGAGATCCCGGGCGCGGTCCTGGCGGACCAGTTCTACAACCCGGCGAATCCCCGGGCCCACTACGAGAGCACCGGGCCCGAGCTCTGGGAGCAGACCGAAGGACGGATCACCCATTTCTTCGCAGGTGCGGGCACGGGAGGCACGATCACCGGCACCGGACGGTTCCTGAAGGAGCAGAACCCGGCGATCCAGATCGTGGGGGTGGACCCGGTGGGTTCGGTCATCGCGGGGTACTTCCGCACCGGTGAGATCGGAGAGGGGGAGACCTACCAGGTCGAAGGGCTCGGCAACGACAAGATCCCCGGCGCCCTGGACCTGGACGTGGTCGACGACTACGTGACCGTGTCGGATACCCAGGCCTTTCGCATGGCTCGGCGGCTGACCCGGGAGGAGGGCCTCTTCGTGGGCGGGTCCGCCGGGCTCATCGTGCATGCGGCCCTGGAGCGCGCCCGGGAGCTCGACGACCCCGAGGCCATGGTGGTGGCCGTCCTCTGCGACTGGGGCGAGCACTACCTGAGCAAGCTCTTCGACGACCAGTGGATGGCGGACCAGGGGATCGAGGTGGAAGGGTGAGCGGGGAGGGGGAAGGTGGCGGCCAGGGGCGGTCCTCGAGCGCCACCTCGCCGCTCAGGATCGCCGTTCTCATGGGCGGGGTCTCGAGCGAGCGGAGCGTCTCGCTGGCCTCGGGGACCCAGGTGGCCCGGGCCCTCCGAAGCCGGGGTCATGAGGTGGTGGCGGTCGACACGGCCCGGGGCGTCCTGACTCGAGATCAGGAGGAGGAGATCCTGGAGGCCGGGGTCGGCGCGCCCCCCCCTCCGTCCAGCGCCCCCGATCTCCTGGAGACGGGAGACCTGACGCTCCTGACCCGGGCCCCGGAGCTGCGCGAGGTGGAGCTCATCTTTCCCGCGCTCCATGGGGGCACCGGGGAGGACGGGACGCTCCAGTCCCTTCTGGACCTGTCCGGCTTTCCCTACGTGGGAAGCGGCCGGCTCGGGTGCACCCTGTCCATGGACAAGGAGGTTTCGAAGCGCCTCTTCCGGGACGCCGGCGTGCCCACCCCGCCCTGGCTCGTCTCGCCGGTGGAGCTGGACCGGGTGGAGGCCGAGCTGGGCCTCCCCGTCATCGTCAAGCCTCCGTCGGGGGGGTCCACCCTGGGGCTGACCCTGGCCCACGACCGGGGTGAGCTGGAGGAAGCGGTGGTGGAGGCGGGACGCTACGAGGACCGCATCCTCTTCGAGCGCTACGTGAAGGGACGGGAGCTGACGGTGGGTGTGGTGGGAGGGCGGCCCCTGCCGGTGGGCGAGATCATTCCGGCTCACGAGCTCTTCGACTATGAGTGCAAGTATCAGCCCGGCCTCGCCGAAGAGATCTTTCCCGCCGATATCCCCGAGGCGCTGGCTCGCACCCTTCAGGAGCTGGCCCTCCAGGTTCACCGGACCCTCTTCCTGCAGGACTTCTCCCGGGTCGACTTCCTGGTGGACGAGGAGGGGTCGGCCTGGTGCCTCGAGGCCAATGCCCTGCCGGGGATGACCGCCAACTCCCTCCTTCCCCGGGCCGGTGTTGCGGGGGGGCTCCCCTTTCCCGAGCTTTGCGAACGGATTGCCCGGGTGGCCCTGGAACGGTGGGCGGCGGGAGGGTAGCGGTTGAAGGTCAGACGCGGCGCGGTCTACGCGGAGGGCGGCTGGCGCAGAGCGGTCCTGGCTGCCTATAGATAAGGGGTCACGGGTCCCTCCTCCACGGAGCGTGGAGGGGGATGGTTCCCATCGTTCGAGGGGGGAACTCCACTCGGACCTCCGGGTTCAACCCGCAGGTGCCCGAGCCGCCGGCCACGGTGCCCTCGTCCGCATCCATCTTCGCCTGGTTCTCCGACCCCGCGTCCATGTCGTACGGCTCGCCCCGCTTCGCCTTCGGCTACACGCTGACCCCCTGGGTCAAGCGTCTTCTCATTGCCAACACGGCCGTGCACCTCCTCGCGGTGCTCATGGGCTCGGCGGGCCAGCAGTTCCTCTGGGAGTGGTTTGGATTCACCCCGGTCGAGTCCTTCCTGAAGCCCTGGGGCGTGGTGACCTACATGTTCCTTCACGGGGACATCTGGCACCTTCTCCTGAACATGCTGGTCCTCTTCTTCTTCGGGCCTCCCCTGGAGCAGAAGTGGGGCTCCAGTCGCTTCTTCCGGTATTACCTGATCTGTGGCCTCGGGGGCGCGGCCCTCTCCTTCGTCTTCGCCTTCAGCACCTCGGTGATCGGAGCCTCGGCCGCCATCTACGGCCTGATGCTCGCCTTCGCATGGTACTGGCCTGAGTCCCCCATCTACTTCTGGGGCATCTTCCCCATCAAGGCGAAGTGGCTCGTGGGGTTCTTCTTCGTCCTGACCTTCTTCTCGGCCTTCACTGGAGCTGGAGGTGGGGTGGCCCACTTCGCCCATCTGGGCGGACTCCTGGCCGGCCTGGTCTACCTCCGGACCGACGGAAAGCTGGGCGCGGGCTTCGAGAAGATGAAGCGAGCGGCCCGGGTGGAGCGGCTGGCCATCGTCCCCCGGGACGACGACGTCCGGGAGCAGAAAGAGAACGAGGGCCGGAGGAGTAGGAAGGGGAGCAAGGCCCGAATGGCCGAAGAGGAGCTCCTGGACGAGGTCGACCGGATCCTGGACAAGATCTCGGACAGCGGGATCTCTTCCCTCACCGAAGACGAGCGCAGCGTGCTGGACGAGGTGTCCAGGCGGCGGCGCACGAACTGAGCCCCGCCCACCTGCGTGAGGTCAGGCTCGGATTCCGACCGGTGGACCCGTCCCGCCGGACCCCCGTTCCGAGCGTCTCAGTGCCCCGCTGCGTGACCGTCCTTCCGGGGATCGGACCCTGCGGCCCACCCCCGGTCCAGCCGCTCGATGATCTGGGCCCCGCCCACCGCACCCGGACCGATGAGGGTGACGTCGTGGCCCCGCGCCCGAAGCGCGGCGCGCACCTCCTCGCCGATCCCCGCCTCGAGGCCCACCCGCAGCCCTGAATAGTGCCGGAACCGGTCGGCGTCGGCGGCCTGCTGGGGGTCCATTCCGAAGAGGATCATGTTCAGGAGCACCTGGACGTGGCCCTGGGGCTGCATGGCCCCGCCCATGACGCCGAGGCTCAGGTAGGGTTCCTCGGAGCCGTCTTCGCCGAGGCGGGTGACGAAGGCGGGGATGATGGTGTGGAAGGGTTCCTTCCCCGGCGCCACCGTGTTGGGGCGGTCCGGCTCCATGGTGAACCCGCCGCCTCGGTTCTGTAGATCGAAGCCCGTGCCCGGCACGACCACCCCCGACCCGAATCCGAAGTAGACCGAGTTGATGAAGGAGATCATGTTGCCCTCCTCATCGCCGACGGCCAGGTAGATGGTCTCGGATCGGGTGGCGGCGTCGCCGGGGTCAGGGGTGTCCAGCGCCGCGTGGGGGGCCACCTCGGCTCTCCGCCCCTCGATGTAGGAGTCGCTGAGGAGGACCTCGGGTGTGGTCTCCATGAAGCGGGGGTCGGCGATGTGTCCCTCCAGGTCGGCGTAGGCCAGCTTCTTCGCCTCGATGAGATGATGCAGGTACTCGGGCGAGTTGTGCCCCATCCGCTCCAGGGGGAAGGGCTCGAGGATCCGGAGCATCTGCAGCGCGGCGATCCCCTGTCCGGGAGGAGGGATCTGCCACATCCGGTACCCCCGGAAGTCCGCCGAGAGGGGCTCCACCCACTGGGACTCGTGTCGGGCCAGATCCTCCAGGGTCAGGAAGCCGCCCAGCTCCCGGACCCCCTCCACCACACGCGCCCCCAGAGTGCCGCCGTAGAGGGCGTCGGGACCCTCCTCCGCGATCTGCCGGAGGGAGGCCGCGTAGTCCGGATTACGGAACCATTCCCCGGCAGCGGGGGCGCGCTCCCCATCGATGAGGTAGGTGGCCCGGGCCCCCTCGTTCTCCTTCAGGACCTCGACCTCACCGGCCCAGTCCCCGGCGATGACCGGTGATACGGGGAATCCCTCATCGGCCAGCCGGATGGCGGGCTCCAGCGCCTGGGCCAGGGAGATCGTCCCGTACTCCTCCAGCAGATCGGCCCATCCTCTCAGCGCCCCCGGGACGGTGATGGCTTCGGCACTGCGGTTGGGAATGCTCTCGAGTCCTCGCTCCTGCAGGGCTTCCAGCGTCATGTCCGAGCCCGAGCGTCCGTGTCCGCTGAGGCCCACCAGCCGCTCCTCCTCCGCCATCCAGATGAGGGCGAAGAGATCGCCTCCGATCCCGGTCATGTGCGGCTCCACCACGGTCAGCACGGCGGCGGCGGTGATGGCGGCGTCGATGGCGTTCCCCCCCTCCTCGAGGACCCGGAGTCCGGCGCTCGTGGCCAGGGGTTGACTGGTGGCCAGCGCACCCCTGGGTGCGTAGACTGCGGACTGTCCGGCCGCCGAGCTGGGGGCGAACTCGGGCGGTTCCTGGGCCTGGGCCTCACCTCCGGTGCCGGCGGCCATCAGGAGGCCGCCCAGCGCCATGGCTCCGAGGCGCAGCAGTCGGCTTCGTCGGTACGCTGGCCGGTGGGCCCGCTCTTCGGGGGCCGGAGCGGAGTTTCGGTGCGTCGAGGGCCTCGAGGGAGCGACATATCCATAACCGAGGGGGGTGCGGGAGGACCGGGGCATGGGTGGGCCGGAGAGGATGGGTGGACGAATGGCGAGAATTCCTCCAGCAGACTACGCCGCCCCGCCTCCCCGGGCCAGTCTCCGTAGCTCGGGTCGCTTGGGTGAGAACCCTCCGGCTCCCAGGGCATCCGGAGGGGCCCGGCCCCCATGGAAGAGGCCTCGGTCCGCGCCACCGCCCAGGGGGTCGGGGTGACGGTCCCGGCGACGGCTGCGTATATTTCAGGCTCGGGGTCGGGCCCCTGGCCCCGTGGATGCCGCCGAGTCCATCCCGGCATGGGATGGCGACTGCGGAGGCATGCGATTCATCACCCCACCTGGCAGGAGGAGGCACCGGTGGCCGGTCACAACAAGTGGTCCCAGATCAAGCGGAAGAAGGCCGTCAACGACCAGAAGCGCGGCAAGATCTTCACGAAGCTGATCCGGGAGATCAGCGTCGCCGCTCGGGAGGCCGGGGGCGATCCCGACTACAATCCGCGACTTCGCCTGGCCATCGACACGGCCAAGTCCGAGAACATGCCCCTGGAGAACATCGAGCGGGCCATCAAGCGGGGCACGGGCGAGCTGGAAGGGGTCGACTACGAGGACGTGTCCTACGAGGCCTACGGCCCGAGCGGCGTGGCCCTCTACATCACGACCACCACCGACAACCAGAAGCGGACCGTCGCCGAGGTCCGCCACATCCTGGAGAAGCACGGCGGCAATCTGGGAACGGACGGATCGGTGGCCTGGCAGTTCGACCGGAAGGGGCAGATCTACGTGGACGGGGGCCGGTATCACGAGGAGGCGGTGCTGGAGGCGGCGCTGGAGGCCGGGGCCGAAGACATGACCCGTTCCGGAGAGGAGTTCGTGATCACCACCGAGGTGGCCTCCTTCCACGAGGTGCAGCAGGGGCTCAAGGAGGTGGGGCTCGAGTTTTCCCACGCGGAGCTGGCCATGCTCCCCCGCAACGAGATGCCCATCGGCGGTGCCGAGGCCGAGAAGTTCCTGAAGCTCCTGGAGGCGCTGGACGACCATGACGACGTGCAGAAGATCTACTCCAACGCCGACATCGACGACCAGGTCATGGCCGAGGCCATCTCCTGATGGAGCGAGCCCGGTGACCTCGCCGAAGGGAAGGCTCGTGGTGGTGGGGATCGACCCCGGAACCACCGCCACCGGGTACGGCGTCGTGTCCCGAAGCGTCGAGGGTGCGATGGCGCTCATGGAGTGCGGGGTCTTTCGAACCACCTCGAAGGCCCCGCTACACCAGAGAATCCGGGAGATCTTCGAGGGAGTGGACCAGGTGCTCGAACGTTTTCACCCCGACGTGGTCTCGGTCGAGGCGGTCTTCCAGGGAAAGAACGCACGGAGCGCTCTGGTTCTCGGGCACGCTCGGGGCGCGGTCCTGGTGGCGGCGTCGCTCCGGGACGTGAAGATCGCCGAGTACGCCCCCCGGGAGATCAAGAAGGCCGTGGTGGGAACGGGGAGCGCCACCAAGGACCAGGTCGGATTCATGGTCCAGGAACGGCTTCGCCTGAAGGAACCTCCCTCCCCCTCGGATGCTGCCGACGGAGTGGCGGCGGCGCTCTGCTACCTGACGCTGGCCGTCGACGGCGGGATGGCAGGGCTGCTTCCCCATCGGTTCGCTCGGCGGGAAATGTCGTGATGATCCAGCCCCTCCGGACCTCCGGGATGCGCCCCAGCCCGTTCCTCACCGCTCCGTCTCCATGATCAGCCGACTCCGAGGGACCCTCCTGTCTCGCACCGAGGAACGCATCGAGGTCGCGACCGCCGGCGGCGTGGTCTACGAGGTGGAGGTGCCCCTCTCGGTGGCCGAGCGACTTCCCGGGGTGGGCGAGGAGCTGGAGCTTCGCACCGTCCAGGTGGTTCGAGAGGACCTCCACGCCCTCTATGGCTTCACCGAGCGCGGGGAACGGCTGCTCTTCCAGCGACTTCTCGGGGCGTCGGGGGTGGGCGCACGCCTGGCCCTGGCCATGCTCTCCACCTTTCCCGCCACCCGCCTGGTGCGGGCGCTGATCGAGCGGGACGTGGCCGCCCTCACCCAGGTGTCCGGGGTGGGGAAGAAGACCGCCGAGCGCCTCATTCTGGAGCTGTCGGATCGGGTGAACGAGTTGGATCTGGCTTCGGAGGTCGAGGCGGGGGGACCGGCCGAGGGCGCCCGGGCCGCCGTACAGGCCCTGACCGCCCTGGGCATGAGCTTCCAGGAGGCCGATGCCGCGGTGCGTGCGGCGCTGGACGACGACCAGGACTACGGAACCGACGAGCTCATCCGCCGAGCCCTGGCCCGGACGTGACTTCTGATTCTGCGACTTCGCCCGAGGAGCGCGTGCTCTTGAGATCCTCGCCATGACCGCCCGACACGAGGTCACCACGCCCGAAGCCCTGAGCGACGACACCACCGTGGAGCCGACCCTTCGTCCGAGCCGCCTCGAGGAATTCGTGGGACAGGCGAAGGTGAAGGAATCCCTCTCCATCGCCATCGAGGCGGCGAAGCAGCGGCGAGAGCCCCTGGACCATACCCTGTTTCATGGGCCTCCGGGGTTGGGAAAGACCACGCTGGCCGCCCTCATGGCCGGTGAGATGGGGGTGTCCCTCCGGACGACCTCCGGACCGGTCCTGGAGAAGGCCGCCGACCTGGTCGGGCTCCTCTCGAACCAGGAGGAGGGGGACATCCTCTTTATCGATGAGATCCATCGACTCCGGCCCATCATCGAGGAGTTCCTCTACCCGGCCATGGAGGACTACCAGGTCGAGATCCGCCTCTCGGATGGTCCCCGGGCCCAGACCATGACCATGGAGATCGCCCGCTTCACCCTGGTGGGTGCGACCACTCGGTTCGGGTTGCTCACCGCGCCCATGAGGGCCCGGTTCGGGATCGTTCAGCGACTCAACTTCTATCCGGCCGAGGAGTTGGCCACCATCGTGGCCCGCAGCGCGTCCATTCTCGGCATCGAGGCCACCCCCGAGGGCTCCCGGGAGCTGGCGCGGCGAGCTCGGGGCACCCCTCGGGTGGCGAATCGCCTGCTGCGACGGGTTCGGGACTACGCCCAGGTCCGGGCCGACGGGATCATCGACGCCGAGGTGGCCCAGGCTGGGCTGGCGATGCTGGACGTGGACGAGTACGGGTTGGACGAGATGGACGGGAGGATCCTGAGAGCCATCATCGAGAAGTTCGAAGGGGGGCCGGTGGGCCTCTCCTCGCTGGCGGTGGCCCTGGG
>SKKH01000209.1 GCA_007121555.1 Gemmatimonadota bacterium | reverse complement strand
CCCTTCCGGCTCGTACCCCATCTCAGGTCCGAAGACCTGCTGTTCGTCTCGAGCTCCATGCCCATCCGGGATGTGAACACCTTCGTCCTCAGCGGAGCGGAACCCCGCGGGATCCTGGGGAACCGGGGAGCCAGCGGGATCGATGGGATCGTGTCCACCGCCGCCGGGGCTTCCCTGGGAAGCGGGCGCCGAGTCGTCGCCCTCGTGGGCGATCTTGCCCTCCTTCACGACTCGGCGGGGCTGGCGGTCCTCCGGGAGAAGGGGATCCGGCTCCTGGTCGTGGTGGTGAACAATGACGGAGGCGGAATCTTCCACCATCTTCCCATCAGGGAGTTCGAACCCGAGTTCACTCCTCTGTTCGCCACCCCTCATGGCCGGGACCTGTCCCATCTGGCCGACTTCCAGGGCCTTCCCTTCCGCAGGGTGGACCTTCGGGGTGGCGCCGGGGAAGATGCGTCGAAGCGGAGGGGCTCGTTCGACCAGGCCCTCCAGTGGCTCTTCGGCCTTCCCCAGACCGGGATCCTGGAGCTCCGCACGGACCGGGACGAGGCGATGCGGCTCAGACACGAAGCGGTGGAGCATGTCCAGACCGCGCTTCGGACACGCCTCCTGAACGATGCACACACACGAGACAACTGAATACCACGGAGAACTTCATGGCTGAAGACAGCCCGCAGGACACGGCTCAAGAGCGTCCCTCCGCTCCTCGATGGGAGCAGGTTCGCTCCTACCAGGACATCACCTACCACAAGAGCCATGGTGTGGCCCGGATCGCCTTCAATCGGCCCGAGGTCCGGAACGCCTTCCGTCCCGAAACCCTCCTGGAGCTCCAGGAGGCCTTCAAGGACGCCGGCGAGGACACCGAGATCGGCGTCGTGCTCCTGACCGGGAACGGTCCGGCCGAAGACGGGAAGTACGCCTTCTGCTCGGGTGGGGACCAGCGGGTCCGGGGTGACGAGGGTTACGTGGGGGGCGACGGCCTGCCCCGACTCAACGTGCTCGAACTCCAACGCTACATCCGGAGCATGCCCAAGCCCGTCATCGCCCTGGTTGCCGGATACGCCATCGGCGGTGGGCACGTCCTCCATGTGATCTGTGACCTGACCATCGCCGCGGACAACGCCATCTTCGGGCAGACCGGCCCCAAGGTGGGAAGCTTCGATGGGGGCTTCGGCGCCTCCTACCTGGCCAGCATCGTAGGTCAGAAGAAGGCGCGGGAGATCTGGTACCTGTGCCGCCAGTACGACGCCATCGAGGCCGAGGACATGGGGCTGGTCAACAAGGTCGTCCCGGTGGAGGAGCTGGAGGCCGAGGGGTGGGCATGGGCCCAGGACATCATGGACAAGAGCCCCCTGGCGATCCGGCTCCTGAAGAGCTCCTTCAATGCGGCTGTGGATGGCCAGGCCGGCCTCCAGGAGTTGGCCGGCAACGCCACTCTCCTCTTCTACATGACTCAGCAGGCCCAGGACGCGAAGAACGCCTTCCTGAACAAGGAGAAGCCCGATTTCCGGAAGTACCCCTGGCTCCCCTGGTGACGAGCGGCCGGGAGGGCGCGTGAGTGGCGGAGCGGGCCCGGGCGAGGACTCCCGCAGTCGACGGCGACGGTCCAGGATCCAGCTGGCCCTGAATCCGCCCGGTGCCCTTCAGGTCTGGCTCATGGCCATCCGGCCCCGGACCCTTCCGGCGGCGGTGGCGCCTGTCGTGGTGGGCACCGCCATGGCGGCGGCCCACGGGGTGGCCGTGGTGGGTCCGGCGGCGGCGGCGCTGGTGGGTGCGCTTCTGATCCAGATCGCCACGAACCTGGCCAATGACTACTTCGATCACGCCAAGGGGACCGATACCGAGGAGCGTTTGGGCCCCATCAGGGTGACCCAGGCCGGGCTCCTGGCCCCCGGCACCGTCCTCAGGACCACCTGGCTCACCCTGGGGCTCGCCACCCTGGTGGGCGCGTACCTGGTCTGGGTGGGGGGACTCCCCATCCTTGTCATCGGGCTCCTGGCCCTGATCTGCGCGGTGGCCTACACGGGCGGTCCCTTTCCGTTGGCCTACCACGGCCTGGGAGATCTCTTCGTATTCTTCTTCTTCGGGCCCGTGGCCGTGGCGGGGACATACTGGGTCCAGGCGGGGGTGTACCGACCGGAACTCCTCACGGCGGGCGCCGGAGTCGGGGTTCTGGTCACCGCGATTCTGGTGGTGAACAACCTCCGGGATCGGGAGGGAGACGCGGCTGCGGGGAAGCGGACTTCGGCCGTCCGGCTCGGGGTGATGGGCACCCGCATCCAGTATCTGGGGCTCCTCGCCGTGGCTGCCGCCATCCCGGTGGTGGGCGTGGTGGTGCACGAATGGTCCGGGTGGACGCTCCTGGCGCTCCTGGGCTTCCGGTTCGCGCTGGGTCCCGTGGAAAAGGTGATGAGTTTTTCCGACCCCCGGGAGCTGAATCCCGCCCTGGGAGAGACGGCCCGAACGGTGACCTGGTACGCCGGGCTCCTCGCGGTGGGCTTCATCCTGGGCAGTCCCGGGGGGCCGCTGGGATGAGATCCGCCCTGATTCCCGTTCTTCCGCAGCCTCCTTTCCTGGAACGTGGACCCGGGAGGTCCTCATGGATCCGCTGAGACGTGCGGCTCGTCGAGATCCCCTGGGCCCCGCGGTGGAGGGGATCGGGCTCGGAGGAGGGCCGCCCCTGGCCTGGAGTTGGCAGGAGCTGGATGGGGTGGTCGATGCCACGGCGCTCCACCTGGCCGAGGCCGGGGTAGGTCCCGGTGACGCCGTCGCCACCCTCCTCCCTCCCGGTCCTGAGGTCGTGGCCCTTCTTCATGCCCTTCCCAGAGTCGGAGCGCTCCTGCTGCCCCTGAACGCAGGGTGGACGCTGGCGGAGTTGCGAAAGGGACTCGAGGTGGTGGGTCGACCCCGACTGCTCCTCGCTCCGGGAGATCGGGTGGACGAACTCCGGAGCGGTCTTCCCCGGGTGGGAACAGTGGCCGTGGAGGAGGTCGTGCCGGGAGATGGGGAGGCAGGCGCAGGAGAAGGGGAGCTGGCCGCGTCGACGCCCACCGACCCCACCCTCCGACAGGCGATTCCGGATCTCCACTCCGATACTCCGGTGGCGGTCCTCCTGACCTCGGGGAGCACGGGTCGACCCCGACCCATCCCACTCACCCACGGGAACCTCATGGCCTCGGCTCGAGGCGCGGCGGATCGCCTCCGCCTCGGTCCCATGGACCGCTGGTTCGCCTCGCTCTCGCCGGGCCATGTGGGAGGACTGGCGCTTCTCCATCGGGCTGCGGTGGTGGGGGCGTGCGTGGTTACCCGTCCCCGCTTCGATGCGGAGGAGTTCGTGGAGCTGGCCCTGCAGGGTGAGGTCTCCCACGCGTCCCTGGTGCCGGTCATGCTTCGACGGGTCCTGGACGCGGCGGGCGAGGGGCCCGCGCCCCGGGGGCTCCGCTGTGTCCTCCTCGGCGGAGCCCGCACTCCCATGCCCCTCCTGGAGGAGGCTCTTCGGCGGCGGTGGCCCGTGGCCCTCACCTACGGACTCACCGAAGCGACCTCTCAGGTGACCACGGCGTCTCCCGACGAGGTCCGGGAGTGGCCGGGGGCCGTGGGGCGGCCTCTCGAGGGGGTGAGTGTCCGGATCGGAGCGGAGTCCAGGAGCCCGGGCACGGGGAGCGAACCGGACTTCGGGCTCGAGTCGGGGATCGGCTCGGTCCCGGGGCGGATCGGGGAGATCCTCGTCCGGGGATCCACGGTGGCGCCCCTTCGGCCCTGGGAGCCAGGGGCCGAAGGTGAGCTCCCTCCCGATCCGCCCCCGACCGTGTACATCGATGCCCAGGGGTGGCTCCACACCGGTGATCTCGGGTGGCTGGACGAGGCCGGCGTCCTCAGGGTGACCGGTCGCGCCTCCGACCGGATCCTCACGGGCGGTGTCACGGTCGAGCCGGGCGAAGTCGAAGAGGTCCTCCTCGAGCACCCGGCGGTAGCCGAGGTGGGGGTGGTGGGGCTCCCGGATCCCGAGTGGGGGGAGCGGATCGCAGCCGGGGTGATTCCCTCGGCCTCCTACCCGCCGCCGGATCCGACCATGCTCCTGGATTTCGCCGGGGCCCGACTGGCTTCGGCTCGCCGTCCCAGGACGCTGAAGATCCTCAAGGCCCTCCCTCGCAACGCCAACGGGAAGCTGGACCGGGAGCGACTCCGT
>SKKH01000235.1 GCA_007121555.1 Gemmatimonadota bacterium | reverse complement strand
CCCGACCACCGCTTCGCGGCGTTGCCCGCCGAATCGTAGGCCGGCCCAGCGGAGAAATGCGAATCTGGATTCTAATTTGATGACCGGGGCACAGGTTCTACACAATGCTGGAGGAAGGCCCCGCAACCGGGCACCCACGCGCCCGGTGAAGGAAGGGGCGTTGGCGTTTCCCAACACACCGTGCGCTCGCGCAGAACCCCCAGGCGACCGGCCTCCCGTTCCAGATCAGGCCGCCAGAGGGGAACGCTGTCGGCTAGAGCGGGATGTTGCCGTGCTTGGAAGGAGGGTTGGAATCGCGCTTGTTGCGCAGCATGTCCAGACCCGAGATGAGCCTGCTGCGGGTTTCGCGAGGGTCGATGACGTCGTCCAGGTACCCTCGTCCTGCGGCGATATAGGGGTGGGCGAACATCTTGCGATACTCCTCGATCCGCTCCTCGGTGGCCGCCTCCGGATCGTCGGCCCGGGAGATCTCCTTGCGGAAGAGGATCTCCACCGCCCCCTTCGGTCCCATAACAGCGATCTCCGCGATGGGCCATGCAAGATTCAGGTCACCCCGGATGTGCTTGGAGTTCATCACGTCGTAGGCGCCCCCGTAGGCCTTCCGAGTGATCACCGTCATCTTCGGCACGGTAGCTTCGCTGAAGGCGTAGAGGAGCTTTGCTCCATGCCGGATGATCCCACCGTGTTCCTGCCCGACCCCCGGGAGGAAGCCCGGGACGTCCTCGAAGACGACCAGGGGAATGTTGAAGGCGTCGCAGAACCGGACGAACCGGGCTCCCTTCACCGAGGCGTCGATGTCCAGCACCCCGGCCAGCACCATGGGCTGGTTGGCCACGACTCCGACGGCATGCCCGCCCAGGTGGGCAAAACCCACGACGAGGTTTCCGGCGTAGTTCTCGTGGACCTGGTAGAACCGGCCGCCATCGACCACCGCCTCGATGACCCCGGTCACATCATAAGGTTTGTTCGGATTTTCGGGCACCAATTCGAGGAGGCGCTCCTCGGAGCCCTCCGGAGGCGGATCCCCTGCCCCGTCGGGCGCCCGCTCGGCGTTGTTCTGGGGGATGTACTGGAAGAGATCCCGCACCGCCTCCAGGCTTTCGGGCTCGGAGTCATGGGCGAAGTGGGCGACACCGGACTTCGAGGCGTGGACGTCGGCTCCGCCCAGCCCCTCCATGTCGATGTCCTCGTGGGTCACCGTCTTCACCACATTGGGCCCGGTGACGAACATGTAACTGGTGCCCCGGACCATGTAGACGAAGTCGGTGATGGCCGGAGAGTATACGGCCCCACCCGCACACGGTCCCAGAACGACGGAGATCTGCGGGATGACCCCTGAGGCCTGGGTGTTGCGAAGGAAGATGTCCGCGTAGCCCCCCAGGGATACGACTCCCTCCTGGATTCGTGCCCCACCGGAGTCGTTCAGGCCGATAAGAGGCGCCCCATTCTTCAGGGCCAGCTCCTGGAGCTTCACGATCTTCTCGGCGTGGGCCTCGGAGAGGGAGCCGCCGAACACCGTGAAGTCCTGGGAGAAGACATAGACGAGGCGGCCGTGGATCGTCCCGTAGCCGGTGACCACGCCATCGCCCAGGATGCGCTGTTCATCCAGTCCAAAATCGGTGGAGCGGTGGACGACGAAGCGGTCCAGCTCCACGAAGGAGTCCTCGTCGAGGAGGAGGTCCAGACGCTCCCGGGCCGAGAGCTTTCCTCGTTCATGCTGGGCCTTGAGGCGCCGTTCCCCTCCCCCTTTCAGCGATTGCTCACGAAGTTCCTGCAGCTCCTTCAGGCGGGCTTCCATGCTCATGGGCGGGTACGGCTCCGGGAGTTGCGGATGTCAGGGGGTGACGGTGCGTGGGTCCGTGCGGCGGGCCCCAGGAGTCAGGGGTTGTAGGGCACGGCTCGCCGATTCTGGATTCGAACGGGGATGAAGCTGCGCTGCAGTCGGCCGTTCTCCACCGAGAGGACTCCGGTGGCTCCGGGGAAGTCCCGGATCGCCTCGAGGGCGCGAGCGGTTCCCTCCGGAGTGCCGCCACCTTCCCGGCTGGCGTGGAGGAGCAGACGGGCCGCATCGTAGCCCAGGGCCGGCACGGGGCTGCGAAGGGTGCGCCGGAACTGATCCTCGTACCGCTCCACGAACCGCTCCCACTCCGGACCATACGGACCACTCCCTCCCCGCGACGACACCGAGAGGACTCCATCGGTGTGTCGGGGAGACACGTGCTGGAGGACCTGCTCCGACGTCCAGGCATCATTGCCCAGGATCGTGATGTCCAGGTCGTCCACTCCGAAATAGGCCACCTGTGTCGCCACCAGCTCCACGTCCTCACCGGGGAGGAGGAGGACGAGCCCCTGAGGGGCGAGACGGACCACCTCTTCGAAGGGCTCGGCGAAATTGGTCGTCCCCGGTGCGTACATGAGGGTCCGGGTCACGCTTCCACCCGCCTCCTCGAAGGCCGTCCGGAAGAAGCGGGCCTCCTCCTGCATCTCCTCGGTGCGGGGATGGAGGATGATCACGTTGCGCACCCCGGCGTTCCGGGCCAGGCGGGCCAGTGTCCGCGTGCTTCCCGGGTCCACCCCTGCCAGGGAGAAGACGCCGGACGCACCGTCGGGCACCATCCGCGCGGTAGGCGAGATGATGGGAAGGGTCCCCTGTCGGGCACCCGCGGCGGAGCGTAGTCCGTCCACCTCCAGCGGCCCGATCACCCCGGCCGCACCGGAGGCCTCCAACTGCCTGACGAGGTCGGTCACGCGGCTGGAGGAGGCCTGGTCGTCCAGGACCTCGAAGCGGACGGGGTGGCCCGACTGTTCGGCTTCGGTGAGGGCGACCTCCACCCCGGACCGGATCTCGCTCGAGAGGTTCCGAAGGGAGGGAGGCCCGCCTTCGGAGAACACGGCTCCTACCGAGACCATGGCCAGGCCCAGGTCGTCGACCCGGCCTTCCCGCAGCGCCCGCGCTCGTTCGGCCGTGCGGTCCCCGGGAGATAGTTCCAGGGCCGCTTCGGCCATTTCTCGGCTCCCGGCTTCGTCACCCAGGAGCGCTCGGCGCACGGAGAGCTCCACCTGAAACACCGGATAGATCCGGGGGTGAGGGGGGGCCTCGGCGACGAGATCTCGAAGCGCCGAAAGGTCGAGACGGGAGGCCGCGTTTTCGGCCAGCTCCTCGCCCTGGTCCATTACCTCGGTGGGACCGTCCTCGGGGAGATCGAAGAGGGACTCGATCGCCCCATCCAGGGAACCGGAAATTCGAGCCCGGGCCCGGAACAGCAACCCCTCGGCCCGAGCCTCGGAGGTGGCCGGCCCCCGGTCGAGGTAGGCTTCCACTGCCACTGCGGCCTCCTCCCACTCCTCCATGGCTCCGTGGGCCCGCGCCTCCAGCCAGCGGGCCTGGAGAGTACCAGGGACGTCGGCGAACCGATTGGCCACCTCCCGGCTTCGGGACAGCGCCGTGCCCGGATCGTCGCGATTCAGCGCGTCCTCTCCCTGGGTGAGCAGGCGAGCCGCCTCATCCATCCGGTCGGCGTCACGGTCCTCGGGACCGTCGGCCAGGGCTGGGCCGTCCATGGCCACCCGGTCCGGCGCCGGCGCCGGGGGCTCCGGAGCCACCTCGCCCAGGTGACAGGAGGCGACCAGGAAGAGCAGGATCAGCCCTGCCAGGGGCACAAGACGAGGCCGTCCGACCGGCTGTGCGGTCGAACGGCCTCGCGAGCGGGGGAAATCTCTAATCACGCTCTGAACCACTCCGGAGAAAGTACGGAAAGGGGCCCGAGGTCAGGCATCCACCTCTTTCGAGGCCTCCGCCTTCACCGGTGTCTTGGTTTCATCCTCGTCGGCCTCGCCCTCATCCTCGGCCTCGATGTCCGCTTCGGGCTCGGCTTCCACCTGGGCGTCGGATCCGTCCGTGGCTTCCACCTCGACATCACCCTCGGCTTCTGCCTCTTCGGACGACTCCTCGTCGGCCTCGGACTCGGCTTTCCTTTGGGGCGCCGTGGTCACCTCGAGGACGATCCTGCGGTTGGCCGCATCGGATTCCAGAACCTTGAGGTCGACGGGATCACCAGCCTCGTAGTACTCCTCCAGTCGGTCGACGTTCTCCACCGCACAGTGGGAGGCGGGGACGAAGCCCTCGATGTCGTCGCCCAGGTCGACGACCACACCCTTGTCCTGCACCCGGGTCACCGATCCCTCGCACTCCACACCGGGGGCGAAGCGCTGGGCGATGACCGGCCACGGATCGTCCTGCAGTTGCTTGATTCCCAGTGAGATCCGCTTGTTCTCGGCATCGATGTCGAGGATCAGGACTTCCAGATCCTGGCCCTTCTGCACGATCTCCGAGGGGTGCTCCACCCGGCGGGTCCAGCTCATGTCGGACACGTGGACCAGGCCGTCGATGCCCGGCTCCACTTCGACGAAGGCGCCGAAGGAGGTGAGGTTGCGGACCTTCCCGGTGACCTTGGTCCCAGAAGGATACTTCATGGGGAGCGAGAGCCAGGGATCCTCCTCGATCTGCTTCATTCCCAGCGAGATCTTCTCGTCGTCCGGATCGACCTTCAACACCACCGCTTCGATCTCGTCGCCGATGGAGACGAGCTTCGAGGGATGTCGGATGTTCCGGGTCCAGGACATCTCAGAGATGTGGACCAGCCCCTCCACGCCCTTCTCGAGCTCCACGAAGGCGCCGTAGTTCGTGATGGAGACAACCTTTCCGCGAGCCCGGGAGCCCACGGGGTACTTCTTGTCGATGTCGGTCCAGGGGTAGGGCAGGAGCTGCTTGAGACCCAGCGAAATCCGCTCCCGGTCCCAGTCGATGTCCAGAACCTTGATGTCCAGGGCCTCGCCGATGTCGACGACCTCGGAGGGATGCCCCACTCGGCCCCACGACATGTCGGTGATGTGGAGGAGGCCGTCGAGACCACCCAGGTCGATGAACGCACCGAAGTCGGTGATGTTCTTGACGGTTCCCTCCCGGACCTGGCCCACCAGAAGCTCCTTGACCAGGAGTTCGCGCTTGCGCTCCCGCTCGGCTTCCAGGATGACCCGTCGGGACACAACGATATTCCGGCGCCGCTTGTTCAGCTTGATGATCTTGAAGCGGTACGTCTCGCCGATGAGGTCCTCGATGTTCGGGACCCGGCGAAGGGCGATCTGGGAACCGGGGAGGAAGGCGTCGACGCCCATGAGGTCGACGGTCACGCCGCCCTTGATCTTCCGAGCCAGGGTTCCCTTGACGGGACGATCGGCCTCGTGCGCCTCCTTGATCTTCTCCCACACCCGGAGGAAGTCGGCCTTCCGCTTGGAGAGAACGACGATGCCGTCCTCGTCCTCCAGACTCTCGAGAAGGACCTCGACCTCGTCGCCCTCGGCGAGGCTGTCGGGATCCTTGAACTCGTCGAGCGGAACCGATCCCTCACTCTTGAACCCGAACTCCAGGATGACCGAGTTCTCGGTCAACTTGAGGATTCGAGCCTGGACGATCTCACCCTCCCGGACCTCCTGCAGGTCGGCCCCGAAGTCGCTCAGCAGCGCTTCGAAGTCGTCCCTGGAGATGTCCAGGTCTTCGTCCCCATAGGGATCCATGGAGAGTTCGGGCGAGATGCCTACCCGGGGAGGCTCCTTCTCGACTTCGTCCCGGTCCACGGTGACGACGGCGGAGGGATCCTCCACCAGGTCGGCGAAGTCGGAGTCGGAGGTGTCGGTGGGATGCTGCGTGGGAGTCTGGTCGCTCATGAAGAACCGATGGGGTCGCTCACCCGGACCTATTGGAACTTTGGGGGGTCCGTGGCGAGGCCTGCGGGCAGGATGCCCTGGTGAACAAGTGTTGGGAACGCCGCTCCGGCAAGGACCGTTCAGCCCTTCACCGGGAGACCATCAAGTTACCGGAGGCTCCTGGGAGCGGTCAAGGGACCGGACGGCCTGGATGATGGCTTCCACCTGCCGATCGAAGGTCAGGCCGGTGGTGTCCAACTCCACTGCATCTTGAGGTCGACGGAGGGGCGCGACCTCACGTCGCCGGTCCGCGTCGTCCCGAGCCGCCAGCCGGAGCGACTCCTCCTCCAGCCGGGCGGCGTCGAGCTCGACTCCCTCCTGAAGGAGGCGTCGACGAGCCCGCTCCGCCAGGGAGGCCGTGAGATAGACCTTGAGGTCGGCGTGGGGCAGGACCACCGTCCCCATGTCGCGGCCATCGGCCACCACTCCACCCTCCCGGGCCGCTTCGCGAAGAGGACCGAGGATCCGTTCCCGGACGTGGGGAATGGCCGCCACCTCGGCAACACGTTCGGTCACCTCGGGGGATCGAAGCTCCTCGCCCTGGATCTCGCCGTTCAGACGCACGACCAGCTCCCCCTCCTCTGGGACCAGCTCCAGCTTCGCCCCGTCCAGCTCGCCGCTTCCCCGATCGGGCCACTCCTCCGCAGGCAGGCCGGAGCGCAGGAGCGTCAGGGTGGCGGCCCGGTAGAGGGCTCCCGAGTCCAGGTGGAGGAAGCCAAGGCGTCGCGCCACCTCACGAGCAGTGGAGGACTTCCCGGACCCGGCCGGTCCGTCCAGGGTCACGATGGGTGCCCGGCCCATCGCCGCCTGCCGATCCGGACCCTCGGTATCGTCCCTTCGCGCCTCCGGAGCCGATGCCCGTGGAGGGGTCCCTTCGCTCGACCGGGAGCCCTGCCCCGAAAAGGAGCCCTGGGCTTCCAGAAGCTCCCAGAAGCCGGGGAAGCTCACGTCCACGATCCCCCGATCATCCACCTGAATACGGTTCCCGGGGAGGGCCCCGAGGATTCCGAAGGCCATGGCGATGCGGTGGTCTCCGAAGGAGCGAACCTTCCCTTCCAGCGCCCGGTTGGACCCTTCGATCCGGAGGCCGTCCGGGAGCTCTTCCACCCGAGCCCCCACCGCCTCCAGGTTCTGGACCATGGCCGAGATCCGGTCCGACTCCTTCACCCGGAGCTCCTCCGCGTCCCGGATCTCCGTGGTCCCCCGGGCTCGGGTGGCCGCCACGGCCAGGATGGGGATCTCGTCGATCAGGGACGGGATCTCGGAGCCTCCGATTCGCACGGCGTTGAGAGGCCCGGGCAAAACCACCAGGTCCCCTGCCGGCTCCCCCCCCGGATCGTCCATCTCCCGGGTGTTCTCGGCCCGGATCCGGGCCCCCATGCGCTCCAGGACCGCCAGCACGCCGGTCCGGGTGGGATTCAGCCCCACATTGGCGATGGAGAGGCCGCGGGGCCCCAGAGCCCCCAGCACCAGCAGGAAGGCCGCCGAGGAGATGTCTCCCGGGACGCGCAGCGAGAGGGCCTTCAGATTGGAGGGGGGCTCGCTCATGACGATCCGGTGGGGGCCCTCCCCCTCCCCTTCCACCCGCACCCCCATCCTCCGGAGCATCCGCTCGGAATGGTCACGGGAAGGGGCGGGCTCTGTGACCTCCACCCGTCGACCTGCCCCGAGACCGGCCAGGAGCAGGGCGCTCTTCACCTGGGCGCTTGCCACGGGAGAGGTGTACCGGAGGGCTCCGATCCGCGCTTCCACGACCCGGAGGGGGAGACGTCCAGGCGCCCCCAGCTCGGTGAACCTTCCCCCCGCCGCCCTCAGCGGGTCGGTGACCCGTCCCATAGGTCGGCTCCGAAGCGATGGGTCCCCGTCCAGTACCGCCGGGATGGAGAGCCCGGAGAGAAGTCCCAGGAGGAGGCGGGCCGTCGTCCCGGAATTTCCGCAGTCCAGGACGCCCTCGGGCGCGGAGAGGCCCCTCAGCCCCAGCCCCTGGATTCGGATGGGTCCGCCGTCGGAGGGAAGCTCCGGGACCTCGCACCCCAGCACCCGGAGGATCCCTGCGGTGCTCCGGCAGTCCTCTCCGGGGAGGAGTCCTTCCAGCTCGCTGACCCCCGAGGCCAGGGCGGAGAGCAGAAGGGCTCGATGGCTGATCGATTTGTCCCCGGGGACCCGGATCATGAGCCCTCCTTTTCTTCTGCCCGCTCGGCCAGGGAATCCTGGCCCAGGGACCAGCGGCGGGTCAGCTCCATGAACTCCTCGATGCGGTCCAGGTCGCGCCGAGCCAGGAGGTCGGCCACGACCGAGAGGGCCCGGGACACGGAGGTGAGACCGGTTCCGGTGATGGGGGCCGAGTGGTCCAGAAGCTCGGACCAGAGCGGCGGTGAGGAGGCGGCCAGGCGGGTCATGTCCCTTCCCCCGGGCCCGAGATCCTCGGGTCGGAACCCGGCGGAGTCCAGAGCACCGGCCAGGGCGTTGGCCACGAGCTGAGGGAGGTGCGAGACCCAGGCCATCCGCCGGTCGTGCTCCTGTGCCTCGATCCACTCGCAGTCCCCTCCGGTTCCCTCCCAGAACTTCTGGATCCGGCGGCGAATCTCGGGGGGCGCCGAGGTGGCGGAGAGCCAGATCGGCGCGTCCCGGTAGAGGTCGCCTCGGGCCGCGGCAAGGCCGCTCTCCTGGGAGCCACACAGGGGATGGGCCGAGACCGTTCGGTCGCTCAGGCCCACGTGCTCCGACGTCCGGAGGATCGGAGCGTTCAGTCCGGTGAGGTCGGTCAGGAGGGTATCGGCTGAGAGGGTCGCCCCTTCCTCCGCGATGAAGCCCAGGGCCGCTCGGGGTGGGCCCGCAAGGACCACGAGCTCGACCTCCCGGTCCATGCCGTCGCCGGGAAGCTCGAACCGGTCCACCAGTCCGTCTCCCAGCGCCCGGGTGCCCACGACCGGATCCACATCGATCCCCAGGATCCGGATGGACGGCGTGCGGGAGCGAAGGGCCAGCGCCAGGGATCCACCCATGAGCCCGAGCCCGACGATAGCCACGTGGATGAACTCCGGGCCGGAACCTCCGTCGCCGGCACTCAGGACGCGCTCCCCTGGGCGACCTGCGTGGCCACAGGGTCTAAGACGAATACGAGGGGCACCTGGGTCAGGAGCTCATCCCGGCCCGCCATGGCGGTGAAGCGAGCCTCGAGCTCCCGGTGGACCTCCAGGTCTTCGAACGGGACCTCCAGTCGGACCAGGCCCTGGAACGCTCCCCTGGGGGGGAATCCGTTGGGTCCAAGGGAGGCGTCTGGCCCGAACACGTGCCTGGCCAGCTCCAGCGTCCGCCACCGAGCAGCCTGGATGGACCAGCGCTGGCGGGCGGGGATCGTCTCTTCCTGGACCTCGATCCAGTGCGCTCCCTCCCGGTCGGCCCGCTCCAGCTCTCGAATCATCCTGCCTCCCAAGAAGGCTGTTGAAGCTTCATTCCTCGTCTCCGTCGTCGTAGCCGATCTCCACAGCGAGGCCGTCGTGGGCCACCCGGGCCCCGGGAAACACCTCCCGTGCCTCCTGTTCCAGCGGCCCGGGATTCGCCGAATAGCGGGCCGAGATGTGTGTCAGGAGCAGGTTTCTGACCTGGGCTCTTCGTCCGATCTCCGCCGCGCCCCGGGCCGTGGAGTGGTGGGTATCGTGGGCCCGGGCCGTCTCCTCCACGTTGAAGGTGGCGTCATGGATGAGAACATGGGCGTCCCGGGCGATCTCCACCGTACTGGCGAGGGGGCGCGTGTCACCCGTATACACGACCCGGCGGCCCGGGCGTGGCGGACCAACCACCTGGTCGGGGCTCACCACGCCTCCGTCGGTCTCCACCGATTCACCCCGGTGGAGACGTCCGAAGAGGGGACCCTCCGGCACGCCCAGCTCCCGGGCCCGATCCACATCGAACCGGCCCGGACGGTCATGCTCCTGAAGTCGATACCCGACGGCCGAGATGCCGTGCCGCACCTCGAAGGCCTCCACGTCGTATTCCGCCCGCTCCACACGGTCTCCCGGAGCCAGTTCCCGGATCACCACCGGGAATCCCACACGGTTCACGCCCAGGTGGAGGGCCTCCCGGAGGTCCGTGGAGGATCCCCTGGGACCAAAGACCTCGAGCGGCTCCTCCCGCCCCTGGAGCGTCAGGGTTCGGGTGAGTCCGATGATGCCCAGGTAGTGGTCGGCGTGCATGTGGGTGATGAAGATCGAGCCCAGGGCGAACCCGGTGCCGTATCGCATCATCTGCCGCTGTGTCCCTTCTCCGCAGTCCCAGAGCATGAGTTCACCCTCCCGCTGCACGGCGATCGCACTCACGTTCCGCCCCACCGTGGGGCGGGAGGCGGAGGTTCCCAGGAAGGTGATCCGGATCATGAGACGTCCTGACGAGTTGGGCGAAGGCTCGAAGGAAGGTAGCGAGGTGCCAAGGTCGATCAAGGCACCTCAAGGCGTCGCAGCAGGCCGCGGGGTCCCCCGGCGCTCCGGGCGGTATGGACAATCGCCCATCTACCGGAGTACCCTCAGGGTGTGGAAAATCCGGCTCCTCGAGCGAGTGTCCAGCCCATGATGCGCATCCTCAAGCTCCTTGTCCTGCTCCTCGTTTCCGGGGGGCTCCTGGCCTCCATGGGTCCTGCGGCGGCCGCGTGGGCCTCTTCGAGCCACGGGACAGCGCTGCACACGGAGCTCATCGGGTCCGTGCCCGGCGAGGACGAACGCGTGCAGTCTCCGGTCACGGAGATCGAGCTGCTTTTCAGCACCGCGGTGCAGGCACCCCTCTCCCGGATCGAGGTGGTGGGAGCCGATGGCTGGACGGTTGCCACGAGCCGCGTCCACCACCCCGACCCCGAGGCTTCCGACCGGATCCGGGTGGAGTTCCAGTCGGCGCTTCCTCCAGGCGCCTACCAGGTGGCCTGGCAGACGGTGGCGCCGGACGGGCACCCCGTGGAGGGGTCCTTCGCGTTCGAGGTGGTGGAACGAGGGTTCGAGGCGCCGTCACCGGATCCGGACGACCCCGTGGACGAGCCGGAGACGGAGCTTCCGGAGGCCGGCGAAGTGGAGGAGTGGGAGGGAGAGATCGGTGCGGACGAGGCGGCCCCGGGGCCGCCAGGGGTCCGGGGCGACCCTCTCGTTCCCGGGGCGGAGATCGTCCCTCCCGGAACCCTTCAGCGCTGGCTCCACCTGCTGGCCACCGTCCTTCTCCTGGGCGTCGTGGCGCTCCGGTTCGGAGCCCTTCGGGCGCTCCCGGACAATGAGCTGGGGGGCGGGGTTCGCGGGCGGGCCCTCAAGGGGGCTGCGGGCGTCTCGTGGATCGCCTTGGTCCTCCTTGCGGTGACCCTGGGGACCCGCCTCCACCATCAGCTCGGGCAGTTGGGCGGAGGCGGGGGCCCGGCCTGGGAGTTCGCCCCCTACCTGATCTTCCGCACGGCGTGGGGAGCGGGATGGGGATTCCACCTGGCGGCCATCGTACTGGGCCTGACCGGGCTCCTCCTGACCCGGCGGCCCGGAGCGGAGTCCAGAGGATGGGGCATCCTCACGGGAGCGGCCATCCTTCTGCCCCTGATCCCAGCCCTTCAGGGCCACGCCATGGGGTCGGAGCTGAGACAGTTCTCCATTCCGATCCTCTACCTCCATGTCGCTGCGGTGGGGCTGTGGTTGGGAGGACTCCTGACGCTCGTGCTGGTCGGGCTCCCCGCGGTTCGAAAGATCAGGGAAGATGAGAGCGGGCTCCCTGCCCTGGCCCGGATGGTGAACGGGTTCTCCCGCATCGCCCTCGTAGCGGTGATCGTCCTGGTCGTGAGTGGAAGCGCCACCTCGTTCATCCTCCAGAGCGGCGGATCCCTGGGCGAGATGCTCCAGAGCGCCTGGGGCCGGACTCTGCTCCTGAAGCTGGCACTCGTGGCCGGAGCCCTCCTCCTGGGCTTCTACAACTGGAGGCGTGTACGTCCGTCCCTGGCCCATCGCCCTGATCCTTCTCAGCTCCGGATTCCCGCGACCGTGGAGGCCTTCCTGGGGATCGTGATCCTTCTGGTCACCGCCGCCCTGGTCGCGCTGCCCCTGCCCTGATGGTGGGCCGGCCTCCTGCCGCCACGAGACCCCAGCGAAGGTGGGCCCGGCCCCGACCCCGACGTTTGACCACCTCCCCTTGCCGGGCCTATCCTTCGGGCCGCTGGTCCAGTTCCTGAAGTCCCACCCACCCGGAGCCGCTCCTTGATCAAGACGCTGGGCGCTCAGCTCGCCCTCTTCATGGACGAGCCCCAGATGAAGCAGAATCTGGGGGCCCTCCTGAAGTACGTTTTGTTCCTTCTGGGGGTGATCCTGGCCTTCACCGTGCTCTTTCACGTGCTGATGGTGCGGGTGGAAGGGCAAGAACACTCCTGGCTCTCCGGGCTCTACTGGACCGTAGTGACCATGAGCACCCTCGGATTCGGAGACATCACCTTCGAGACCGACCTGGGTCGAACGTTCAGCCTCGTGGTCCTTCTCTCCGGGGTAGTCCTTCTCCTGGTGGTGCTCCCCTTCGTCTTCATCCGGTACTTCTACGCCCCCTGGCTCGAGGCCCAGATCCAGATCCGGGCTCCGCGCAGCGTGAGAGCGCAGGTCACCGAGCACGTCATCATCTGCGCCGATGATCCCATCGCGCCGGGGCTGATCGATCAACTTGAGCTCCATCGAATTCCATACGTGCTCCTGGCGCCCGACCCGGAGGTGGCTGCTCGGCGCCACGGCGAGGGCCAGAAGGTGCTCTGCGGGCCGGTCGACTCCAAGGACACCTACGTTGCGGCGCGGGCCGAACGGGCCCGGCTCATCGTGGCGAACCTGGACGATGTGACGAACACCAACGTCATCCTCACGGCCCGAGAAGCGGCCCCGCAAACCCCCATCGTAGCGATCGCCTCGTCGGAGGATGCCGTCGACCTCATGGAGCTGGCGGGAGCCGATCATGTCCTGCCTCTCCGCCAGCAGCTCGGGGAACAACTCGCCAACCGGGTGAATGCCGGGCATGCCCATACCCATCCCATCGGTCGATTCCGGGACCTGGTCATCGCCGAGTTCCCTGTCCTGAACACACCCCTCGCGGGCAAGTCGATTCGTGAGACCCGGCTCCGGGAGCTCATGGGGCTGAACATCGTTGCCGTCTGGGATCAGGCCGAACTCAAGCCCGCGCACGCGGACCTCGTCCTGGGGGATCAGTCCCTCCCCGTGATCATCGGCACCGAAGAGCAGATGCAGGAGCTCGACGAGCTGCTCTACATCTATGACACGAACTGGAATCCGGTGCTGGTCATCGGCGGAGGCAAGGTCGGTCGGGCGGCCACCCGGGCGCTCCGACGAAAGGGGGTCCAGGTCCATCTGGTGGAGCGCAATGCGGAGCTCGCGGCCCACTGGTCCGACGTGCCGGATCGGATGTTCGTGGGGGACGCCGCCAATCGCGAGCTGCTCGAGGAGGCGGGGATCGCCGATGCGCCGGCGGTGCTCCTGACCACGAACGACGATGCCATGAACGTCTACCTCGCGGTCTACTGCCGCCGGTTGAATCCGAGCCTGAGGATTGTGAGCCGGATCACCCACGACCGGAACATGGAATCCATTCGGCGGGCCGGTGCGGATCTGGTCATGAGCTACGCCGGACTCGGCATCGCGGCCCTGACCTCCATGGCGCGGGGGCGACGGATGATCGAACTGGGGGAGGGGGTGGAGCTCTTCGAAGAGGACGTCCCTGAGACGCTCCGCGGCAAGACGCTGGCCGAGAGCGGGATCGGAGCCCACTCGGGCCTCACGGTGGTCGCGGTCGAGCGGGAGGGTGAACTCCACACGGCCCCGCGCCCCGACGAGACGTTGGAAGGAGATTCCCTACTCTTCATGATTGGGACCGTCGAACAGCACCACGCCTTCCGGGACCGCTACGGCGATCCGAAGAGGGAATAGGTAGGTCGACCGAGGACCAAGGGGCCTTCTAAGGCCCTCCCTCCTCCATCCTGAGGAAGGCGATGCCGGCCGCCTGCTGCCGAACCTCCACCGACTCCACACGTTCGAAGGTCTGGAGATCGTAGATGTCGACCTTCCCAGGCTCGGCTCCCACGCCTTCCACGCTGACGAAGGCATAGCGGCTGTCGGGGCTCACCACGACCCCGTGGGTCACGCGGGTGGAGGACTCCACCGTGGCCAGGCTCTCACCGCTTTCCCGATCCAGGAACTCCACTCCGTGGCCCTGCTTCAGTGTGACGACGATGAGGCGCTCGTCCGGTGTGACTTCCAGGTTGTAGGGCCCTCGGCCCGTGGGAAAGCGGCGGAGGAGCTCCCAGTTCTCCCGGTCGATCTCCAGGACCTCGTCGGTGGCGCTGCACGCCACGTAGAGATGCCGGTTGTCCGGAGCTGGATCAACCCAGGTAGGGGTACAGGTGGAGTGATGGGCCCCTTCCCCGGCCGGGTCATGGGCCGCCCGATCTCCGGCCTCATGATCCCCATGGTCCTGATGGTCTCCATGGGCCTGGTGATCTGCGTGGTCCCCATGGTCCCCATGGCCATGGCCTTCATGCATCGCGACGACGTCGTCGACCGCGAGGGGGCCTTCCTCGCCCTGAACCAGCGAGAACCGGCGGGAGACCTCGAAGTCCCGGGCGCTGATCTCGACCAGCTGGTCGTCCATCATACACACCGAATACTGGTGACGGCCGTCGGGGCTGACCCGACTCCCGTGGGGCATCGTGCAGGTCTCGGTCTGGG
>SKKH01000011.1 GCA_007121555.1 Gemmatimonadota bacterium | reverse complement strand
GTGATGTCCGACACCTCAGTCACGGGAAGCCCCGCTTCCCGAAGCACACGAGCGGTACCTCCTGTGGAAAGGAGTTGGATCTCACGGTCCACAAGGGCCCGGCCCAACTCCACGATACCGGACTTGTCAGAGACCGAAAGGAGGGCGCGTCGACTCATGGGAAGAACTCCGGGGCTTCTGAGGACAGGAAGAAGGCGGCACGGGACGGCGTGTCGGGCCCGGGGATGGTGGGCAACTCCCCACCCTCAGCCAGCGCACGCACCACTCGATCGACCACTGCGGGGAAGAGGCGGTGCTCCACGCGGTTCACCCGGGCGGCGAGAGATTCCGCGGTGTCGTCCCCCAGGACCGGCACGGGCCACTGGGCCAGGATGCGTCCGCGATCGTAGCGTTCGTCCACGAGGTGCACCGTGGCTCCTGTGATCCGGACCCCGGCCTCGAGAACGGCTTCGTGAACACGGCGACCGTACATCCCCTTTCCCCCGAAGCTGGGGAGAAGCGCAGGGTGGAGATTCAACATCCGACCCCTGTATGCCTCTACCACCGCTGCAGGGATGAGTCGGAGGAAGCCGGCCAGGAGAACCAGATGGATCCCGAATTCCTCCAGGACCTGGAGGATCTCCCGAGCCACCGCCTCCCCGGGTCGGCCGGCTATCGGAATCACCTGGACCCGCACGCTGCGCTCCCGAGCTCGCTCCAACACCGGGGCATCGTCACGGTCGCTGATGAGGAGGGCCACTTCCCAGGATGACTCGGCTGGTTCGTGATCGGCGAGAACGGCAAAGTTGCTTCCCCGCCCAGAGGCGAAGACGGCGACCTTCGAGGTCAAGCCCGCTCCCCCGGCTGCTGGGCGATCAGGAAGGGGTTTCCGATCCGCTCCCGAGCCACCGTGGTCTCGGGCCCGTGGCCTGGGAGCAGCCGGGTTTCCTCGGGGAGGGTCAGAATCTCGGCCCGGATCGAGTCCATGAGTTGCCTCATGTCACCCCCGGGAAGGTCGGTTCGGCCGATGGATCCAGCGAATACCACGTCACCCACCAGAGCCACTCCATCGGCTGGAGAATGGAAGATGACGTGGCCAGGGGCGTGGCCCGGCGCGAAGGCGACCTCGAGTCGGCAGTCACCCACCGGGAGCTGGGACCCGAGCTCGATCTCATGGTCGATGGTCGGAAGCTCTCCCTCGAGGCGCATCCCGAAGGCCTGGGCCTGATCGGCGGCTCGCTGATAGAGAGGGAGATCGGCGGGATGGAGATGGATCGGAACGTCCATGGCCTGCATCACGGCGGGAAGCCCCTCCACGTGATCCAGGTGGGCGTGGGTCAGATATACGCCCTCGACCCGAAGCCCTTCGGACCTGACATGATCCAGAAGTTGGGGTGTCGCAGCCCCCGGGTCCACGATGACGGCCCGATCCGTCCCGGTGCATCGGACCAGATAGGTGTTCTCACCGAAGGCTCCACCAGTGAAGGATCGGATCTCCAGTGACGGGCCGGGTCTGCTGGGTGACTCGCCTTCCTTCTCTTCGCCCTCCGCATCCGGACTCATCCGCAGCCGCAGCCCTTGGGACGGACTCCGGCCAGCTCGAGCTTCTCCTCCTCTTCGGAGGGAGCTTGCCAGCCTCCAGATACCTCGAGCATGCGACGCAGCGACTGCTCGGCGCGGGAGCGGATCCCCTCGTCGAGGACCACCTCATGACGTCCATGGTCGAGGCACCAGGCCAGCTTCGCCAGGGTGTTGAGCTTCATGTTTCCGCAGACGGCAGCCCCGGAGAGGGGCACGAAGGTCTTGTGGGGATAGCGCTCCCGGAGCTGGTCCACCAGTCCCCGTTCCGTTCCGAGGATCAGGGAATCATACTGCTCCGCCAGGCGGACCATGCCGCCGGTGGACGTCACCTCGTCTGCCTCGGCCAGGAGATCCTCACGGGCCTCGGGGTGGATGACCACCCGGGCCTCGGGGTGGGCCGCCCGAGCCTTGTCCAGTTCCTCCAGCA
Organism: Gemmatimonadota bacterium; assembly: GCA_007121555.1. Taxonomy (GTDB): domain Bacteria; phylum Gemmatimonadota; class Gemmatimonadetes; order Longimicrobiales; family Gaopeijiaceae; genus PWLA01. Next base: position 2,241 of record SKKH01000011.1, on the reverse strand, counting down.
CGAGGTCGTCGTGGACGTAGCAGTAACCGTCCCAGGCGACGATGTTGTCGCGACCCGTCTGCTCCTGGACGTAGTGGGCCAGATTCCGATCGGGAACGAAGAGGATCGTGCGATCCTCGGGAATGGTCTCCACCACCTGCACCGCGTTGGATGAGGTGCAGCAGATGTAGGAGTGCGCCTTGACCTCGGCCGAAGAGTTGACGTAGGCCACCGTCACGGAGTCGGGATGCTCCTCCTGCAGATTCCGGAGCGCCTGCCCGGTCACGAAGTCGGCCATGGGACAGCCGGCCCGGGGGTCGGGCATGAGAACCGTCTTCTCGGGCGACAGGACCTTCGCGGTCTCGGCCATGAAATGGACGCCGCAGAACACGATGGTGTCGGCGTCGGTGTCGGCCGCCTCCTGGGAGAGCGCCAAGGAGTCGCCCAGGAAGTCACTCACCTCCTGGATCTCGACACGCTGGTAGTTGTGGCCGAGGATGACGGCGTTCCGCTCGGACTTGCGTTGGAGAATTCGCTCCCTGAGCTCGTCGCGGGACAGACCCGCGTAGTCCAGGGGGGTGGGAAGGGTCTCCCGCAGGGTCAGGGCCATGGGAACCGGGGTCTGGAGTGGAGAAACTGAGAGGAACCGCGCTGGATCAGATCGTGAACGAGCTACCGCATCCACATCCACCGGCGGCCACGGGGTTCTTGAAGGTGAATCCCGACCCCATCATGGTCGTGACGTAGTCGATCTGCACCCCTTCGAGGTACTGGGCGCTGAAGGGGTCGACGAAGACACGGATCCCGTGCTCGAGGTCGAACACCTCGTCATCCTCTTCGGGCGTATCCTCGATGTTGAGTCCATACTGGAAGCCCGAACATCCGCCCGGGAGTACGGCAACCCGGAGGCCGGCGCCACCTTCGGCTCCGTGCTCCTCCATGAAGGTCTGTACCTTGCTGACTGCCGTATCTGATAGATGGATCTGCATCGTTGTCGCTCCTCCGTTCCGGATTACTCCTCGCCTGGCCTTCTCCTACCCCCTCCCCTTGTCGGGGTTCGACTCGACACCAGGTAGTTCGCTCCAGGCTGCGCAGGCGTCGGTCGGGGCGTAGATGGACGCCTGAAGTTACCGAGCATTCGGGAGGAGGGTCAAGGCGATCCCGGGTCCGATCCCCCGCCCGGTGGCTCTTCGTCCGGGTCCCCCTCTCCAGGCTCCTCCTCTTCATCTTCGGCGGGGTCCTCCGGCGGAAGGGGTCCCTCCACGTCGATCTCCCCTCCGCCGCCGGGCACTCCGTTCAGATTCCGGACACCCTCGACCTGCACTCGATAGGTCGCCTCGGGTTCCAGAGGCCCATCCAGAAGGGCCACCAACTCGAATCCTGGGAGGAGGGGGCCGTCAGCCTCGGGTTCAGGCGCCGGCGGGGGCGGTTCAGGGTCCTCCACCGGAGGCGGCTCGGGATCCTCCGGCTCGTCCTCCTCCTCCTCCGCCTCTCGTTCGGCGGCTTCCCGTTCCGCTCGTTCGGCCTCCCGCTGCTCCCACTCGTGGAGATGGAGGAGTTCCCTCACCCCAGGGGCGTTCCCCTCCCCCAGGGTGAGCGAGACCCGGATGCCCTCGAGAGACATCTCCGGATCCAGGGGATCGTCGAAGGTGAGGCGCAGGGTGGTGGAGTCCGGGGCCTCCACCGACTCGAGGATGGCCGGGGTCGTATCAGGGAGAAGGAGGGCCAGCTCAGTGACGATGAGGGTGTCCCCGAGAGATATCTCCACCTCAAGGGAGTCCTGGGGTTCAGCGAAGTCCGCTTCCCGGTTCCGGTTCTGGTCCTCGTAGGCTCGGACCATGTACCGATCGGCGGGAAGGTAGGGGAAGGTGAAGATCCCGGTGGAATCGGTCACCGTGGAGTGGGTCGGCCCGCCGGTGAGAGACTCCGCGTCCACCCGGACCTCCGCGGCCTCCTCGAGGGTGAGTCGGTCGGTGACCAGACCTCCCAGGATGTTGGGCTCGAAATCCGGCCCCGTGGAGAAGAAGAGGTCGTAGGGTTCGCCGAGCCTGTTCTGCCAAAGATCCTGGATGGTCGGGAGGAGGGTGATGCGGTAGACCGTCCGGTCCTGGAATCCCCCATCCATCCGGACCTCAAGGCCGTGCCGCCGATGCCGAACACTCACTTCACCGGTGCGGGGAGACACCACCACGGCGTCCCGAAGCTGACCGTCGGTCGGGCGCTCGCTGGGCCGGCGATCGAACTGGAACGCCACAGGATCGT
>SKKH01000247.1 GCA_007121555.1 Gemmatimonadota bacterium | reverse complement strand
TCCGAGGTGGCTACGTTGCTCCGGATCGCAATAGCGTTGCTATCGCTCACCATCGCGCCTTGCCACCCCGGCGCGCCGAGCCCCTCGGTCCCTCGCCGAATCTCTGACTCACCACACTAGGTGACGAGCGGGCCTCGGAGTCATTCATCCGGCCCCCTTCTACCCGCCGGAGTGGATCAGGATTCTTTCGGCTCCATGAAGCGAACGCCTGGGCTCGCCCGTAGGGTTCCACCTCGACCCGGTTCGCCATTTCCGGGTCCCCTGTTTCCCTCTACCTTCTTCCAGACCCTCCGGGAGATCCGACCGGGATCCGGGGGGTTGGACCCCGAGACCTTTCGTATTCTATTCGGGGTGCGTACCTTTCGGCGAACGGGGCCCCTGAAGGGTCCTTCACCCCCATCTGAATCCGGGACGACAGCATGGCCACGGCGGAGCTGAGTGAACAGAAGCAGAAGGACCTGGAGACGGCTCTCAACCAGATCGAACGGGCCCACGGCAAAGGGGCCATCATGCGCATGGGGGTGGATGGGGCCCGGATCCAGGTGGCGGCGATCCCCACGGGTGCGTTGAATCTGGACCAGGCCATCGGTGTGGGAGGGATTCCCCGAGGGCGGATTTCGGAGATCTACGGGCCGGAGTCCTCGGGGAAGACGACCCTGTGCCTCCATATCATCGCCAACGCCCAGCGGAAGGGAGGAGTGGCGGCCTTCATCGACGCCGAGCATGCCCTGGACGTCCAGTACGCCAAGAAGCTCGGGGTCGACGTGGACAACCTCCTCGTCTCCCAGCCCGATACCGGGGAGCAGGCGCTCGAGATCGCCGAGGTGCTGATTCGCTCCAACGCCGTGGAAGTGGTGGTCATCGATTCCGTGGCGGCCCTGGTGCCCAAGGCCGAGATCGAGGGCGAGATGGGGGATGCCCACGTCGGCCTCCAGGCCCGGCTCATGAGCCAGGCCCTTCGGAAGCTGACCGGTGCCGTGAACAGGTCGCACACTGCGGTGATCTTCACGAATCAGATCCGGGAGAAGGTCGGGGTCATGTTCGGAAGCCCGGAGACGACGTCCGGGGGGCGGGCCCTGAAATTCTATGCATCGCTCCGCCTGGACATCCGGCGCATCGGGGCGATCAAGGACGGTCAGGATCTGGTGGGGAATCGAACCCGGGTGAAGGTGGTCAAGAACAAGTGCGCCCCGCCCTTCAAGCAGGCCGAGTTCGACATCATGTACAACGAGGGGATCTCCCATTCCAGCCTCCTTCTGGATCTGGGCAGCGAGCTGGAGATCGTACAGAAGTCGGGGGCGTGGTACTCCTACGGGGAACTCCGGCTGGGCCAGGGCAAGGAGAACTCCCGCCAGTTCCTCCTGGAGAACCCGGATGTCACCGACGAGATCGACGAGAAGCTTCGTCGAGCCATGGGACTGATCCCCGACGAAGAAGGGGGGGACGAGGAGGAGGGCGAGGAAGACGAGTAGTACTGCCGTTGAGGCCTCTCCGGTCTCATGGTTATCTTCCGGGTTCCCTGTCCTGTGAGAATTCCAGCGGCGAACCCGCCGAAGTGAGTCCATGAAGGCTTCTGAGATCCGACGACGGTTCCTGGACTATTTCCAGCTCCGGGGCCATGAACTGCGTCCCAGTGGGTCCCTCGTCCCGGCCGATGACCCCACCCTTCTCTTCACCAACGCCGGGATGGTCCCCTTCAAGCGGGTCTTCCTGGGTCAGGAGGAGGTGGCGTACGACCGCGCCGTCACCAGTCAGAAGTGCGTTCGGGCGGGGGGGAAGCACAACGATCTGGAGGAGGTGGGTCGAACGGCCCGGCACCACACCTTCTTCGAGATGCTGGGGAACTTCTCCTTCGGCGACTACTTCAAGCGGGATGCGATCCACTTCGCCTGGGAGTTCCTGACCTCGGAGATGGGACTGGAGCCCGACCGACTCTACGCGACGGTCCATCACACCGACGACGAGGCCCACGGACTCTGGCGCGACGTCGCCGGGCTGGCCCCTTCACGGATCTTTCGGCTGGGGGATCGGGACAACTTCTGGCAGATGGCCGACACCGGCCCCTGCGGTCCCTGCTCCGAGCTGCACTACGACCTTCGCCCGGATGACGAGCGTTCCGTTCCCGACCTGGAGACCTTCGAGGCCCTGGGTCAGGAGGGCCGTATCGTCGAGCTCTGGAATCTCGTGTTCATGCAGTTCGATCGGGATGAGGCGGGGACCCTGCATCCACTTCCCGCTCCGTCCATCGACACCGGTCTGGGTCTGGAGCGACTGGCGGCGGTCCTCCAGGGGGTGAACTCCAACTACCACACCGACCTCTTCATCCCCCTTCTGGATACCGTGGCACGGGTGGTGGGTCGGCCCTACCAGTCCGAGGAAAAGGAAGGGATGAGTTACCGGGTCCTGGCGGACCATTCCCGGGCCGTAGCCTTCCTTCTGGCCGACGGTGTGTTCCCCTCGAACGAGGGCCGTGGATACGTCCTTCGAAGGATCCTTCGCCGTGGCGTTCGCCACGCCTGGCTCCTGGGACGGCGCGAGCCCACCCTGGTCCCCGTGGTCGAGGAGGTCGTCCGGCACATGGGAGGGACCTATCCTGAGCTGCTGGACCGAAAGGCCCTGATTCTCCAGACCACCCGCATCGAGGAAGAGCGCTTCCTCTCGACCATCGAGGGGGGGATGGCCCGCTTCGAGGAGCTGGCATCGGAGGAGGGAGGGGAGCGGATCTCCGGGGAGGAGGCGTTCAAGCTCTACGATACCTTCGGCTTCCCGTTGGACCTGACCCAGCTCATGGCGCGGGAGCGGGGCGTGCAGGTCGACGTGGAGGGCTTCGAGGAAGCCCTGGCCCGGCAACGAGCCAGAAGTCGGGCCGATCGAGAGGCCAGCGGTGCCGGAGCCCGGACCGAAGATTCGCTGGACTCCTGGACGCCCACGGGTTCTGAGCCCCAGCAGCGATGGGTGGGATGGGAGCGGACGGAGTCCGAGTCCCGGATCGTGGCCACCCGCCACGGCGACGACAGAGTCGGTCTGATCCTCGACCCCAATCCGTTCTATGCGGAGGCGGGCGGGCAGGTCTCCGACACCGGCACCGTGGAAGGGGCGGGTTGGCGGGCGGTGGTGGACGAGGTCAGGGTGGTCGAAGGCCTGACCGCTGTGTTCGGTACGCTGGACGGTGAAATGGATCTGGACCGGGGACCCGAGTCGCTCTCCGTCATCGCTCGCGTGGATGGAGACCGCCGCCACGACATCGAGCGCCACCATACCGCCACCCATCTCCTTCACGCGGCGCTCCGGGAGATCCTCGGGGAGCACGTGAGTCAGCGGGGCTCTCTCGTGGCGCCGGATCGCCTGCGTTTCGACTTCTCCCATCCCGAACCCTTGACCGACAAAGAGATCGGAGCCGTGGAAGATGCGGTGAACCGGGCCATCTGGTCGGATCATCCAGTGGAGTGGGAGATCGTTCCCAGGGAGGAGGCGACCGAGCGAGGTGCCATGGCCCTCTTCGGAGAGAAGTATGGGGACGAGGTCCGGGTGGTGGACATTCCTGGGCTGAGTCTGGAACTATGTGGTGGAACGCACCTTCGGCACACCGGAGCGGCCGGTCTCTTCCGAGTTCTGGGAGAGACCGGGGTCGCGTCCGGAGTCCGGAGAATCGAAGCGGCCACCGGCCCGGCGGCCTTCCGGACCATGCGCCAGGTCGAAGAAGAGATGGAGGAGGTCGCCAGGATGCTGCGCAGCTCACCTCAGAACCTGAAGAAGCGCACTCGCGAGCTCCTCGAGGAGCGGGAGAGCCTCAAGGCGCTTCTCGAGGAGCTGCGAAAAGGAGGAGGAGGCAGCGGCGAGTCGGTGGTCCACGAGGTCCGACTGGATCCCTCCACGGGCCAGGAGGTCGAGGAGGCAGGCATCCTCTATCGGGCGATTCGACTTCGGGTTCGTGACGCCGACGACGCGCGAAGCTTCGGCGATGCCTTTCGGGAGCGGGAGACGAGTGCGGTGGGTGTCCTGGCGAGCGAAACCCCCGACGGGTCCCATGCGCTCTTCGTCCTCGTCACCGATGACCTGATCGGACAGGGCGTGCGGGCCGGAGATCTGATCAATGAGGTGGCGGCCCTGGCGGAGGGTCGGGGGGGAGGCCGCCCCCACATGGCGCAGGGTGGGATCGGAGACCCCCAACGGATCGATGAGGCGTTGATCGGAGGCGCCGACGTGCTGGCCAGAGCGCTTCGGGCGGCGGATTCGTGAGCTCCGAGACCTCCCTGCGGGGCGTGCCCACTCCCCTTGAGGAGTGGATCCAGGCCTTCGGTGACGAGGGCTCGGGAGTCCCGGAGAGCTCTCCGTCGCCCCGGGGAATCGAAGCCCTCCGGAGGGCCCTCACCCTTCCGGACCGGGATCGGGCCTACGCGCTCCTGGCCGCCGATGCACTGCTTACCCTGGAATGTGAGCGTGCCGCCCGGGCCGACGACCCCGAGAGGGTCCTTCTGGAGCTCCTGGATTCCCTCGGGAAGGTGGAGCCTCGATGACGGGGAGCGAGGAGCTTCGTCCCTCCATCGACATCCACTCCCACCTAGTCCCCGGTGTCGACGATGGTGCCGCGACTGTGGAGGATGTACTGGAGGGTCTGGGACGCCTCACGGGCGAGGGGGTCTCGACCCTGGTCACGACGCCCCACCTGGACGGAAGTCTCACCCTGCTCCCCCGGCCGTTCGAAGAGCGGATGTCCCAGATCGATGAGGCGTTCGCCCGAGCCCGAAAGAGTGTCGAGGGCAGCTTCCCCGAGCTGTCTTTCCACCGGGCGAACGAAGTGGCGCTGGACCACCCGGAACCCGATCTTTCCGATCCCAGGATGCGACTGTCTCCCAGCGGAGGGATCCTGGTGGAGTGGCCGCGGCTTCGAGTCCCCCCGGGAAGTCCTCAGGTACTGGAGCGGTTGGGGGAGCAGGGGATTCCCCTGGTTCTGGCCCACCCGGAGCGCTATCGCCTGGGCGAGAGTGCCATGGATCGGATGGAGGCGTGGCGAGAAGCCGGAGCCATCTTCCAGGTCAACTACGGCTCCCTGGTCGGCGCGTTCGGCCCCGATGCTCGCCGGCGTAGTCTCAACCTCCTGGCGAGAGGGTGGGTGGATCTGCTGGCCTCGGACTTTCATGGTCGGCCCCGACTCCCACTTCATATCGCCGAGGCTCGGGATACGGTGCTCTCGGGGGGGAGGGACGAAGGCGACGGGATGGAGGCGTGGATACGGTTGACCCGCACGAATCCCCAGCGGATCCTCGATGGGGAGCTGCCCCTCGCTGTGCCCCCACTGGGGAACGGCGGAACACTCTGGTCCCGGTTCACCTCCCTCTTTCGTTGAATCTCTCCGGATTCCGGACCGGATTCCGGAGTGGGGTCGCCGGCGATTCGGCAACCGGGCTCCTCTGGTTCCGGTCCTCGACGGTCGGAGCGACCCGACTCGCTTCGGACCGGTTGGTGGACGGAGACCATGCCGGGGGCGAGCTTACCTACGTATGGACGTCTGGAAGGAGTCAGGAGAGTTCTTCTGGCCATGCGGCCCGAGTGCCGCATCTCCGCCGGATGTGCCGCAGCGTTCCTCAGACATGGGCAGGGTGGAACCCGTGAACGACGTGGATATCGGGATCGTGGAGATCCTCAGGGAAGGGCGCCAGAGAGAGCGAGGGCAGAGTGCCTTCTATCGCCGCCTGGCGGCCGCGGCGGAGGAGGCGGGCCGTGAAGACGACGTGGAGCGACTGAACGAACTCCTGGCCGACGAACAGCATCACCTGTCTCGTCTCACGGCTCGGTTGATCGAGCTGGGCGAAAAGCCCGGCCCCCTCCCGCGGGGGGAAGGAACCGCCGTTCTGGACGACTGGCAGACCGAGGCTCGGGCCCGGGAGGCCGGTGAGGTGGCGTTCTACAAGTCGGCTCTCTCCCGGCAACTGGACGGAGAGACCCGGTCCATCCTCCAGGAAATCCTCCACTCCGAGCGCCAGCACCGTGAGCAGCTTCGGGGAAAGTGGATGTCGGCGTGATGGCTCTCGCCCCGATTCTGGATTTGACGGGTCGGCGCGCCGTCGTCACGGGTGGCTCCCGGGGGGTGGGACGGGCGACCGCGCTCCTTCTCGGGCGGGCTGGAGCCCGAGTCGGCATCGCCTATCGAACGGCCGAGAGTGAGGCGCTCGACGTGGTCTCCGAACTGGAGGCGCTGGGCTGTGACGCCTGGGCCCACGGGGGTGACCTCACCTCCCAGGGCGAGGTGAAGGCCCTCTTCGATCGGGCCGAGCACGCCTTCGGAGGGGTGGACATCATCGTGGGGAATCACGGAGTCTGGCCCCCCACCGACATCGCCCTGGCCGAGATGGAGCTGGAGCACTGGCGACGGACCCTGGCCGTGAACCTGGACAGCTTGTTCCTGGTGTGTCGGGAGGCGGCCCGACGCCTGACGGACGACGGGAGGCTGGTTCTGGTGAGTTCCACCGCTGCGCAGCGGGGCGAGGCCTATCACGGGGACTATGCGGCCTCCAAGGGAGCGCTCAACGCCCTGGTCAAGGGTCTCTGCGTCGAACTCGCCCCCCGCGGGATCACCGTGAACGCCGTGGCGCCGGGGTGGGTCGAGACCGACATGACCCACGATGTGCTCAAGGGGGCCCGCCGTGCGGACGCCCTCTCCGCCATCCCCCTGGGCCGCATCGCCACTGCGGAAGACGTGGCGGGACCCATCGTGTTTCTGGCGTCGAAGCTGGCACGCCACATTACCGGCGAGGTGATGAACGTGAACGGTGGGGCCGTCCGACCGGGATGATCGATCTGACCCCACCGGGCGCCGTTCGCTGGATCTGTCGGACTCTGGAGGAGGCGGGGTACGAGACCTGGGCCGTGGGTGGGGCGGTGCGGGATGCACTGGTCGGGCGGAGCGGCGGGGACTGGGATCTCACCACTGAGGCGCGCCCGGCAACCATGCGCCGGCTGTTCAAGCGCACCGTACCCATCGGGGTGGACCATGGCACGGTAGGCGTCCTCGCTCGTGACGGGACCATGTACGAGGTCACCACCTTCCGTCGGGACGTCGAGACCACGGGTCGTCATGCGGTGGTGGCCTTCGCCGACTCCCTGGACGAAGATCTGGCCCGGCGGGATTTCACCATCAACGCCATCGCCTGGCACCCACTCCGAAGGATCCTCCACGACCCCTTCCACGGGCGGGGCGACCTGGAGGCCCGAGTTCTTCGAACGGTCGGTGACCCTGCCGAGCGCTTCGCCGAAGACTACCTCCGGGTGCTCCGGGCGCTTCGGTTCTCCGGAGCCTACCGGCTTCGAGTGGAGACCGAGAGCTGGCAGGCGTTGGTGCGGGCCGTTCCCCACATGGGCGGGCTCTCTCCAGAACGGGTGCGCGAGGAAATGGAGAAGGTGCTCGCCGGTCCCTCACCTCCCTCGGCGAGCCTGTCGCTCTACGGGGCGTCCGGCGCTCTGGGGTTCTTCTACCCGGAGTTGGATCGGACCGTGGGACTCGAGACATCTCCTGAGGGTGGCTCCCCGGGTCCCACGGACCGGGGCGGCGACCTCTGGTCCCATTCTCTACGGACGGTGGACCTCCTCTCTCCGGACCGGCCAGACCTCAGGTGGGCTGCGCTCCTCAGCGGCATCGGGGTTCCGGTCGAATCCATGGGCGCGGGCGAGGAAGACGAGTCCTCCGGACGCCGGGGCCTGCTCAGGGCCGCCGCCCTCCTGCGCCGACTCCGCTCCTCCAACGCCCGGATCGACACGGTGGCGGGTCTGGTGGAGTGGATCCGTGCCGCGCCGAACCCGGGCGTTCCCGACTCGGACCTCCGGGAGTGGCTGGCCGGAGTGGAACGGGAGCGGCTCCCCTCCCTCGTGCGGATCTGGCTCGCCGAGGCCCGCGCGGATCGATTCCGCGGCGGCACGGAGACGGCGGGGGGATGGGTCCCCCATGAATTGGTCACCCTGGTCACGCGACTCCGGGAGCTGGCCCGAAGCGGCGCCCCCTTGTCGGTGGGGGAGTTGGCCCTTTCGGGGAGGGATCTGATCCGCCTGGGCCACCGCCCCGGCCCCTACTTCGGAGATCTCCTGGATCACCTCCTGACCCGTGTGCTCGAGGATCCGAGCCGGAACACCCTGGAGGCGCTGATCGGGGAGGTCCATCGATGGATGGAGTCCCGCGAAAGGAGGCAAGATGGCTGAGGATGGCTCGGCGGAGTTGGAGTTGTTCGGACCGGGGGCAGGTGCGCCGGAGAGGGATCCTGGTCGCCCCCGTGGGGCCGATGGGGAGGAGAGGCTCGAGGCGCGTCCTCTGGCGGCCCGGATGCGGCCCCGGACCGTATCGGAGATTCGGGGGCAGGACCACCTCCTGGGAGCGGACCGTGCGCTGGGACGCATGCTCGAGGGTGGGGAGCTCGCCTCCTGCATCCTCTGGGGCCCCCCCGGGAGCGGGAAGACGACTCTGGCTCGCCTCCTGGCTCATCGGGCCGACGCCGCGTTCGTGGCCTTCTCCGCTGTGACCGAGGGCGTGGCCAGGGTCCGCGAGATCATCGCCGAGGCCAGAACCCGGCTGGAGGTCTCGGGTCGCCAGACGATCCTCTTCTGCGATGAGATCCACCGCTTCAACCGAGCTCAGCAGGATGCCTTTCTTCCCCATGTGGAAGATGGGACCGTGATCCTGGTGGGGGCTACCACGGAAAACCCCTCCTTCGAGGTGAACCGGCCTCTTCTCTCGCGTGCGCCCGTTTTCGTTCTTAAGCCTCTGGAGGAGGAGGAGCTGGTCGAGATCCTGGCCGACGCCCTGGCCGACGCCGAGCGAGGATTGGGTGACCGGGGGGTGGATGCGGAGGAGGAGGCCCTCACGGTTCTGGCCCGGGGCGCCGACGGCGACGCGCGTCGGGCTCTGGGAGCCCTGGAGGTGGCGGTCGGTCTGGCCGGTCCCGGCTCCACCCTCACCGAAGCTCTCGTCCGCGAGGCCCTGCAGCATCGATTCGCCATCTACGACAAATCCGGCGAGGAACACTTCAATCTCATCTCGGCCCTCCACAAGAGCGTCCGTGGCAGTGATCCCGACGCGGCCCTCTACTGGCTGGCGCGAATGGTGGAGGGGGGAGAAGACCCGCTCTACCTCTGTCGCCGACTCATCCGCATGGCCATGGAAGACATCGGGCTTGCCGATCCCGGTGCGCTGGAGGCAGCCGTGGCGGCGTGGCAGGCCTATCACTTCATGGGGTCGCCCGAGGGGGAACTGGCGCTGGCCCAGGCCACAGTGCACCTGGCGACCGCCCCGAAATCCAATCGGGTCTACCGGGGATGGAGCGCCGCCCGGGCTGCGGCACGGGAAACCGGATCCGCCCAGGTGCCTCTTCACCTGCGGAACGCGCCCACCGAACCCATGAAGGAGTGGGGGTACGGAAAGGGATATCGATACGACCACGACGAGGAGGCGGGAGTGTCGGACCAGGCCTTCCTTCCGGAGTCCCTCGAAGGTGTGCGTTTCTACGAGCCGAGCTCCTTCGGATTCGAGAAGGACATCGGCCGGCGCCTGGATTGGTGGGCCCGCAAGAGGGCATCCGGAAGTCGACCCGGGGAAGGGACCCAGGAGTCCTCGCGGAATGTAGACTCTGGCGACGACGACACCCTCTCAGCCGGGCCGGGTACGAAGCAGGATGAGTCCACGGATCCTTCCCAGACCTCGTGAAACCGTGAGCGCCCTCGTTCGCACGGTGGGCCGACCGCGCCCTTCTCCAGGATTCAGGTGGGGGCTGCGGGCCCTGACGCTGACGATGCTGGTGATCGCCGCACCGGGTTGTGCGCTCTTCTATCAGGAGCCCACGGTACGGATCGCGGACGTTCGTCTCGCCGGCGTGGGGTTGTCCTCCGGGACGGCGGAGATCGAGCTCGAGGTGGAGAACCCCAACATCTTCGCCCTCGAGGTTCGGAGGTTGAGCTACCTTCTCGAGATCGAGGGACGTGGAGACCGGTGGAGTCCGTTGAGCGAAGGCTCCTCGGTCGAATCCATCCGCCTTCCGCGGAGAAGCACCGAGGAAGTCCGGATCCAGGTGCCGTTTCGCTATGAAGCCGTCGGCGTGGCCCTTCGGAGTTGGTGGGAGACCGGGGATCTCACCTATCGTGTCCAGGGCGAGATCGAGACTCGGGGACCGTTGGGCTCCGTCGAACTTCCCTTCCGGGCCCAAGGTACCATGCGGCCATGACGGCGACCATGACGCTCGAACCCGAACCACACACAGCCAGGAGCTGAGCCATTCCTACCCAGTTGCTCGATAATCGGACGCCCGTGGAGCGGGCTGTGCTCGTTGGAGCCCCCTTCAGGGAAGAGGACGCTCGCGTGGTGGATGAGCACATGGAGGAGCTTCATCGGCTCACCGACACTGCGGGCGGCGACGTGGTGGGCGTGTTGATTCAGCGAATCGATGCCCCGACCCCCCAGTTCTACATCGGGAAGGGAAAGGTCGAGGAACTCCGTCGCCTGACGGAGGAAAAGGAAGCGGACCTCGTTATCTTCGACGAAGAACTGAAGCCGGACCAGGCCAAGAACCTGGAGCAGTCCCTCGACGTCCGGGTGATGGACCGGTCCGAGCTGATTCTGGACATCTTCGCCTCTCGAGCCCGGACCCGTGAGGCCAAGATGCAGGTGGAGTTGGCCCAGCTCGAATATCTTCTCCCCCGATTGCAGCGAATGTGGACCCACCTGTCTCGAATCCGGGGGGGGATCGGGCTCCGGGGTCCGGGTGAGACCCAGCTCGAGACGGACCGACGCCTCATCGGTCGCAGAATCTCCGATCTCAAGGCCAAGCTCCGATCGGTTGCCGCCGCCCGTGCGACCCAGCGCAAGCGGCGCTCGGGAGAGTATCGCGTCGCGCTCGTTGGATACACGAACGCCGGGAAGTCCTCGATCCTGAAGGCGCTCTCCGGAGCGGACCTCTTCGTGGAGGATCGCCTCTTCGCGACGCTGGATTCGGCGACCCGGAGCGTCGAGCTTGGGCATGGGCACCAGGCTCTGGTGACCGACACCGTGGGCTTCATCCGAAAGCTCCCCCACCATCTCGTGGCCTCGTTCCGATCGACGCTGGAGGAGGCTCGGGAGGCCGATCTCGTGCTCCATGTGCTCGACGCCGCCCATCCGGACTGGGAGGAGCGCAAGGAGGTGGTCGACGGAGTGCTGCACGACCTTGAGCTCGACGGGTCCGATCAGGTCCTGGTCTTCAACAAGGTGGACCGTCTCACCCACGGAGAGGAGCGAGCGCTCCGGGACCGGATCCGAAGCCTGGAACGGACGCCCTCCGTCTTCGCCTCCGCGCTGGAAGAAGGCGGACTGGACGCCATCCGGGCGACCCTTCTGGCCCGAGTACGAAGGCGGCTGGCCAAGGTACGGGTGGTCATCCCCGCATCGGAGGGAGAACTGCTCGCCACCCTGCACCGGGAGGGTGAGGTCATGGAGGTGGAACGAAACGGGATCCAGCTCGTACTTCGGGCCCGGATTCCCGAGGCTCTCCTGGGACGCCTCCGAGACGAGAGCCAGGTGGATCTCACAGAATACGAAGCAGACGGCTGATTCCAGAGAGGGGAGGGAGCTGAGTTGGAGCGCCTGGTCATCGTAGGGCCCGGGAAGGTCGGGCTGGCGCTGGGGCACGCCCTGGCCCAGGCGGACTCGGTGGCCTCGCTCATCTACATGGGGCGTCGCCCCGAGCCGCCCTCCCACCCGCTCTTCCTCCAGGGCGTGGCGGAATACCGTTACGGTCTGGATCAACCGCCCGAGGGGACGACCGCCCTGATCCTGAGCGTGCCGGACGAGGCCCTTCCGGAGTTGGCCAACGCTCTCGCCGCCCGGGGCCCTGCGCCGGACGGATGTCCCGCGATCCACACCTCGGGCGTCCAGGGTGCCGATGTCCTGGAGCCGCTGAATAGAGTCGGGTATCGGGTGGGAACGCTCCATCCGTTGCAGGCGATCGCCCATCCCATTACCGGAGCTGAGCGACTCGTAGGATCGGGTTTCGCTGTCTCCGGGGAGAGGGAGGCCCTGGCGGTGATCCGTCGGCTAGTGTCGATCCTGGGGGGCCGGGCCATCCAGGTACCCACACACCGACGACCGCTCTATCACGCTGCGGCGGTCCTGGGTTCGAATTACCTTGTGGCGCTCCTGGGTCGGACAGCAGCGCTCCTGCAGGAGGCGGGGGCAGGACCCGACGAGGCCGTGGAGGCGGTCCTTTCGCTGGCGCAGGGGATACTGCACAACGTCTCCGAGATGGGGGCGGATGGCGCTCAGACCGGGCCTATCGTCAGAGGGGATGTGGAAGCGGTGGAGCTGCATCTCCGCACCCTGTCGCCCGACGACGCCCGCCTGTACGCGGCCCTCGGGCGCGTCGTACTCGACGGTGGCGCTCGCTCCCGGATTCCCCCGGAGCGGGCCGAAGAATTCGAAACTCTTTTCGAACGGTACTCATGAGGCTCTACGTCAACATCGACCACGTGGCCACGATTCGTCAGGCCCGCCGCACGGACGAACCCGACCCGGTGCGAGCCGCCGTCCTGGTCGAGCTGGCCGGTGCGGATGGGATCACCGTCCACCTCCGGGAAGACCGACGCCACATTCAGACCCGGGATGTCCGACTTCTCGTGGAGACGTGCCGGACCTTGGTGAATCTGGAGGTGGCCACGGAGGAGGAGGTGCTCTCGCTCGCCGAGGAGCTCCAGCCGGAGCAGGTCACCCTGGTCCCGGAACGCCGCGATGAGGTCACCACGGAGGGAGGTCTGAATCTGGCTCGCCAGGAGGTCCAGGACCGTGTGGGTTCAGCCGTAACTCGACTCCAGACCGCTGGAATCCGCGTGTCCCTCTTCGTCGACCCCGACCCGGAGGGCGTGGAGGCCTCACGACTCCTCGGAGCGGAAGCGGTGGAGCTCCACACTGGGGAGTATGCCAATGCCCGTTCGGATGAGGAGCGGGGCCGGCAGCTTTCCCGCCTGGCGCAGGCCACCGCGGCCGGCCGGGATGCGGGCTTGGCGGTTCATGCCGGACACGGGCTGACCTACGAGAATGTCACTCCCTTAGCGGCGCTGGAGGGCATCGAAGAGGTGAACATCGGCCACTCCATCATGTCCCGGGCGATTCTGGTGGGGCTCGAGCGGGCCACTCGGGAGATGAGGGAGATCCTCGATCGAGCCCCCGGGCGGGTGTCGGAGCCGGGGCAGTGGCTCCCCCCCATGGGCTATTGAGTCCACCGGAGCGTCGGGGAGGATGAAGTGGGACTGGAAGGCGACCCTCGGTCTCATCATCAGCGCGCTGCTCGTGTGGTGGGTCCTCCAGGGCGTGGACCTCGTGGAGGTCTGGTCCGTGGTCCGCCACGCCCACTGGGGTTTCCTCCTGGCCGCGGTGGTGGTGGCGACGTCCGGGTTCGCGGTGCGAGCCATCCGGTGGCGCCTGCTCCTGCACCCCATGGCGCCGGGCACTCGATTTCGGGAACGGTTCGCCGCCGTGAACATCGGATTCGCAGCCAACAACCTCCTTCCAGCCCGGGTGGGGGAGTTCGCGCGCGCCTGGGCGATCTCGCGTCTCGAGCCCGTGCCGGTGAGTGGCGCCCTCGGATCGCTGGTCGTGGAGCGATTCCTCGACGCGGTGGCCGTCTTCTCGCTTCTGGCCCTGGCGCTGCTGCATCCCTCCTTCCCCTCCGAGGTGACGCTGGCGGGACAGTCCCTGGGCAACGTGGTCACGACCCTGGTGGCCCTCCTCGCGACCCTCCTCCTGGGCCTGGTCCTCCTCCTCCTCTTCCCCGATCCCTTCATCCGTCTGGCCCGGGTCATGTCCCGGCTGTTGCCGGATCGGGCCGCCCGGATTCTCATGGACGGCCTCGTCGCTTTCCTTTCCGGGCTGCGATCCCTCCAGGAACCCCGGCTCCTCTTCGGTGCTCTGGCCTGGTCCTTCGCGTTCTGGACATGGAACGCCCTCTCCTTCTGGCTCGGATTCCGGGCCTTCGGCATCGAAGAGAATTTTGCGGCGGCCCTCTTCGTCCAGGGGATCATCGCCATCGGAGTCGCCGTCCCATCGGCACCGGGGTTCTTCGGGACCTTCCATGCCGCTGCGGTGGTGGGTCTCCACGAGGTGTACGGAGTCGGTGAGAGCGCTACGCTGGCCTTCGCTTTCGGGTACCACCTCGGCGGGTTCATCCCGGTGACCCTCATGGGCCTCTGGTACGCGGGACAAATGGGCATGTCGTGGAGCGACCTGGGCCGAGCCGAGGAGAAGGTCGAGGCCGAGGGAGTAACACCGAATGAGCCGTGACGCCGGAACGTCCATGGGAGGACGATGGCAGGGCCGAGCCCCAGCCAAGGTGAACCTCTTCCTTCGCATTCTGACCCGGGAGGCGGAGGGATACCACCAGATCGAGACCTGCTTCCAGGCCCTCGAGCTCTCGGATCGGGTCACCGTCGAGATGGTCGCCCGACCGGGGATACATCTGGAGGTCGAAGGGATCGGGGCCGGGGAGCTGGGTCCCGGCCACGAGAACTTGGCCGTCCGGGCGGCGCGGGAGTGGCTC
>SKKH01000039.1 GCA_007121555.1 Gemmatimonadota bacterium | reverse complement strand
GGGATACGGGTTCTGGGCGAGGTGCGGGAGGACCGGCTCTCGGTCCTTCGGGAGGCCGACGCCATCTACCTGGAGGAGATCCGCGACGCGGGTCTATACGACGAGATCTGGCAGGCCTTCGCGGTGCTCCTCCCGATCCACTCGGTGGGTGTCATGGGAGACAGCCGTACCTATGAGAACGTGATCGCCCTCCGGGCCGTCACCTCCCGCGACGGGATGACCGCCGATTGGTACCACTTTCCCCACGAAGTCCTGAGTCGGATCTCCACCCGGATCATCAACGAGGTGTCCGGGGTGAATCGGGTAACCTATGACGTGAGTTCCAAGCCTCCGGCCACCATCGAGTGGGAATAGTCACGGAGAAGTGGTCGGAGTGAGAGACGGCACGACTCAGGCGTCGGGTCCGAGCCAGGCCTCGGCCTCCATCTCCACCATCATCTCCGGGTCCACGAGTCCCTTCACCTCCACCAGAGTGGTGACCGGAGGGGCGGCGGCGAAGACCTCACCGTGGGCTCGGCCCACGGCCTCCCATGTCTCGACGTCGGTGACGTAGATTCGGGTGCGGATCACCTGGGTGACCGAGCCCCCGAGGGTCCGCAGGGCCTCGGAGACGATCTCGAGGCAACGCACCATCTGCCGATAGGGATCCCCTGGGGCATGGGTGGTTCCATCGACGTTCACAGGTGCGGTTCCGGAGACGAGGATCCGATTCCCGGCGCGGAGGGCGCGGCAATACCCCACGGTGGCAGCCCACTGGGCGCTCGTGGGGAGGCGGGTCACCCCCGTCTGCGATGAGTCTGGAGACGCCTGGGAAGGGTTCTCTGGAGATGGCATTGCGTTTGCAGTTGAAGGTAGATTGGATGCAGGGCGGGTTGGAGCCTGCGAGGGTGGAAAAGACCGATCGACGGGGTGCGCAGCGCCCCCGCTCACATACGTCAATCAAAAGGTAGAAAATCGTGGAGAGAAGCGCGAAGAGGTTCTGGATTCCTGGATGGATGGCTGGACTCGCCGTACTCTTCCTGGCCGCTCCGGCCCAGGGGCAGGTGGCGTGGGACGGCCCCCTCATGGTGGCCCCCAATTCGCCGGCCGGTTGGGGAGTCTACCTCGTGGACCCGGGCCCCGGTCCCGGCGATGGGATCGGGATTCTCTCCACATGGAGGGGAGATTCGGCACCGGGGGGCCTGGGGTACCGGGTAGGTCTGGCGGAAGGACGGCGGGGAGGGCTCAGCGTCTACGGCGGCCTCGATGCCTCAGGGTTCCTCGTGCGGGAATCTCCCGATTTCCCTCTGGATGTGCTCTGGGTCACGGGAGCGGGACTGGGGGTCGGCCATGACGTCCTGCTGAGCTTTCCCCTGGGGGCGTCCATCGGCCGGGACTTCGAGACCGATGGCGTGTGGTTCAACCCCTACATGACGCCCCGCGTCGTGCTCGACGCCTGGTTTGGAGGAGACCGTCCCTCCGACGAGTTGAGTCTGGGTCTGGCCGTGGATCTGGGGATCGACATGGCCTTCGATCCGGGTTGGGCGATTCGCTTCGCCGGATCCCTCGGTGACCGCAGGGGCCTGGCCATCGGAATGAGCTTCCGGATCCGGTGACGGGACAGGACCGCTGGAAGGAGGGGAGGAGGAAAGGGAGAGGGCGTCAGCGGCCTGCCTCCTCCTCCTCCTCCTCTGCTTCCGCCGCTTCCACTTCTTCCTGGAGAGCCCGGGAGACCTCGTCCGCGACTTCGTTCCAGATTTCGTTCATGAACGGCACGTTTCGTCCGTGAACGCGGACGAATTCCCGGAGGTCGTCCTCGGTGACACCTCGCTCACTCAGAATGCGGTTTCGCTCCGCTTCGGGTAGCCGGGCCGACTCCCACTCCATGGCGGCGAGTCTCAATTCGGTGTACGTCGCGACGAAGGTGTCCCGATCCAGCTCCGCTTCGCCTTCGGATTCCGGGAAGCCCAGGTCGCACCCGGAGAGGGTCGCGAGGAGGAGGAAGAACACAGCGAGCCCTGGGAGCCGAAGCGTCGAACCGGGATGCCGGGGAGTTGTCACCAGGATTCGTGGGCCTTTTCCGTTCACGGCCGTCTGAGACCGGGACGGAGTTCTGAAGCGGAGCGGATCGGCATGGACCCTGGAAGGTGTGTGACTCACGGGACGGGGGTCAAGGTCGAAGGGACTCGGCGGATCTGGTTGCCCGGGCCCTTACCGCAGGAATACCTTTTCGGGTCGGGTTGTACCCTGGAAGGCTGTTGAAGAAACAGAGGGGCCACCCCGACTCACCACACTCAGGCTCCAGGCCCCGAAGCTCCCCCCCGATCACACCTGCCGACTGCCGGCCCGCCGGCTTCAACCCTGACCCCGGACACCGATGACGCATCGTTCTCCCCTCTGGCTCTCCCTCGTCGCGCTCTTCGCTCTCCTGGTTCCTTCGGTCCACGGCCAGGACGTGCCCACTCCAGCCCAGGTGCTGGGGTACGAGATCGGTGACAGGTTCACGACCACGGCGGGTGTCGAACGCTACATGGAGGCCTTGGCCGAGGCCTCCGAACTGGTCACGGTCGACACCTATGGGACGACCATCGAGGGTCGTCCCTTGCTGCAGGCGCTTGTGGCGAGCCCGGAGCACCGCGCCCGGCTGGATGAGATCCTTCAGGCGAATCGGGAACTCATGAACCCGGAGACGTCCGAGAGTCGAGCGAGGGAAATCGCCGCCAGCAACCCGGCGGTGGCCTATTTCACCTACGCGGTGCATGGAAACGAAAGCTCCTCCCCGGAAGCCGCCATGTGGACGGCGTACGATCTGGCCACAGGAGATCCCAGCGTCGAGGGCGTGCTGGATTCGGTGATTGTCGTGATCGACCCGGTGGCCAACCCCGACGGACGAGACCGGTACGTGAACTTCTACCGTGCGACCGCTCAGCTCCGGGACAACCCGAACCCCGAGATCCGGGAGCGGCGCGAGCCGTGGCCCGGGGGGCGGACGAACCACTATCTCTTCGATCTGAACCGGGACTGGGCCTGGCTGAGCCAGCAGGAGACCCGGGATCGCCTGGTCCGGATCCATCGATACAACCCTCAGGTCCACGTGGACTTCCACGAGATGGGGTACACCTCGAGCTACTTCTTCTTCCCGGCGGCCGAGCCCATTAACGACATCTTCCCGGACCACATCCTGGAGTGGGGACGCCGATTCGGGGAGGGAAACGCCCGAGCCATGGACTCCGAGGGCCTCCTCTACTACACGGGTCAGAACTTCGACCTCTTCTATCCAGGGTACGGCGACTCGTATCCCTCTCTCATCGGCGCGGTGGGCATGACCTACGAGCAGGGGGGCGGTGGGTTCGGGGGCCGCATCATTGAGCGACCCGACCGGACCCACCTCACGCTCCGTGACCGGGCCTTCGGCCATCGGACCACCGGAAACGCGACGCTCTGGACCGCGGCTCGGGGGAAGACGGATCTCCTCCTGGGGTTCGCCGGCTTCCACAGGGAGATCGATGAGGGCCTCCAGGACATCTACCTGGTTCCAGGTGACGATCCCACCCGGGCGGAGGCACTGGTCAGGCTCCTCCGGGATCATGGGATCGAAGTCGAACGCACCGGTTCGGAAGTGTCGCTTCCCATGGAGCCCCATCCTGGGTTCAGCGGCCGAGATCTGCTTCCGGAGGGGAGCTTTCGGGTGAGAGTTCGTCAGCCCCGGGGGCGACTCGCCGGAGCCCTGCTTCGTCCGGACAACCTACTCGAGGGGACCTCCTCCTACGACATCACCGCCTGGGCGCTCCCCTACGCCTTCGGGGTCCAGGCCTATTCCAGTCAGACGACCGGAGGGGAGGACTGGGAGCCGGTCGGTCAGGTCGCGGATCGGATGGGAGCGGACCTTCCCCCGGGCGGAGCCTACGGATATCTCCTGCCGCCGTCCTTCCACCATGCACGGGGGCTGGTGGATTTCCTCGAGGAGGGGGGCCGGGTCTACGCAATGGCCGACACCTTCTCCACGGAGGGGATCGACTATCCCCGGGGGACCTTGTTCTTCCCCCGGGGGCGCAATGACGATCTGGACGGCCTGCTCAGAGATTCGGGACTGGCCTCGGCGGTGACCCCCATCGTCAGCGGGTTCGTGACCCGAGGCACCGACCTGGGCACCAACGATGCGGCTCCCCTTGAGCTTCCTCGCCTGGCGCTCCTGGGCGGACCGGGTAGCTCGGCCGGCGGCTTCGGAGCCCACTGGTTCTTCCTGGAGCAGGTGCTGGACCTCCCGTTCGACGCG
>SKKH01000284.1 GCA_007121555.1 Gemmatimonadota bacterium | reverse complement strand
CCATCCCAACCCTCCACCATTGCCGAGCCCAGAATCCGTCCATGGGCGTTTGGGACGAATCCATTTGGGTTTGGACCGAGGTGCCCGTGGGAATGGCCATGCCGGGATCACGGGAATGGCGATGCCGGGGTCATGGGACTGGCGAAGCCGGGCTCACGGGACGAGAATGAGCCTGGCCGCGGGGGGGGAGACGGCGGGGACCATAGGACTAAGGAGCTCTGGTTCACCGGACTGGGGACGCTGGGATGTCGACCTGGACGGCCCGGGTCCTGGCGTTGCAGCCGGTGCACTCCGCTCCCACCACCCCTCGGGATTTCACCTGAAACGCCGTCCCCTCCGCATTTCGCCTGAAGTCCTCTCCTCTCAGGCCTCGTCCCGCACGTTTGGCCGCTTGCCGTCGCGACCACGCGCCGCGTCCACGCGCCGCGAGCACGCGCCGCGACCTCACGTCGCCACCGCACGCCGCCACCATCACCCCTACCGCCCCCCCTGCCGCGCCATCCCCTCCAGCCGCGTGCGGGCCTCGTCGAAGTGGGCTTGGAGACGGGGGATCTCCACTCCCTCGTAGCCGGCATGGAGACGGTCTTCCGCCACGTCCAGGGCCCGGAGGAGCTCCTGCGCGGACCGGGCGGCGGCGAGTGGGTCCATGCTTCCTCGGGAGCCGATCCAGACCGGGCTGCTGTGGGCGAAGGGTTCGGCCGCCATGAGGGGCCAAGCGGATTCTCCTCCGCGGGCGCGGGCCGCCACCCAGCCCCCGGCCGGAAGCTCCACGGTTCCCTCCAGGATCCGGGTCCCCGCCGCATCCAGTCCGACCTCCTCATGCACCACTTCGCCGTTCACCACGATCTCCACCCGCTCCACCGGGACGGCGCTCCGCAGGTCCACCCGCCACCGAACGGAGGAGGCTTCCTGCTCGACGGAGGAGGCTCTTTGCTCGCCTCCACCCGCTGGACCCGCCTCAGCCCCGGACGAGGACCCCCTCGCTGGATCCGGCTCGGCCCCGGACGCGCCTCCCCCTTCCTGCCCCACCGCCGCCACCACGCCTCCAGGACGCCGCCATCCGCCTCCATCCTCCACCTGGAAGTCCAGCCACGGACCGGTGGTGACGAAGCTCCGGCCCTCCCGAAGGCCCGTAAGGTATGCGTTCCAGCTCCGCGGGCCCTCGGCCGAGCCGCCGTCAGCGCGCACGAAGACGCGGGCCGTCCCCACCGCCATGGTCCGGTAGAAATCGGTCATGACGTCGGAGCCGGCGTTTGCGGCCAGCGGGATTCCGAGGTTCAGGATCCGGTACCAGAGTTCGGCGGTCCCCAGGTCGTCGCTCCAGAGGCAGACCACCTCGATCCCGTCCACCTCTCCCAGCACGGCGTCGGAGATGAAGCCCACGGGGATCATCCCCTCGTTTCCTTCGAGGAAGGGATCGGGACCGGAGACCGGATGGACGTACGTTCCCATCCCCCCCTGCTCCCGGGCGAAGCGGATGGCCTCGGCATTGGGTCGGTCGTCCTCTCCGTAGGTCTGGTAGCCCGGACCCCATATCCAGGGCCAGAACAGCTCGTGGATCCCGACCAGCCCCACGTGGCCCAGGAAGTGGGACCGGACCTCCTGACCGAACCCCAGGTGGGGCGGATGGCCCTGCCGGCTCCAACCCCAGAGTTCCCGTTCCCCGAAGCGGTGATGGAGGTTGGCCAGGAGGGGAGAGGCGGCGTCCAGGGCCTCCCCGTCCACCTGGAGCCGCAGGTCGTCCGGCGCCACCTGAAAGGGCCCCCCGTAGTTCAGGTGGAAGTGATGCTCGCCCGAGAGCCATCCCTCCTCCTCGGCATTCCAGAGGGGCTCCATGGCGACGGTGACTTCCGTCACCTCTCCCTGGCCCACCTCGACGCTCTTCACCGAGAGAGGAGTGGCCAGCCCCTGGACTCCGGAGACCTCCACCGGGCCCGCCGGGGCCTCCACCGAGATCACCCCTGGAGAATAGAAGAAGACCCGCCCGTTCTCCCCATCGAAGCGGGGCTGTCCCCGGTCCGGCAGGAGAGGGTGGCCGTCTCCCATGGAGACGCTCAGCCTGGCGGGAACGGGCACGCCGGGATCACCGGCCCGAACGGTGCGGATCCGGAGCCGACCGGTGGACTCCCCCCAGTCCCACCCCCGGATCTCCACCGGCTCCGCGGTACCTCCGTGGGCGGAGATCCAGCGCAGCTCCATGGAGCCCTCCGGAGTCGAATGGGAGAAGTACAGGTCCTCCCCATCGATACTCCAGGCGGGCGTAAGGGGTAGGCCCTCCCCTCGGGTCAGGAAGATGGGAAGGGTTGGGGTGGCCACATCCACCAGCTGCAGCTCCCACTCCTCAGCCTGCGGCCAGTTCACTGCCACTGTCCGGCCGTCCGGACTCAGGGCCGGTCGCGCCTGGCTGGCGGTGCTGGTTTCCAGGAGGATCCGGTCCTCGCCTGATTCCAGATTCCGGATCCGCACCCGGTCCCTTCCCCCAGCCTTCGAGAGGTAGAGGAGGTGGAGGCCATCGGGGTGGGGCTGCGGTCGGAGCTGGATCCCTGCCTCGGAGGTGATGCGCTCTTCCAGCCCGCCTTCCAGCTCCAGGCGCCAGATGTCCAGCGTCCCCTCCCGGGCAGAGCTGTAATAGAGGAAGCGCCCGTCGGGCGAGAAGGCAGGATCCAGGTCGATGGCCGCGGTCCGCACCTCACGCACTTCGGCGCCGGTCCCTGCATCCACCACCACCACCCAGCTCTCAGAACCGTCGTCTCGCACCAGCGCCAGCTGCCGACCGTCGGTGGCCCAGACCGGCCGGAAGTCCATCTCCGCACCCCGGGTGAGGCGGCGGGCCACTCCGGTCTCCAGCTCCAGGAGCCAGATCCAACCCCGTGAAGCGAAGGCCAACTCCAGGCCATCGGGGGAAGGAGCCGGGTCCAACACCCCCGTGGCCAGGGTGGGGAGCTCGTATCCCTCCAGGTAGACGTGATGTCCATAGCCCTCCACCTGGGGATAGCGGTGGGTCCACTTCTGGGCCTGGATGCCCTCGGCCAGTAGGGACACCATGGCCAGGAGGATGACGGGGGCGAACGCCCGAGGGTGGATGCGGAAGCTGGGGGCGAGGGCACCGGGGTGGAGGCGGACACTCGAAGTCATGGCTCACAGGGTTGGAGGTGGTCGAGCCAAGATGGGATCCGGCCGTTGGTGTAGCCAGGGGGTTGGCCGCTCGGCCGAGGAGTGGCTTCGGACGGACGAAATATGTGTATGTATTATAACCCGTCCGATCTGATCTGGAGCCTTCGCCCATGCACTCGGCTCAGATGAGTCCGAGGTCGCCCTCCTTGGCTGACGGTCGGGTGTCCGGAAGCTTTAGGGGAGAGTCCCTCGGCCAGCCCCAAACCCCTCCACCCTTTGCGGTGCTCGCACCAGGGAGCGATCCTTCGGACTCGTGCCCCCGCGGCTTCCAAAGGCCTCGGCACCTCCACTGGAGTCAAACCCATGCTCACCTCGCTCACCGCCCTTGCCCTCTCCGCCTCGCTATGTGGAGCGCCCCCGGCCCCGGCTCCAGCGGCCGGCCCGGCCACGCTCGCGGCAGCCGGCCCAGCCGGCACCGCAGCCTCCGCCGTACATAAGGCCGATTCCCTGCGTCAGATCTACGAGACGGGCCTCACCTGGGAGGCGTTCTTCGCCCAGGCCGATGATCGTCGGGAGCTGTGGATCGAGCACTCGGACAACGCAACCCCTCACGGGGAGCTGGTGGAGCGGGCCGAAGCGGCCGGTGGCTCGTGGCGCATTCTGGCCATCGCCGTGCCAGGCTGCTCGGATTCGGTCGGGACCCTTCCGTACCTGGCGAGCCTCGCCGATGCGGTGCCGACGCTGGAGCTCCGGATCGCGGACTCGGAGGTGGGCCGGCCCTGGATGGAGGCCTTCCGGACGCCGGACGGACGGGCGGCCACGCCCACCATCCTCCTCCTGGACGAGGACTTCGAGCTTCGAGGGTGCTGGGTCGAGATGCCCGCCTCGGTGTGGGAGTTCTGGCAGCCCGCGCTCGAGCGGGGCGAAGCCGCGGAGATGTTGGACCAGAAGATGGCCTGGTACCTGGAGGACCGGGGCCGGGAAGCCCTCACCGGCCTGATGGAGATCCTGGAGGCGGCCCAGCGAGGCGAGATGGTCTGCCCTGCTCCGTAGCGGGACGGTCTGCCGGCTACCGGGTCCCTTCCACGGTCGCGACCCGCGCCCAGGCGTCTTCCTGGCAGAAGTTGGTGGGGTCGTTGCCGGCCAGACGGGTGG
>SKKH01000065.1 GCA_007121555.1 Gemmatimonadota bacterium | reverse complement strand
TACTTCGATCCCACCATCAGTCCCGAGATCATGGAGCAGATGCGCCAGAATCTCGGGCTGGACCAGCCGGTGCCCATCCAGTACCTGAAGTGGATGGGGGCCTTCCTCACCGGGGACTTCGGGTATTCCTTCTCCTATATGCGCCCCATCTCGGAGATTCTTCCCGAGGTGATGTGGAACACCCTCCAGCTCACCTTCATGTCGCTGCTGGTGATCTTCGGGCTGGGGATGCTCATCGGCATCTTCCAGGCGGTGCGCCAGTACTCGGTGGGCGACAACGTCCTCACCGTCGTCGCCCTCTTCTTCTACTCCATGCCGGGCTTCTGGCTGGCCCTCATGCTCATCCTGGTCTTCTCCCTGAAGGCCAGCCAGTGGGGGTGGCCCGTCCAGTTCCCCTCCTCCCAGATGACCAGCGGTGGATATGAGTTCATGTCCACCGGAGAGCAGATCCGCGACCGGATCATGCACCTCATCCTCCCCTCCATCGCCCTGGGGATCGGATCGGCGGCCGGGGTCGCCCGCTTCATGCGGGGCTCCCTCCTGGAGGTGATCCGCCAGGACTACGTCCGCACGGCCCGGGCCAAGGGGCTGGAGGAGCGGGTGGTGATCTTCAAGCACGCCCTCCGGAACGCGCTGCTCCCCATCATCACGATCCTGGGGCTGACCCTTCCCTTCCTCTTCAGCGGAGCGGTCCTCATCGAGGTCATCTTCGCCTGGCCCGGGATGGGCCGGCTCATCGTGGATGCTGTTTTCCAGCGGGACTACCCCCTCATCATGGCCTCCAGCTTCCTCATTGCGGTGCTGGTGATCCTGGGGAATCTCCTGGCGGACGTCCTCTATGCCATGGCCGACCCCCGGATCCGGAGCGGGTGAGATGAGAGGAACCGAGACGATGGAGCTGGTGGGGGCGGTCCCCCCACCGCCCACCGGCGCACCGCCGGACGCGGGTGGGGGGACGGCGGTGCGACCGACCACACTCCCGGAACTGCTCCTTTCCGCATGCCTCCCGGGGAGTGCCCACATGGTGCGGGGCGCCTGGGCCCTGGGGGGAGCGCTGGCCCTGACCTGGGGCCTCCTGGTCGCCCTCACGGTGCTGCGCTGGGACCGGATCACGGGGATGCTCTCCGCACGGCCCCTGGCCCTGGACGAGGGGCTCGCCCTGGGGGGGTTGGCGATCCTCCTCTCCGGGGTCTGGGGGGGCGCCCTCTACGACCTGGGGGTGCGGTCCCAGCGTCCTCCCAGGGCCCGAGGGGACTCCCAGTGGGCCATGGCAGCCCGACAACTCCAGCGGAATCGCATGGCCATGGCGGGGCTCGGGGTCATCGTGGCCCTCTATCTCCTGGCGCTCCTGACCCCCCTCATCGCCCCCTTCGACCCGGTAGTCCAGGGGGACATCGTGGCGACCCGGTACCTGGCGCCCTCGGGCACTCATCCCATGGGAACGGACCGCTTCGGACGGGACATATTCTCCCGGGTCCTCTACGGGGCCCGGATCTCGCTTTCCATCGGCTTCATCGCCATGGGGATCGCGGTCACCCTGGGCACGCTGTTGGGCGCCCTCTCCGGGTACCTGGGCGGGTTGGTGGACGGGGCGCTCATGCGTTTCACCGACATGATGCTCTCCTTCCCCCGCCTGATCCTCCTCATCGTCATCATCGCCATGTTCGACGCCTCCATCTTCCTTGTGGTGGCGGTGCTTGGACTCACCGGGTGGATGGGGGTGGCGCGGATCGTCCGGGGCGAAGTGCTCTCGATCCGGGAACGGGAGTTCGTCCAGGCAGCGGTAGCGCTGGGGATGCGCGAGCATCGGATCATCTTCCGCCACGTCCTTCCCAACGTTCTGGCCCCGGTCATCGTCTTCGCGACCCTGGGCATCGGAAGCACCATCCTGGTCGAAGCCGGGCTCTCCTTTCTCGGATTGGGAGTGCCTCCGCCGACACCCAGCTGGGGAAGCATCATCAGCGAGGGGAGGGACTCCCTCCTCACCGCCTGGTGGATCTCCACCTTCCCGGGTCTCGCCATCGTCTTCACGGTGGTGGCCTTCAACCTCCTGGGGGACGGCCTGCGGGATGCCCTCGACCCCCGCCAGCGGAGCTGATCCCTTTCCCATGGAACCTCTCCTTCAGGTAGACGAACTCCGAACCTGGTTTCACACTCGGGACGGCGTCGTCCGTGCCGTGGACGGCGTCTCCTTCCAGGTGCGTCCCGGGGAGACCCTGGGCATCGTCGGGGAGTCGGGGTGCGGGAAGTCGGTCACGGCCCTCTCCATCATGGGGCTTATCCCCCAGCCGCCAGGGCGAATCGAGGCGGGGTCGCGGATCGCGTTTCGCACCGGCAGGGGCGTGGAGCAGCTGACCCGGGTCGGGGATCGTCGCATGCGGGAGCTCCGGGGGAACGAGATCGGCATGATCTTCCAGGAGCCCATGACCTCGCTGAACCCCGTCTTCCCGGTGGGAGACCAGATCGGGGAGGTCCTGCGGAAGCACCGGGGGATGGGCCCGAAGGAGGCCCGGGAGTATGCCCTGGGCTCCTCCACCTGGTGGGAATCCCGGCCCCCCAGCAGCGCGTGGACGAGTATCCCCATCAGCTCTCCGGAGGGATGCGGCAGCGGATCATGATCGCCATGGCCCTGGCCTGCGAACCCCGACTCCTCATTGCCGACGAACCCACCACGGCGCTGGACGTGACGATCCAGGCCCAGATCCTGGAGCTCCTGCAGCGGCTCCAGGAGGAGCTGGAGATGGGGCTGATCCTCATCACCCACGACATGGGGGTGGTGGCGGAGATGTGCGACCGGGTGGCGGTCATGTACGCGGGACAGATCGTGGAGGAGGGACCGGTGGATGCCCTCTTCCACGATCCCCGGAACCCCTACACCGAGGGGCTCCTCCGGTCCATCCCCCACCTGGGGCGGCGGGATTCCAGGCTGGCGGTCATTCCCGGTCTGGTGCCCTCTCCTACGGCGTGGCCCGAAGGGTGCCGCTTCCAGGTCCGGTGCCCCTACGCCTGGGAGCCCCGATGCAGGCAGGCACCGGCCCTCTTCCCCATCGCCCCGGGGCGATCCACCCGCTGTTGGCTCGTGGAGGAACCGGAGCGGCGGGAATCGGCGCTGGCGGAAGGGCGCGGATTCCAGGTGGCGACGGCAGGGACGGCCCCAGGGGCTTCAGGTCCTCGCAGGGAGCCCCTCATGGAGGTCCGGGACCTCCGGACCCACTTCCCCGTCCGGAAGGGGGCCTTCGTCGGACGTTCCGCCGGGGTAGTCCGGGCGGTGGACGGGGTCTCCTTCGACCTCCTGGAGGGTGAGACGCTGGGCCTGGTGGGGGAGTCCGGGTGCGGGAAGACCACCGCCGGACGCTCCATCCTTCGGCTGGTGGAGCCCACCGAGGGGCGCGTGGATTTCGAGGGCCGTTCCCTTCTGGAGATGGGGCGGGGCGAGCTTCGGGTGTTCCGCCGTCGGGCCCAGATCATCTTCCAGGATCCCTTCTCCTCGCTGAATCCCCGGATGACCGTGGGAGACGCCCTCCGGGAGGTCCTGGGAATCCATGGGCTGGCGAAGGGGGCGGCGGCCACCGCCAGGATCGCGGAGCTCCTGGACCGGGTGGGGCTCAGACCCGAGCAGGCGGTCCGCTATCCCCACGAATTCTCGGGAGGCCAGCGGCAGCGGATCGGCATCGCCCGGGCCCTGGCGGTGGAGCCGGACCTCATCGTCTGCGACGAGCCGGTCTCCGCCCTGGACGTGTCGGTACAGGCCCAGGTCATCAATCTCCTGAAGGAGCTCCAGGCCGAGTTGGGCCTCACCTACCTCTTCATCGCCCACGACCTGTCGGTGGTCCGGCACATCTCGGACCGAGTGGCGGTGATGTACCTGGGGCGGATCGTGGAGTTGGCGGAGTCGGAAACGCTCTTCCGGAACCCCCTCATGCCCTACACCCAGGCCCTCCTCTCGGCGGTGCCGGTCCCCGACCCCCGTCGCCCTCCCCAGCGGATCCTGCTCCAGGGTGACGTCCCCTCTCCCACCGATCCCCCGTCCGGGTGTCCGTTCCACCCCCGTTGCCCGAGCCCCCTCAAGGATGGGGAGTGCGCCCGGGTCGTGCCCCAGCTCGAGGACAAGGGCCAGGGGCAGTGGGTGGCGTGCCTAAAAGGCTGTTGAAGGTGCCGGCAAGCCGGGACCACGTTCCCGGTGCCGGGGGTAGAAAGCGGGCGAGTTCCCTCACAACCTGACACCCACTCCATGAATCTGGCGATCCCCATCGTTGTAGGCCTCGCCATC
>SKKH01000004.1 GCA_007121555.1 Gemmatimonadota bacterium | reverse complement strand
TCGGCGGGAGCGACGAGGCCGGGTTGGCGGCGGCGGCGCGCCTGGTCTCCGAGCGATTCCCCCACCTCCACCGTCACGAGCGGGGCGCCTACGGCCTCCGGGACCTGGAGGAGGAGGTTCGCCGCTTCTTTCAGGCACGGGGCGTGGCCGGGCAGACGGCGCTGGCCCTGGTGAAGCTGGAGGAATGGCTGGACCGGCTGGAGGCGGGGGAGCGACCGGGGATCCCCCCCTCGGACCAGGCCCGAGCCTCGGACCCCGAGGCTCCGGGCTGGCGTCCGGACACCCCCCTCCGGAGCCTCCGGGTGGAGCTGGCGGTGGATACGGTGCCGCCGGGGCTGGAGTCCCATATCCGGGACCGCATCTCCTCGAGATTCCCCGACCTCCCCCTGGAGGTGGAGCTGGCTCCCAGCGCATTTGGTGCAGGCGAGGAGATCTTTGTGGAGGAGCGGAGGTTCGAGTGGGAGATGGACGAGGCGTGGAGGGCGCTCCGCGAGGAGGTCCTCGCCGAGGTAGGGCCCGAGAGCCAGGGACGAATCGAGGTCCGGGTGAGCGAGCCCCCGGAGGTGCGGCGGGAGCTGGCCCGCGCCGTCTCCGATTCGCTCATGGCCCGAGGCGCCGACCCCGAACGGCTGGAGGTCTCGGTCCTGAACGCCTACAAGCAGGGCTTCTCATGGATCCAGGACCAGATCATCCCCCGACTCCAGGATGAATCGGCCGCGGGGGAGATCGGGACCGCGGCCCGGGTGGAGATCGAGTACCACCACCTCCAGGACTCCGACGACCTCCGGTGGCAGGTGGTGGGATCGGACACGCGCTGGCTTCAGGAACTCTTCCCCGTCGAGGAGATTCTGGCCAGGGAGCTGGGCATCGCCGACAGTGCGGTCGTCTTCCAGGGGGTCTCCTCTGCGGAGGATATCTATCGACTCCGGATCCTGGATGGCTCGGGAGCCACCCTCCTGGAAGAGACCTTCTCGCCCCGATACCAGGTCATTCCCTACTTCGCGCTCCACCCGGAGTACGAGCGGGTCAGAGTCTCCACGGGGTGGATCCGGGCGGAGCTGGACGGGCGTACGGTGACGGACCGGCGGATTCCCACGGACATGGAGCGGTTCTGGGCCTTCTGGCAGGAGGAGGTCCAGCCTTCTCTCCGGGACTACGTCCTGGACCTCCACGACGGAGAGGTAACCCCGGCTTCGGCACCCTTCTTCGACGAACTCCGGATCGAGGCGCGGTTGAGCGAGCCCAACCACAGGATCGGGATCGACGAGGAGGTGATCTCGTCGCTGGAGTCGCTCCACAACGACCTCTACTTCAGCTCGCTGGCTTTCTTCTCGCACCTGGGAGAACACTACGGTGTGGGAGGGCTGAACTACCCCGGTCGCATCCTCCCCTTCATCGATCCGTCCGGCGACGGAAGGCCCGGATGGGCCCGGGTGATGCTGACCGGACGATCCCGCGCCGGGCCTGAGATCGTCATCCGGGTGGAGAGCGACGGCTCGGAACGGCTGTCGCGCTGGCGCTACTCCCTGGACCCGCTTCCCACCGAGCGGCCCATCTTCCTGGGAATCAGGGTGCGCGAGGCGGCAGCCCGGGGCGGGTCCGAGGGTATGGGCGAGGTGTCCGACCCACCGGATCGAGGCCTGGGGCAGGACGATGCAGACCGTATTGAACGGATCTTCTTCGAGATCTCCGCGCTGGATTCCGTGGGACGCTTCGACGAGCACAGGGACAGCGCGCCCGAGGGGACGGTGGACCGGACCCTCCTCTCAGTGGAGATGCTCGAGGGGATGGTGGAGGCGGTCCGGGAACTCCACGGGGCGGGCATCCTCGAAGAGGCACTTTCCTTCCAGGGTGTGGACGAGACCGCCTTCCGCTTCCGGGTGGAACGGGCCGAGGACTTCCGTCGGACCGTGCTGCTGCCGGCGAGCGCTCGGCCGGCCTCGACGGAGCGGCCGCGGCTGCGCGCGGGCGATTTCGATCCCGCGAGCCGAGAGGGCCTCCCGGAAGAGGCGTCCATGGTCCAATGGGAGACGCCCATCCCACCCCCGGAAAGCGACTCCATTTTGGCCCGACTGGGCACCTTCCCCGAAGCGGAGGTCTATCATGTGGGCCGCAGCTTCCTGGGGAAGGATCTCTGGTCTGCAGACTTCCTTCCACCGGTGGAGGCGGCCTTCCGCTCCCGGCCGCGGCTGGTGGCCCTCCGTCCCACCATCTTCCTCTCCGGACGCCAGCACGCCAACGAGGTCTCGTCCACCAGCCACCTCCTGAGGCTGGGCGAGCTCCTGGTCACGAACCCCGAGTATCGGGCCCTGCTGGACCGGGTGAACGTGGTCCTCAACCCCATCCTCAACGCCGATGGGGCCCAGCTCGCCTACGACATGCAGCTCGTGAACCCCGACTTCACCCTCCACGCCGGATATCTGGGGGCGCTGGGGATGGACGTGACCTCCGGAAGCGGTGACGACCCTCTCTACCCCGAGTCGAAGGTCCGTCCGGAGATCATGGAGGCCTGGCTCCCCGACGCCTACCTGAACCTCCACGGGTACCCGTCCCACGAGTGGGTGCAGCACTTCTCCGGATACGCGGCCTGGGTCCGGGGACGGACGGTGACCCAGCGGGCCTGGTGGGCGCCCAGGGGCTGGTTCATCCCAGGGTTCACCTACGTGGACGACCCGGACCACCCGGAGATCAAGGAGGCCCAGTTCGCCATCCTGGACACCCTGGCCGCCTCGATCACCTCCCTCCCCGAGGTGGAGGCCATGAGTCGCCGCCAGTACGCCCGCTACGCTCGATACGGCCGCCAGGACGTGGAGGGGTTCCGGGAGGGCTTCCACGAGGGCATGCTCGTCTATCTCTCGCTGCGGGGAAGAGAGGCCACCGGGGAAGGGCCCCAGGATCCTCGAATCCTGACCTTCAGCGCCACCACCGAGGCCCCGGACGAAACGGCCCGAGGCGAATGGCTCGAGCTGGTCGCCGGCGCCGGGCTGGCGCACACCTCGGCCCTCATCGGCTACATGGCCGCGGGAGACCCCAGGGTGGAACGCACCGCGGAGACGTTTCAGGATCTGGTGACGCGAACGGTCTCGCGGCAGCGACCCGTGCTCCGTTTGGAGGAGTCTGAATCCGAAGGATCGAGTGCCGAGGAGAGAGGACCAGATGCCCACGGAGGAGGACCCGATGACTGAGGGGGAGCTGGTGACCGGGAGCGATGGGGTGGCCCGCTGCCCCTGGGCCGGGAGCGATGCCCAGTACGTGCGTTATCACGACGAGGAGTGGGGGGTTCCGACCGCCGACGACCGCCGACTCTTCGAGAAGCTCTGCCTGGAAGGATTCCAGTCGGGACTGAGCTGGCTCACGATCCTGCGAAAGCGGGAGAATTTTCGAAGGGCCTTCCATGACTTCGAACTCCACCGGGTCGCCCGGATGACGGAATCCGACGTTGAGGAGCTCCTGGGCGACGCTGGAATCGTGAGGCATCGGGGAAAGATCGAGGCAGCCATCCAGAACGCGGGTTGCGCCCTCCGGCTGGTGGAGACCCACGGGTCCCTGGCCCGGTATCTCTGGTCCTTCGTTCCCTCCCCTTCATCGGGGGAGTCACGACGCACGATGCGCCACATCCCGACCCGGACCCAGGCCTCGGAGCGGATGAGCCGGGAGCTGCGCGGAACCGGGTGGGGATACGTGGGCCCGACCACCGCCTACGCCTTCATGCAATCCGTGGGCATGGTGAACGATCACCTGGAGGGATGCCATCGACGAGATCCCGTCCAGGCGCTCCAGCAGTCCTTCTCCAGGCCCTGACCGCAGTACGGGTGGAGCGGCTGCTTGGCGCATGAGCATCATCCCCCCCGGCACACCTGTCCATGTGCCTTCCAGGGCGTTCTATTTTGGTGGACGCGCCCGTGGCGTGGGTCATCCCAACTCCTTGAACGAGCGAGTGAACCATGAGCACCCTGATTCTTGGTGGCACCGGAAACGTAGGTGGCGCAGTCCTGCGCGAGCTCCTCTCCCGGGGGGAATCGGACCTTCGCGTCATGACCCGCTCGGAGGAGAAGGCCGGGGAGCTTCCCGATGGGGTGGTGGGCGTGGTGGGAGACCTCACCGACCCCCTCACCCTGGATGGCTCCTTCGATGGGGTCGACCAGCTCTTCCTCATCAACGCGGTGGCGATGACCGAGCTCCACGAGGGACTCACCGCGCTGGAAGAGGCGCGGCGGGCGGGGGTGGGGCACATCGTCTACCTCTCCGTGCAGAATCCCGAGGAGGGGCCCCACATTCCACACTTCGCATCGAAGGTGGCCATCGAGTGGGCC
>SKKH01000144.1 GCA_007121555.1 Gemmatimonadota bacterium | reverse complement strand
GTGGAGAGGTTCTCGGCGATGGGCCTCAGCGCCTACATCGACGCGGAAGGGGTCTCCGACGCCCTCTTCCTGCTCCTGGCCAACGCAGGGCGCTTCGGAGGTGGGAAGGCCGTGATCGTGGAGGCTGAAGGAACCTCGGAGGGCGTCCGAATCCGCGTCCTGGACAAGGGGCCGGGCTTCTCCGAGGAGGCTCTGGAGCATGCATTCCGACCCTTCTGGACCACCGACCCCGATGCGCTGGGGATGGGATTGACCTGGGCTCGTCGTCGGCTGGAGGGGGCCGGGCTGAACCTTCGGATCGGAAACCGTCCGGAGGGAGGGGGGGAGGCGGTCATCGTTCTCCCGTCCCGATAGCCGCCCCGGTGCCAATCCTCGGCGTGGGCATGGCATAGGCCCCGGCCACGCCGACCACGAGAAGCAGGAGGCCCAGGCGTCCGTAGAGGGTCAGGGTCTGCTCCAGGAAGACCCAGGCCAGAAGGGCGGCCATGAGGGGTTCCACGGTGGTGCCGATGGA
Source organism: Gemmatimonadota bacterium (assembly GCA_007121555.1). Taxonomy (GTDB): domain Bacteria; phylum Gemmatimonadota; class Gemmatimonadetes; order Longimicrobiales; family Gaopeijiaceae; genus PWLA01. The sequence goes on along the minus strand of SKKH01000144.1, from coordinate 14,412 downwards.
GGCCCGCCCCGCCTCCAGGGTGCGCATGGCGTTGAAGAGGAGCAGGGCCGCAAGCGCGATGGTGAAGAGCCCCAGAGCCAGGATGACCATCCATCCCACCCCCGAGGCCGGAAGGACCACCGTTTCGCCTCGGGCCCACCAGACCGCGCAGAGGAGGATGGTGCCCCCCAGGGTGCTCCAGAAGAGGGGGAGGAGGGGCCCGTAGCGCTTCCCGTACCACTTCCCGAAGAGGGTGTAGGCGGCGTATGAAGCTCCGCAGAGGCAGCCCCAGAGCAGGCCGGCCAATGTAAGTTCCAGGTCCACCCCCCTCGTTCCCAGCACGGTGAGCCAGACCCCCACGATGGACAGCGCCGCCAGAGCCCCCTTGGCCGGAGTCAGCCTCTCTCCGAAGAGGAAGATCGACGCCACGACCACCAGGGCCGGAGCCAGGTAGAGCAGGGCCACCGTGGCCGGGACCCCCACCGCCTCGGTGGACATCTGATAGGCGAGCTGGAACACGCCCACGATGATCCCGCCCACTCCCAGCATTCCAGGGAGTCCCTGGGCCCAGCGTTCCTTCCCCTGGGGACCCATGGGTCGCCGGATCAGGGGAAGAAGGAGGAGCAGGAAGACGATGCCGGCCCCGGGCCGGAGGATCGCCACGCTCGTCGGTGGCACCCCCATTCGGAAGAGGGTCACCGAGAGGGGTCCGGAGGTGGCCCAGAGGATCCCGGCCAGGAGTACCTGGAGGTAGGCGACGGCGACGCGGGCGCGGGTCGGGGAGGACGTCATCTGGAGAACCTATCCAAGCTGCTCCTGCACAGGTACCCTGGAGAGCAGGGGCGGCCCACCCTATGTTGGGAGCCGACCGGCTCCTGAGGGAACCACACCTCCCTGCTTCGTACACGACCCAGATACGGACGCCACCCCCGTCCCGCCCCCCGCCCTACGCAGGACCCATGGCCAAACGCAAACCTTATGTATTCCTGAAGCGGCTCGGTCCGCGGCTGGGCCCCTATCGCTGGGCCCTGATCTGGACCACCCTGCTGATCCTCCTGGGGACGGCCATCGGGCTGGCCTTCCCACTCGTGGTGAGGGAGCTGCTGGACGCCGCCTTCCTGGCCGGCGATCAGGCCCTTCTGAATCAGGTGGCCCTCTTTCTGATCGGGCTGTTCTTCTTCCAGGCCGTTGTGAACTTCGGCCAGAGCTACCTGGCGGCGTCGGTCTCGGAACGGGTGATCGCCGACCTTCGACGGGATCTCTTCCAGAAGCTCATTGGACAGCCTCCAGGGTTCTTCTCACGGAAGAGGGTCGGGGAGCTCTCCTCCCGACTGGCGTCCGATGCCGGTCTCATCCAGGGAATTCTCCGCTTCGGCATTCCCGAGCTCGTGCGCCAGGGCGCCTTCCTGGTGGGGGCGCTGGTTCTGGTGACCATCACCCATCCCCGGCTCACCCTGGTCACCTTCATCGCCATTCCTCCCACCGTTCTGGCCGGATGGCTTCTGGGTCGGCGGGTTCGGCGGATCTCCACCAGCATCCAGGACCGCCTGGCCGATGCCGTGTCCCGGTCCGAACAGGTGTTCTCGCAGATTCGGACGGTGCAGAGCTTCACCCGGGAGGGATGGGAAGAAGTGCTCTTCGGACAGGCCGTCGAAGACACCAGGGACAAGGGGCTCAAGAGGGCGGTGGCCCGGGCTCTCCTGACGGGGGTCGTGACCTTCACGGCCTTCGGAGCCATCGTTCTGGTGCTCTGGGAGGGAGGACGCCTCGTGCTGGAGGGGGCGCTCACCCCCGGAACCCTGGTGGCCTTCCTCCTCTACGCCGTCACCATCGCGGGAGCCGTCACCTCGCTGGCCGGCTTCTGGGGCAACCTCCAGGAGGCCTCGGGAGCCGCCGTGCGCATCTTCGAGATCCTGGATCACCCCCAGGAACTCAGCGATCCTCCGGCGCCCCGCACCCTTCCCCGTCCGGTGGAGGGCCGAGTCCAGTACGAGGGCGTCACCTTCCGGTACGGACCCGAGTTGCCTCGAGTCCTCCACGGCATCGACCTGGAGCTGACTCCCGGAGAGTCCGTGGCGCTGGTGGGGACCTCGGGAGCGGGAAAGAGCACCCTGGCCTCCCTCCTCCCTCGCTTCTACGACGTCACCGGTGGGGCGGTGCGGATCGACGGGATCGACGTCCGGGAGCTGGCCCTCGCCGATCTCCGCTCGGTCATCGGACTGGTTCCCCAGGAGCCCCTGCTCTTTGCCGGTACCATCCGGGAGAACCTCCTGTACGGTCGTCCCGACGCCACCGACGGGGAACTGGAGATCGCAGCCCGAGGCGCCCGCGCCCATGAGTTCATCGTGGAGCTTCCCAGAGGGTACGAGGCCATGGTGGGCGAGCGGGGAGTGACCCTGAGCGCCGGACAGCGGCAGCGGATTGCCATCGCCCGGGTCCTCCTCAAGGCCCCCTCGATCCTGATCCTGGACGAGGCCTCCAGTGCCCTCGACGCCGAGAGCGAGACGCTGGTCCAGGATGCCCTGGAGCAACTCATGCAGGGCAGGACCACCCTGGTCATCGCCCATCGGCTCTCCACGATCCTCAGGGCCGATCGAATCCTGGTCCTCGATCGGGGGCGAATCGTGGATCAGGGGACCCACCGTCAGCTCCTGGAGCGAAACGACCTCTACGATCGTCTCTACCGGGGCCAGTTCGAGATGGCCATGGGCGGGGTGCCAGCCCCGGAGGTGTCGGCCACCGGAGTGGAGCCATGAGGAAGGGATCGGGTGGGAGGGGGCTCCTTTCCGCGGCCTCCGCCCTCGCGTTCCTGATCCTTCTGGGACCTGGATGCAGCATCCCGAGCGACTTCGGTCTCCCTCCGGGGCATCCCCCGATCCCCCCGCCCGCCGAGGACGCGGAGTCCAGGGAAGTGGTCCATGCGGAGGAAGAAACCCAGGCAGGGTGGAGTCTCTGGAGCGCCCAGGGCCGAGAGCTTACCGTCGAGGAGCTGGCGGCCGCCGCCCAGGAGGTGGAGGTGGTCTTCGTCGGGGAGCGCCACGGCGACCCCGGGGCCCACCGGTTCCAGGTCGAACTCCTGGATGCCCTGGTGGAGCTTGGAGGCAGGGGCGATCGCACCCCTATCCTCTCGCTCGAGATGTTCGAGCGAGACGTTCAGGGGGTGCTGGACGAATATCTGGCCGGTTGGATCACCGAGGAGCACTTTCTCCGGGCGGCGCGGCCCTGGCCCAGCTACCAACGGGACTACCGACCCCTGGTGGAGCGGGCACGGGAGGAGGACCTCACGGTGCTGGCCGCCAACGCACCTCGCAGGTACGTGAACCGGGTGAGTTGGCTTGGCCGATCGGCCCTCGAGGATCTCCCGGCCGAGGCGCTAGAGTATCTGGCGCCCCTCCCGTACCCCGGCCCCTCCGACGACTACCGGGCGGAATGGGACGCCCTCATGGGGGCGATGATGGGTGGCCACGGGGCCCAGGGGCACCCCGGAGGAGAAGCCGACGGCGACGGTGCCGATGGGCCGCTGGAGGCCCAGGCCCTGTGGGACGCCACCATGGCTCACAGTGTGGTCCGGGCTCTGGAGGCCGCGCCCGGTAGCCCCCTGGTGCTCCACCTCACCGGGGGGTTCCACGTGGAGAATCGGACGGGCACCCCCGAGGCGCTCCTCCACTACCGTCCGGATACCTCCTACCTCGTGGTCATGGTCCGGGAGGGGGAAGGGGAGCTCTCCTCACCGCCGGGGACGGAGCTCCTCTCCGGAGCCGACTTCGTGGTGGTGACCAGGGGCCGCTCCACTCCTTCGGGTTCTTCATCGAGTGGAATGATCCCGTCGACCAACCATCGGTAGCGTCCGTCCATGGTCTGGCGGGCTCCGGCGTAGGTCCGCACGTCGTCGTTGAGAAACAACTCCCGGAAATGGCCTTCGATCCGTCGTCGAGCCTGATGACAGAAGAGGTCCGCCAACTCCAGGGGACTCCGGTCCGACGAATCCTCCTCCACCATCCGGTGGGCATGGACACAGGAGGCCGTCATCATGAAGGCCTCGGCACCGATGTCCACGACCCGTCCGAGCACCGCCTGGCGCTTCTCCAGCCCGGCCCCGTGGAGGACCATGCAGTGGAAGATGTTGCGGGCCAGGCGCCGGGAGACCCGATCCACGTACCGGAGGTGCCCGGCCAGGGGACCGAACTCACCGTAACGGGGCCAGCTTCCCCACCCCAGCCACCGGGAGGGGTACCACCAGGCGTAATGGAGGCCCCCGCGGAGAGCTGCTGTCACACGCTTCCCGGTGGGGGCTCGGGGATCCACCATGTCACCCGCCACCCTGAGATGGGTGTCCACGGCCTCCCGGGCGATGAACAGGCGCATGATCTCCGAGGAACCCTCGAAGATCAGATTGATTCGAAGGTCCCGCATGGACCGCTCCACCGGAATGGGCCGCTCCCCACGCGCCCGGAGCGAGTCGGCCGTCTCGTACCCTCTTCCGCCTCGGATTTGAAGGGCGTCGTCTACCACCCGCCAGGCCGTCTCCGAGTGCCACATCTTGGCGATGGCGGCCTCCAGGCGGATGTCCAGGGTCTTCTCGTCGGCCATGGCCGACGTGAGTTCGACCCCGGCCTCCATGGCAAAGGTGTCGGCGGCCATCCGCCCCAGCTTCTGGGCGATGGCATCGTGCTTCCCGATGGCCTGCCCCCACTGGACTCGCTCCGACGCCCACTCCCGGCAGACCTCGGTGAGGCCCTTGCCCGCGGCGGCGCAGAAGGCGGGGAGGGAGAGGCGGCCGGTGTTCAGGGTGATCAGGGCCAGCTTGAGGCCCTGCCCCTCGCCCCAGATCACGTTCTCCAGGGGCACCCGTACGTCGGAGAAGCGGATGACGCCGTTGGAGAGCCCCTTGAGCCCCATGAAGTCGCATTCGTGGGCGACCTCCACTCCGTCCCATTCCGTCTCCACGATGAAGGCGGTGATGGGCTTCCTCGCCTTCACCCCCTCCCGGGGTGGGGTTCGAGCCATGACCACCATGAGCTCGGATCGGGGGCCGTTAGTGCACCAGAGCTTTTCGCCATTGAGGATCCACTCCGAGCCGTCGTCGGAGAGACGCGCGTTCGTCGCCAGGTTGGCCGGATCCGAACCCACCTCCGGCTCGGTCAGGGCGAAGGCCGAGAGGGCGCCGGAGGCCAGGCGCGGGAGGTACCGCTTCTTCTGCTCCTCGGTCCCGAAAAGGGTGAGGGGCTGGGGCACGCCGATGGACTGGTGGGCCGAGAGGAAGGCACCCGTGCTCCCGCAGCGGGAGGAGACGATGGCCAGCGCGCGGTTGTAGGTGAGCTGGGAGAGCCCCAGCCCGCCATACTCCCGGGGGATCTTGATTCCGAAGGCCCCGAGGTTCCGGAGGCCGTCCAGAACCTCTTCGGGCACGTGTCCATCCCGGTCGATGGTGTCTCCGTCGATGGAGTTGCGGACGAACCGCTCCAGCTCGGCGAGGAACTCCCGGCCCCGTTCCGCCTCATCGGGGTCGGGACTCGGCGGGGGGTGGAGGAGGTCCAGACGAAACGTCCCTTCAAAGAACGAGCGCATGAAGCTCTCCTTCTCCCACTTCTTCTCGCGGGCCGCCTCGGCCACATCCCGGGATTCCTGCTCCGATGCCGGGGCGGGGGGGGCGGCGGGGTCGGGGCTCGCGGACATGGTGACCTCCGGGTCAGGGATCCGATGGGAGGGGTCGGCCCGGGACCGGGCCCGGGAGGAGCGGTCTCGGACTCTCCGCTCCTGCCATTCTCCACTACCCCCGGAGCGGACTCCGGTTCGAGGAGGGGTCCGACGGGGCTTCCTCGGGCAGGCCCGACTCGGCCCCCGGATCGAGCACGGTGGGCTCGGGCACCTCACCGGTCAGGATGCACTCGATCTCTCCCATGCGGGCGTTGGCGTCCCGCTCTCCCATTTCAATGAGAAGGGCCAGGTAGGCTGGATCGAAGAGGAGGAAGGAGAGGACATCGGGGCTCTCCGTCTCTCTGGTGCCCAGCCCCCGGAGGAGGAAGCGGAAGAGGGCCGGGAGGCGGATCTCGAATTCATCGGCCAGCTGACCCAGGTCTCTGGACGGGCGCAGCGTCAGGAGCTGGACGATCCGCTTGGTATCGCGATGCTCCGCTGGGAGGCGGCGAAGGAGGTCGTTGATCCTCTCGAGTCGCCACGCGTCCTGTTCCAGGAGATCCAGGAAGACGGCGTTCAGGAGGGAGCCGATGACCTGGGCCGGCGGGGGATAGCCCTGGATCATGGGTCTGGCCTCCTCGCGCGAGGTGGGTTCGAAGCGGGTGGAGAGAGCCAGGATCCGGTCCGCCCCCAGGTTCAGGGCCGGAGAAAGGGGGGCGGAGAGCCGAATCCCTCCATCGCCGAACCACTCCTCGCCGATCTGGACGGCGGGAAAGAAGAGGGGAAGGGCCGCCGAGGCCATGACGTGGTCCACCCCGATCCGATCGGTCCGTGCTCGTCGTCGGGGACGGGACCAGGGCGCAACCTCGGCACCCTGGATCCAGGTGACCGAACGCCCGGTGGTGTACGAGGAGGTGCTCACCGCCACTGCCCGGAGCCGCCCCGAGGCCACATTCGCCTCGATGCCTGGAATGATGCCACCCCGGGCGTCCAGCGCGCTCTCGAGGAGATGACGCAGGGGAGAGGTGTCCATGAGGCTCTTGATGCGGGGCCGGCCCAGGAGTCCCCCCGAGATGAGCTGCAGGCCCCAGCGCAGTGTGTTCACCGTCAGGGTCCCGGCATCGATCTGGAAGACCCGGTCCATGGTCAGGGAGAGCCACAGCTCCCGGAGATCCTCCACGGCCTCCCGAAAGGGGCCCGGGTGAGCGGCCAGGTGGACCGCGTTGATGGCCCCCGCGGAGACGCCGGTCAGGATGGGGATCTCCAGGTCGGGATGGCGCTCAGCCAGAGCTCGCAGGAACCCGACCTGGTAGGCCGCACGCGCCCCACCACCTCCCATGACCAGCGCCAGGGGGCCGGTCTCGGGGGAGGGTGCACCAGAAGGGGCGGGTATCGTCATGGGGGCCGGCCGGAGAGGGGACGTCGGCTTGCCCGGCTCCCCCGGGATCCGTAGGGTTGGATTCTCGGGGTCGACCGGGGATGAGGGAGAAAGGGTATCACCCTCCCTTCCCTCCCTGCCAGTTCCGGCCGAGCGGTCCCCACAGCCTTCTTTCCTGCCGATCCTCCGGAACCCCTCCCATGCTCAGAGCACTTCGCCTTCCTTCCCCTGTCCAGCAGGTCCGGATTGCGCCCCTCCTCGTGGGGCTCTTCTTCGCGGGCTGGGGCGCACCTGTGGCGGGTCAGTACGAGGCGGCCCCGGATCCGGCGGTCTGGGCCATCCCGGATGCCATGGTGATCCATGGCGACGGTCGGGTGGACGAGGGTACGACCCTGGTGATCCGGAATGGGATCATCGACGCCATGGGCCCCGAGGTGGAGGTGCCCGCCGGTGCCCGGGTGGTGGAGTGGGACGAGGGGGGGCTCCGGGTCTACCCTGGGATCGTGGACGGCCAGGCCGACCTGTCCCTCTCCCTTCCCCGCCCCGATCGAGAAGGCCTCTACTCGTGGAGTCCCACCCGGGCTGCCCAGAACGTGACCCCCCACCGCCGAGCCGGTGACTACCTGGATGTGGACGGAAGAGGATTGCGGGAGCGGCGTCGAGCGGGGGTCGTGGCCTCCGTCGTCCTGCCTGGCCGTGGGCCTCTCCCGGGCCAGGCCTCGCTGGTCCTCCATCGCCGGGACGCACGGAGCCCCCGGGAGCTGGTTCTGGCGCCCTCGCTCGGGTTGGCCATGTCGTTCCAGCCTTCCCAGGGGTTCTATCCCTCGACCCTCATGGCCGTTCAGGCCACGATCCGGCAGGCCTTCATGGACGCCGAGCACCACACGGTCCGCCTGGCGGCCTACGGCGAGGACCCCCGCGGGTTGGGCCCGGTGTCGCCCGATGAGGACCTGGAACTCCTGGCCCGGGCCGGCGCCGGAGAGATCCCCACCTTCTTCCGGGTCTCAGGGGTCGGTGACGTTCGCCGTGCCATTGCCCTGAGCGATGAACTGGGGCTTCGGCCCGTCCTGGTGGGGGCCACGGGCGCCGGGGCCCTGGCTCCGGAGCTGGCGCGTCGCCAGATCCCTGTGCTCCTCTCCGCGGAGTTGGAGCGACCTCTCCGCTGGGACATGGAGGACCATGGAGATGAGGACGAGATCGAGCCGGCGGCGGCCCGGGAGCGAGCCAGGCTCCTCCAGGTCTATCGGACCGCCGCTCAGTTCGAAGAGGCAGGGGTGGAGTTCGCCCTGACCTCCGGCGCCGAGGGAGAGGTGAGCCCAGTCGAGGGCGCCCGGCGGTACGTCGAATACGGTCTCTCACAGGAGGCGGCCGTCCGGGCGCTGACCGTGACCCCGGCACGGCTTCTGGGCGTACCGCAGCTCTCCCGGATCGAAGAGGGGATGTCGGCCACCTTCATCGTCACGGACCGGGAGCTCCTGGCCGAGGACGTGAATGTGATCTGGACCTTCGTGGCCGGGCGGTCGGAGCGAGGGTCCGACCCGCAGGTCGGGAGGGAGCCCCTCGAGGAGAAATTGGACCCCGGGGCGTTGGCCGGTCCATGGGATGGGTCCATGGAGGTCGTGGGACAGAGAGTGGAGCTGTCGCTCGAGTTCGAAGAGACCGTGGAAGGCCTCTCGGGGCGGGTGACCGCCCCGGAGGCGGGGACGGGCCCACTGGAAAATCTCCGACTGGAGGAGGACCGGCTCCGGTTCTCCGTCTCCGCTCCCGAGGCGCTCGGGACCGCCCACTTTGACGCCGCGCTCGAAGGGGGTCGGCTGCGAGGGACCGGCACGGTGAGCTCCCCGGACGGAGACATCCCCTTCACCTTCGAATTCGAACGCGGACCCGGGTCGGGAGGGGTCCGATGAAAACCCTTCGCCCAAGGGTGGCCTGGACCGTGCTCCTCCTCCTGGCGGGTGTGGGTCTGGCGAAGGAGGCGCTGGCTCCGGCCGTGCCCCTGGCCGCCCAGGAGCGGCTGCAGCTTCCCGCCGACGCCGGGACTCACGGGGTGGGCGACCTCTTCATCCAGGAGCTGGACGCCGTCTGGACCGCAGCGGGAGAGGTCCTGGAGGGGGCCTCGATCCTCATTCGCGATGGCGTCATCCGGGAGCTCGGGGCGGATCTCGAGGCACCGGAGGGCGTTCGGGTCCTGGAGGGCTCTGGGCGCACCGCCATTCCCGGCATCGTGGACGAGCACACCCATGCGGCCCAGATCGGGACGAACGAGGGCACGGCCCCCATCGTGCCTGAGGTGCGGGTCATCGACGCGCTGGATCCCACCAGCTTCAGCATCTTCCGGGCGCTCCAGGGTGGGGTCACCACGGCTCGGGTCATGCATGGCAGCTCCAATCCCATCGGCGGACAGAGCGCCGTGGTGAAGATGAGGTGGGGTGCGGAGACCTCTGAAGAGCTCCTGGTGCCCGGAGCCCCCCGGGCCGTGAAGTTCGCCCTGGGGGAGAACGTGACCCGGAAGCCCGCCCAGAACCGGGGCCCGGCAAACCGCTTTCCCGCCTCCCGGGCCGGAGTGGAGTCCCTCTACGACCAGGCGTTCACGGCGGCGGCCGAGTACCGGGAGCTCTGGGAGCGATACCGGGAGAGCCCCGACGAGTTTCGCGTTCCTCCCCGGCGGGATCTCCGCCTCGAAGCGCTGGTGGACATCATGGAGGACCGGATCCGGGTCCATGCCCACTCGTACCGGAGCGATGAGATCCTCATGCTCATGCGCATGGCCGAGCGCCACGGCTTCCGCATCGACAACTTCACCCACGTCCTCGAGGGGTACCGGGTGGCCGACGAGCTCCGGGAGCACGGCGCCGGCGCGTCCACCTTCTCCGACTGGTGGCAGTTCAAGCTCGAGTCGTACGACGCCATTCCCTACAACGCGGCTCTCATGGCCGAGCGCGGCGTTCTGACCGCTCTGAACTCGGACCTGACCTGGCTGCAGCCCTTCATGAAGTGGGAGATCGCCAAGCCCGTCCAGTACGGGGGGGCCTCCCGGGAGGAAGCCCTCCGGATGCTCACACTGAATCCGGCGATCATGATCGGCGTGGACGATCGGGTGGGTTCGCTCGAGGTGGGGAAGGAGGGCGATGTGGTCCTCCTGACCGGGGATCCCTTCGATGCCTACTCCCGGGTCGAGTACACGATCATCGACGGCCTGGTCTACTTCGACTCGAAGCGCGAGGAGGAGCTCCGCGGCGAGGCGATCCTCCCAGTGCCCGAGCTTCCCACCGACCGGTACCGGGCCGGGTCTCGAGACCGGATGGGGCCCGAGGCGCCCGCTGCCGAATCCTCTCCATCGTCCCGGAACCTCGGGTCCGGAGAGGCACCGTCTCCCGGAAACGGGGTTCCGGGCGACCCGGAGGTGCGGGGGATCGCTGCGGATTCCATGGACTCCCTGAATCCCGACGTGGGGCTGGTGGCGCTGGTGGGGGCCACGATCCATCCGGTGTCCCGCCCCCCCATCGCCGACGGAGTGCTGGTCATCCACGACGGCCGGATCCAGGCCGTGGGACCCCGGGGTCGGGTGGAGATTCCTGCGGATGCCCGGGAGATCGATCTGGCTGGACGCCACCTCTACCCGGGAATGATGGATCCAGTGACCCACCTGGGCCTCTTTGAGATCGGGGCCATCGCCCAGGCCACCGACCGAAACGAGATCGGGGACTACAACCCCCACATCCCGGCCCTCCCGGCATACCAGCCCCACGGGCGGGCCCCTGCCGTGGCCCGAGCTCGGGGGATTACCTCGGTGCTCACCGCCCAGAGCGGCGGGGTGATCCAGGGGATGGGCTCGGTCGTGCACCTGGAGGGCGATACCTTCGAGCGGTCCGAGATCCGCAGGGCGGGCGCGGTCATGGTGGACCTTCCGGTGCCTCCCACCGGGCCCATGAGCGGGAGCATGGAGCCTTCCCGGGACTCAGGCGACCTGGCGGCGCTCCTGGAGTTCCTTCAGCGGAGCCGGGAATACGCGGAGGCCGAGGCCACGGACCGGGCGGCTGACGCCCCCTTCGAGGCCAACCTGAGAGGCATCGACGCCGTGGCGCTGGGGGCCATGGTCCCGGTCATGGCGGGAGAGGTCCCGGTCCTGATCCGGGCCGACTCGGAGTGGCAGATCCACCACGCCCTTCTTCTGCTGGAGGAGTTCCCGGAGCTGGATGGAGTCCTGGTGGGAGGCGCCGAAGCCTCCCGGGTGGTGGGTGAGCTGGCCGAGGCCGATCTCCCGGTGATCCTCACCCGGACCCGCCGTCCGACCCCGGACCGGGATGATTCGGTGGGCGCGTCCATGTGGGCCGCCGCCGCTCTCCACGCGGCAGGGGTCAGGGTCGCCTTCGGAACCGACGACTCGGCCGACGTGCGGACCCTTCCGGAACACGCGGCCGTCGCGGTGAGCCACGGCCTCCCCATGGAGGTGGGGCTGGAAGCGGTGACGCGGCGACCGGCGGAATTCCTGGGACTGGACCAGGAGCTGGGATCGCTGGATCCGGGGCTTCGGGCCGACCTGGTGGTGACCGACGGCGACCTGCTTCAGCCCCTGACCCGAATCGAGTCGCTCTTCATCGGGGGTCGGGAGTTGGACCCCCGGGACAACGACCACCAGCGGATGTACGATCAGTTCCGGGGACGGCGCTGACTGGGGGCCAGGAGGCACGGAATCCGATCCGGAAGGAGAGCCGGTCAGGACTCCAGGCGGGTCAGGACTCCGGGCGGGTCAGGATTCCGGGATGCTCAGAACACCGCGGCCTCGAAGAGCCCCCGTCCGATGGAGGCCACGCCGGCCCAGATGAAGATGAAGGCCACCACTGTGAAGACGGCGTGGGGGGCGTAGCTCCGATTCTCCGGAGGGCGACGTCGCATCACGCTCAGGGGGATCTGGGCCAGGACCGCAGCGAATAGCATGAGGAAGAGGTGGCCGATGAGGGCCCCACCGATTCCTCCGGCCAGGCGACCTGAGACCAGGATGAAGAACCCCAGGACCACCTGGAGGTGGAGGAGGCCGGCGAAGGCGGAGGCGGAGATGCGCATGCCCCGATCGTATCGGCGACCCGTGGCCCAGCCGAAGATGGCGTATGCGAGGGCGATGGCCCCGGCCAGGAGAACCAGGTACCGGAGACCCGAGTGGGCATGGAGGAGGCCAGTGAGCATCGGTGCAGTCGCCTGGGAAGAGAGGGGGTGGACGGGGTCGGACCGGCCCCAAAGATCGAAGTTCGGGGCGCGGGGGGAAAGGTCCCCGTGTCTGGAGGAACGTCCGTCCGGCCGGAGGGGTCTTGGCCTCCCATGAACAGGTCCTCTCCCGTTTCGATCTCGCTCCCTGCGGAGCTCACCCCGGACATGACCCTGGATGCCCTCTCCCACCTTCCTGGGCGGGTCCTCCTGGAGACCGGGAGGGGGGTGGGGCGCACCCTGGTCTCGGCCGCACCCTGCGTGGAGCTTCGTTGGTCGGAGGGGGAGGTGGAGGTTCGGGGAGGGCGAGCCCCTGGAGCCGGGGTGGCCCCCCCCTCCAGGGAGCTCCCGGACTCCGCGACCCCCGCCGGATCGGGGCCGGGCGCCTGGCGAGGCCTTCCCGGCGTTCGGGATCCCTTCTCCGTGCTCTCCCGGGGGCTGGACGGAGGGTCCAGGACCCGGGCGGTGCCGGAGGGGCGCCCTGCAGGGGCCGACGGAAGCGCAGCCTCGCCATCCCCCCGTCCGCTGGACCCGTCCTCGTTCCGGGGGGGGTGGATCGGGTACCTCGGCTACGAAGTGGGGGATCTTCTGGAAACCCTTCCCCCACCTCCACCCCGGGAGGAGGGAGATCTTTCCACCGTCTGGTTCGGTGCCTACGACTGGGCGGTCCTCTGGGAGGGGGCCGGTCCTCCGCGGCTGGTGGGTGGACCCCTCCCCCGGGCGGTCCGCAACCTGGTGGATTGGGGCGTGGCGGAGCAGCCTGGCTCGGAGACGCTGGAAGAGGGGATGGCGGCTCTGGTCCGACACCTGACACGTGTCGCAGCCGGTCATCGGGAGCCGGAGAGACCTCTCTCCGGCGCGAGGGACCCGTCGGGCGCCGGTGAGCGAGCCTCGGCGTGGCCCCACGCCTCGGGACTCGGGGCGGCGGCGATGGAGGCCTGCAGCTCCCTGGGGCGGACGGGGTACATGGCCGGGGTCGAGACGATCCGAAGGTACATCCGGGCCGGTGACATCTACCAGGCGAATCTGACCCACCGGATCCAGCGTCCCTGGTCCGGGGGTGGGCTCCAGCTCTACCGGAGGCTTCGGGATCGCTCCCCCGCCCCGTACGGAGCCTACCTGGACACGGGAGAGGGAGAGGTGGCCTCCATCTCACCGGAAGCCTTTCTGCTCCGTCGGGGCGACCGGGTCGAGACCCGGCCCATCAAGGGCACGGCGCCCCGCGGGGCCTCACCGGAGGAGGACCGGGAGCGGGCCGCTGCGCTGGAGGCGAGCGCCAAGGATCGGGCCGAGAACGTCATGATCGTGGACCTGCTCCGCAACGATCTCTCCCGCGTCTCCCGTCCTGGATCGGTCCGCGTCCCCCACCTCCTGGCCCTGGAATCCCACCCCTCCGTCCACCACCTGGTCTCCACCGTGGTGGGGACCCTCCGGTCCGATGTGGATACCGCCGACCTGCTGCGGGCTACGCTTCCGGGAGGGTCCATCACCGGAGCGCCGAAGATTCGAGCCATGGAGATCCTGCGCGAGCTCGAGCCGGTGCGGCGGGGCGCCTACACAGGGGCGCTGGGCATCCTGGGCTGGTCCGGGGACCTGGAGCTCTCCATCGCCATCCGGACCGCTCAGGTGGTCCGGGGAATCGCCTCCTTCGGGGTGGGCGGCGGGATCACCCTGGATTCGGAGGCCGAGGCGGAGTGGCAGGAGTCGCTGGACAAGGCCCGCCCCTTCCTGGACGTCACCGGGGAAGGGCGCCCATGATTCTCGTGCTGGACAACTACGACTCCTTCGTCTACAACGTGGCCCACGCCCTGGAGGAGGCGGGAGGAGGCCCCGTTACGGTGGTGCGTAGTGACGGGATCACGGCCCAGGAGGTCCGAGACCTCGGGGTCAGCCACCTGGTCGTCTCCCCCGGCCCCTGCACGCCGGACGAGGCCGGGGCCTCCGTACCCCTGATCCGGAGCCTGGCCGGTCACCTCCCCATCCTGGGCGTCTGCCTGGGGCACCAGTCGGTGGGACGGGCCTTCGGTGGACGGATCGTGGCGGCCTCTCGACCTCTGCATGGCCATGCCACCCCCATCCACCATGCGGGCGACGTCCTCTTCCGGGGGCTTCCCCAGTCTTTCGAGGCGGGACGCTACCACTCCCTGGTGGTGGACCCCAGGGAGCTGCCCTCCCACCTTGAGGTCACGGCCTGGGACGCAGAGGGCACGATCATG
>SKKH01000084.1 GCA_007121555.1 Gemmatimonadota bacterium | reverse complement strand
TCGTAGATCTCCCGGGCTTCGTCCAGACGCCCCTGCCCTTCCAGGGCCGTGGCCAGATTCTGGCGAAGGGCCACCTGATCCGGCTGGCGAAGGAGCTGCTTCCGGAGGAGGGGTTCGGCGGCGGCGAAGTCCTCTACGATCAGGAGAAGCTCGGCGAGCCCCTCTTCCAGCTCTTCCCGCTGCCCTTCCCTCTGCAGCACCTCCTCTTCGTCCAGGACCCGGGTGGCCGGCTCGCCCTCCAGCCCCTCGAGCGCCTTCTGGTAGATGTCCGCCGCGTCCCTGTACCGTCCCTCGGCCACGAACACCATGGCCAGGTTGCGGTGGGCCTCGGGACGGAGGTCGTACATCACGATGGCACCGGACCAGGCCTCCAGGGCCTCGTCGAGGTATCCCTCGGCATACGCCTCGGCGCCCCGGTTGTAGGCTTCGGCCCATGCGGCCGCCCTCTCCGGTTCCACGTCCAGCTCGTAGGCTGGATAGAGGCGCTCCGCCTCCCGGAAGCTGGCGTCGGCGTCGGCGTACTCTCCCAGGCGGGCATAGGCCACACCGGCCAGGAAGTAGTGGACGGGGTTCTCGGGCTGGGCCTCCATGCCTTCGAGGAGCTGTTCCAGAGCTCGCTCGGGCTGTTCTGATCGGAGGTAGAGGGATGCGGTCTGGGAGAAGCGCGACTCGCTCGGGGCGATTCCCGGCTCGTAGACGATGCCGGTGGGAGAGACGACCGGACCCGCGGGACCGCCGGCGGCCCCGACACACCCTGACACGGGAGCCAGAAGGAAGAGGATCGCCAGCGTGCCGGCGGAGAGGCGCCAGAACGGAAGGGGAATGGGGCGTCGGGACACGGGAGTGATCCTACCAGTAGGAGAGCCAGAAGATCACGGCGGTGGGAACCCGGAGACCGTCCTCCCGGGCCGGTGCGAAGGCCACCACCTCGCGGAAGAGTTCGAGCGCCGAGTGATCCAGTTCGGGCTCACCGCTGGAACGGTTGATCTCGGCCCACTCCACCGAGCCCCTCTCGTCGATCCAGAGGGCCACGCTGAACGAGCCCCGGGGCCGCTGGTCGGCTTCGGCCTGACCGAATCGAGCTTCGAGGAAGTTTCCCACCTCCCGGGGATTCCGGACCAGGATCCAGTTGGACGGTGCCGTGAACGAGAGTTCGGGCCGAAGGGCGGAGAGGCGCTCCAGATCCAGAATCTCCTCCCGGGAGAGCCGTTCGTAGTCCATCTCCGAAGCGTGCTGCCGGATCCGGGTGGTTCCGTTCTCGTCGTCACCCGCTCCCTCGGCATCCTCGACGCCGTCTTCGGCCTCGTCATCGAGAAGGTCTTCGGGGGCGGGTTCGGGCTCGGCGAGGGCCGGGCGAAGGGCGGCGAGGCGCTCCAGATCTCCCTGGGATCCCACACCCGTTCCCAACCCGCCGCCGCCACCCCGGACGGGGTCGGACATCAGATCAGGCCCTTCATCCGAACGCTCGCCCTCGTCCTCCGGCTCGCCTTCATCTCCCTCGTCGGTGGGAGTGACGGTCAGAAGACCCCCCGCCTGCCCTTCGGGACCGGGAGCCGGAAGGTCGCCTAGGGCGACGACCTCGAGTCCCGGGTGGCCCGATGTGGCGCCAGCCTCGTCGGAAGACTTGATCCAGTCGGGTGAGAAGAGGAAGAGGAGGAGATGGGCGGCGGCCGCGAGCATGATCGCTCGGTGAAGGCGGGTCTGGGACCGAGCCTTGAAGGCCTCGTTGGCGTTTCCCAGCGGTTCGGTGAACCCCTGGGCCTGGCGCGTCGGAATCCTCATGCGACACCCGTGTGGAAAAAGCCCGAGAATGCGACCTGACCCGGAACCGCCCGGGCCCGGCAGGAAGGGTCGGAGGCGACACCCATCCACCGAGGACTCAGCCTACGGGTCCAGAGGGCGAAACGCAACTCCACCTCACCGCCTTCTTGCCATCCGGTAACCCAATCGTCAGGATGACCTGAGGGGAAGTCCGGGCCAAGGGATCGGGAGTGCTGAGATGAGAGAAGGGCGGAGCGGAGTCTGGGCACCCGTCGGAGCGGCCATCTCCGTGCTCGGGGTGCTGGTGTGGCTCGGCCTGAGTAGCGGCGGAGGGTCCGCGAGTTTGCCTGCACCGTCGGCGGCGGAGCCCCATCCCGCCTCCTTGCCCAGTGTCCCGGACGGACCGGATGGCCACGCCCTGGATGCCTGTCGTACTCCCATGCCCTGGCGTATCGCGGCGGTGGATCCCCGGTTCGGTCTGCAGGAGGCCGAACTGCACCTTGTAATCCAGGCGGCCGTGGGGCTGTGGGAGGATGCCGTGGGTCGTCCCCTCTTCGTTCACGATCCCGAGGAGGGGTTTCCCATTCGCTTCCTCTTCGACGAGCGACAGGAGCGGACGCTGGAGCGTTTACGGCACACCCGGGAGTTCGAGGCACTCGATCGTGAGCTCGGGCAGATTCGAAGGGAGTTGAACGAACAGAGAGATGCCCTGGACCGGGAACGGAGTCTCTTTCTGCAGTCGGCCTCGACCGAAGGGAGGGATGCATCCATTCGGCGGAGCGGCGAGTTGCGCGAGCGGACGCAGGCGCTCGAGGCCGAGGAGGTGGCGCTCGAGACACGGATCCGGGAGCGCAACGAGCGGGCGGCGGAGCTCGAGCGTCTCTTCCCCCCCACGCCCGTGGAGTCGGGCAGCCATCGGGCCTTCACCCAGCACCATCCGGAGCTGGGCTCCCGCTTCCGTCGGGAGATCCGGATCTATCGATTCGACGACGAGGAGGATCTACTCCACGTCGTGGCCCACGAGCTGGGCCATGCGCTGGGGCTGGATCATCTGCCGTTCCCGGACGCCGTGATGAGCGCGGAGTACGGGGGCGCGGGGAGTCGCCCGGAGCGAGTGGCGGTTCATCCCCTGAGCCTGGAGCGCCTGGGCGAGATCTGCGGCGAGGCCTGGGACTGAATCCGGGGCGTCAGGGGTGCGGAGGAGCCCCGACCACGACCCGCTCGATCCGCGCCCCCTCCTGGATACCGTCCACCACATCCAGCCCCGAGGTGACCAGGCCGAATACGGTGTAATCGTGGTCGAGTCGGAGGTTCGCTACGAGGTTCACGAAGATCTGCCCGTCTCCGGTGTCCCGACCCCGAGTCGACACGCCCACCGTCCCGCGCCAATGTCCGGCGAGCCCCACCTCGTCGCGGGTGTACGCCCCGTGCCCGGCGTACTCGTTGGCTCCGGGGCTGCCGCCCTGGATTACGAAGTTCGGCACTACCCGGTGAAAGGTCAGGCCGTCGAAGGTCCCGACCTCCGCCATGCGCTTCAACCGGGCGGCATTCGTGGAGGCCTCGAAGGGCAGCAGTTCGATGGAGAATCGTCCCCCGTCCGCCATCTGCACCACCACGGGGTTTCCGTCCATGGCCTGGAGCTCGGCCAGATCGGGAAGGGCCTCCGGCGTCGCCTCGTCCGGGTCTGCGAACATACCCGCCTCCCCACGCGCACGCATGAGCTCGGCGGCGAGTTCGGCCACCACTGGATCGAAGTCCCTGAGGTAGCTTCGGATCGACGCCTCCACCCCCGGCTGCTCCGACTCTCCAATCCGCTGGAGGAGTGGAACCCGGGCATCCCGAGTCGTGAGTGCCCCTGAGTCCGTGAGTCTGCCCAGGGCGTTGAGGAGGGGTTCGACCAGGGCCACCCCTTCCGCTTCCGCCTCGTCCATGCGGCCCTCCAGGAGCTGAGCGGTGGATCGGAGGAGCATGGGGTCGTCGAGGAGTAGCTGATCTCCGAGGAGCGGGATCGGGGGCTGGCCAGGAGATGTGTCCAGGCCTCGGATCGAAGCCTCCCGGACGTTGGGAGCGTCGTCTCGGGCCAGCTCGTGCAGGAGCTCCACGGCTCCCATGATGCCGGCGCTCCGGGCGGCGTGGGTGCGCACGAAGGGATTGGGATGGCGGGCGTGACGGGGAAGGAGCTCTCGTGCCCGGTCCGGCGACCTTCGGGAAAGGGCCGAGAGCGCCCCCGCCGCCCGGTGCCAGCGCAGCGCCTCGGTCGGTCCGTCCACTGGGCTTCCAGCCCTCCCCTCCTCCAGGTCGGTTTCGGCCCCCTGGCTTCGGTCAGGAAGGGCTTTGGCCCTTTCGTAGAGGAGGTTCTCGATTTCGGAATCCTCGAGGCAGGTCTCCGCGAGGACGCCGAAGGAGACCAGGGCCACGTGGTCGGAGGGATCATCGACCCCGGCCGCGATCGCAGCGCAGTTTTCTCCAGGAGGGACCACCGCGGACCAGCTGCGGACGGCCTCGATCCTCACTCGTTCAGAGGCGTCCGTCAGTGCGCGCCGCAGAAGCTCGTCGAGCTCCTGGGTGTCGTGGGCGCCCTCCTCCGGAGAGTCCGAGGGTTCGGTGGTCACGGCCGCCACGGTGGAGAGGGCGGCCGCTCCGACTCTCCGCACCTCCGGATCCGGATCTTCCAGCCAGGACCGAACTTCGTCCAGGGTGACGGCACCGGACACCCAAAGGGCCTGGGCGGCAGCGATCCGGAGCGGCGGCGGGGTCCCTTCTCCGGCCAGCTCCGACGTCCGGGAGGTCAGGGCCCTGTTCGGCTGCCAACCCTCGATCCCCGCAGCTTGCCTGTAGAGGCGGTGCAGACCTCGTGCGATCCCCAGGTGAAGGATTTCCTCCTGGGGTTCTGAGTTCGTGAGGAGCCTGAGAAGGGTCTCCTCCATCTCCTCGACCTCCTGTCTGGATCCCGCCGGGAGTCGACCCAGGCTTCGGGCGACGGCGCCCAACAGGATCCCGTCCCCACCTTCGTTCGCCTTCTCCTCGAGCCCCCTTCGCACGTCCGCTAGCTCTCCCGGGGTGAGCGATCTGGAGATCTGAGCCAGGGCGTTTGCGGCCTCCGCGCCCACACGGGGATCCGGATCCCTCAGAAGTGGTCTCAGCGAGTCCAGAACCTCCCCTGTCTCCAACCGTCCGATTGCACGCACGGCGACCCTTCGGATCCCCGGGTGGGGGGAGTCCGTGGCCCCCTCCAGACGCTCCAGGTCTCCGGAACGCACCGCCCTGCGGTCCTCTATCGCCAGAATCTCCAGGAAGGCGGCCGTGTCCCCGGAGATGTCCGCGAACCTCAGGGGAGCATCGTGGAAGATCGCGTTCCTGATGTCGCTGGACTCCTCCCCCAGAACTCGATCGGAGGAGAAGGTTCCATCCGGCCCATCGGCGGGGTCGGCACCGCATGCGAACGCGATGATGAGCAGGGGGAACGCCGAGAACGCAAGGGACCGGTGGGCTCGGCAGCTGGGCATCAGGACTCCGGACGGGAAGGGTCGTGGACATTCGTATCAGAGTCGGGTGTGGGGGCGGGCTGCGCCAGCCCCACGGCCTCGCCCTCCCCCCCCGATCCCTCGCCTTCGAGGTCCCCGTTTCGTAGTATTGTTTTCTCGGAATCAGATGGCCAGCCCGAATGCGGAAGTCAGCTGGTCGAAGCCAGATTCATCCACAGGCAGGGTCCACTTCTATGGTCGAACGTCGACACATGCCCAACGCTTCGGAGAGGGGTACGGGCTTCCCTCACGAGCCTGCGAACGCACCATTTTCAGGCCGAGGCCTTCTCGCTGTTCTCTCTTCAGTGATTCTTCTCGCCTCCCTGGTCGGGTGTGAGGGAGAAGATGCGCCGGCGGAGATCGGTGATTCACAGGACCTCTTCCTCGAAAATCTCTCGGCCCACTGTGGCGAGGCCTTTCTGGGGGGGCTCTCGGTGGCGCCGGAAGGCGACGGAATGCTGACGGGTACCGAAGATCTTCTGGTCCATTTCCGGGACTGTGAACCGGAAGAGGTCCGCATCCCCTTCCATGTGGAGATCGAAGACGAGGGAACCTGGGACAGCTCCCGGACCTGGTACGTCATGGATGTGCCCGAAGGCCTCGAGCTCCGCCACGACCACCGGGAGTCCGACGGGTCAGAGGACGACCGCACCTGGTACGGCGGATTCTCCGTAGGCGAGGGCACGACGACGCAGCAGGACTTCTCCTCACCGGAGCGAACGGAAGCCGCGGATGGCGTGCCGGTGGGATGGCGAATCGAGATCGTCCCCGGCGAGGTGTATCGGTATGGCACCACCTACGACGGGGAGTACTCCTGGATGGTGGAGTTCGACCTCTCCGAGCCCTTCACCGGCGACATTCCAGATGCCTGGGGTCATGACGAGCCTCCGTCCCGGATTCCAGGGCCTCCTTGACGTGCTCGAGCGACTCGGCGTGACGGCCCCCCTTCGCCCTTACCTCGACGTGGCTCCGAGGTCTGACGTGGGGTGGCCGTCATGACCGGGCCCAAGGGAGCTCCTCCATCCCTGGGCCTTACTCGAGATGACATGGCCTATGTCCTTGCAGGTCTTGAGGATATGATCATCGTGGTCGATCTCTCCAGGATCGTTCGGTTCACGAATCGCCCTGGGGAGGGATACACCATGGAGGAGATGTTGGGCCGGGACATCCTGGAGTTCGTCGGACCCGCATTTCGGGACGCTCAGGTCGAAATGATCGAGCGGGTCCGCGCGAGCCGGACTCGCGAGTCCTTCGAGGTCTCGGTGAGCGACGGTCATGGCCGGGAGCATTGGCACCGGGGTACGGTCTCTCCCCTGGTGAAGGTCGACCGGCTCGCGGGCTACATCGTGGTCACCCGCAACATCACGGCCCAGCGGATCGCAGAGGAGGAGGCGCGCAGTCTGCGGCGTCTCGTGCCCATCTGTTCCTGGTGCAAGAACATCCGATCGGATGAGGGCTTCTGGGAGGAGCTGGAGGTCTACCTCGAGGCGGAGACCCGTGGCAGCGTGACCCATGGGGTCTGTCCCGACTGCGCGGCGAAGCACCTGGGCGTCGGCGATGAGGAGACCGGCTCCTGAGTCCCGACGGCGCAGTGGCATGCGGGCACCCGGTCACGGCCGCGGCCGCCCGGGACGTCATCCGGGAGGGCGGTAACGCATTCGACGCGGTGATCGCCGCACTGTGGGCCGCCTGCGCGGCCGAGCCCCTTCTGGTGTCCCCGGGGGGAGGTGGGTTCCTCCTGGCCCGGCCCGCCGAGGGTCCGGCCCGGGTCTACGACTTTTTCGTCCAGACGCCGGGTCGCCGATTCCCCGCCGAGCAGGAGGACTTCCGCAGGATCGAGGTGGATTTCGGTGCGGCTCGCCAGGCCTTTCACATCGGCCTCGGCTCTGCGGCGGTGCCGGGGATCGTGGCCGGCGCCTTCCGTCTCCATCGGGAGCTGGGAAGCGTGCCCATGCTCCGCCTGATCGCCCCGGCGGTGGCGGCGGCCCGGGAAGGGGTGGAGATCCTCCCCCTCCAGACCTATCTGGCTCAGGTGCTCTCTCCCATCCTGGGTGACACACCGGGAACCCGTGCCCTCTTCCTCCCGGAGGGCACCCTGTTGGCACGAGGGGACCGCCATCGTCAACCCGAGCTTGCGGACTTTTTCGACGCCCTCGCCCGGGAGGGGCCCGATCTCATGTATCGGGGGGAGGTGGCTCGGGCGGTGGACCTGGCCTCCCGGTCCGGGGGCGGACACCTGCGGCTCGCGGACTTCGAAGGCTACGAGGTCCAGGTCCGGGCGCCCCTGGAGCTGGAGTACCGTGGTCACAGGGTACTGACGAACCCCCCTCCGGCCTCAGGAGGGCTCCTGGTCTCCTTCGCCCTGGCCCTCCTGGCCGAAGGAGATCCCCTCACGTCCGTCCCGAGAGACGTGCGTCGCCTGGCGGCCACCCTGGACCTGGTCCAGCAGGCCCGTCAGGGAGAGGGACTTCTGGACCGGGTGGATCAGGAGTCGGTGGACCGCCTCCTGGATCCCGAATGCCTGGCTCGTTACAGAGAGGTTCTTTCGCTCCACCCCCGGGCTCGCGAGGCCACGACCCACATCAGTGTCCTGGATGCTCGAGGCAACGCCGCGTCCCTCACCGGCAGCAATGGCGAGGGGTCCGGTTGGGTCATGCCCGGCACCGGGGCCATGTTGAACAATATGCTGGGTGAGGCCGATCTTCAGCCCCGGGGATTCGGTCGGTGGCCCCCGGATACCCGCCTCACCTCCATGATGGCACCCACGGTGGTCGAAGAGGCTCGAGGCGCCGGACTCACCGTGCTCGGCTCCGGCGGATCCAACCGCATCCGGTCCGCTATCCTTCAGGTTCTGCTCGGTCTCCTGGACCAGCATCTTCCCGCCTCCTCGGCGGTGGCACGACCGCGGCTGCATCTGGAGGAGGGCCGTCTGGAGATCGAAGGAGGCTTCGAGTCGGAGGCCGTCGACGGGCTCACGGCCCGTTGGCCTGAACACAGGGTGTGGCCGGGGCTGAACCTGTTCTTCGGAGGAGCGCACGTGGTCCGACACTCCAGGAAGGGTTGGTCGGGGGCTGGAGACCCTCGCCGAGGCGGGGTATCCTGGGTCGGGGACGACGGCTGAGCGGGTGACGGCACAGGCGTTTTATCCTCGGATGTGAATCGATGGGTCGGGACCAAAGCGCTTTTGAACGGTGCAATGCCCTGATCCATGAGCGAATCCGTGTGGGTTGAGCTGGAAGGGGTCTTCTTGTTCCCCCTTCGTGACCGGCGTACTTTCTTGCCGCCTGTCATGAGCCAGAGGAGATCCGCCATGAGCGTCGAAGGGAAATCCGCCGGGGGCGACGCCGGGGCCGAATCGGTGCCGTCGCCACCCTTCCGTGGGGTGGGCCCTGCCGCGGTCCGGCGGGTGCTGAAGGAAGCGATCCAGAAGGAGCACGACCGGGTGGAGGCACTTCCCTTCATGGCGGCGCTCGAGGGAGGTCGCCTTAGCCGGGAGAGCTACGTCGGCTTCCTTCGGGCCCTCCTCGCCGTCCGAACCAGTCTGGAGTCCTCCCTGGCCCGAAGCGCTGACGGCCGCCTGGAACTTCTTCGGCAGCGCGTGCCTCGAAGGGCCGTGGTGATCCAGGAGGACCTCGAGCACCTTGATCCCAAGGGGGGTCTCATCGCGCCCGTGGCTGCTGTGCGGGCCCAGCTTCTGGCTCAGCGTATCCGACTTCAGGCGACCGCGGATCCTGTCTCCCTGGTGGGGGTGACCTATGTGATGGAGGGCTCCATGGCCGGAGCGGCGCTCGTGGCGCCGCAGGTGGCCGATTCCCTCGAGGTATCGCCGGAGGGGGGCCTGGCCTACCTGAGCGGCCACACCGACGGCGGTGGGATCGATGCGGACCGCGGTGGATGGGCGGAGTTCGGAGCCGAGCTGGACCGAGTCGAACTGACCCCCGGGGAGCTGGATCGGGCCGCGCGGGCGGCCCACGGGGTCATGGCCGACATGTCGCGGGTGTTCTCCGCCCTCCATCCTCTGATCCGAACCCCTTTCAAGGATCTGGCCCGTGAGCTGAACCCCTCGGCCGGTTCCCACGTGATCTCATCCACCGAAGCGGAGCTGGCCGCCGCCCTGAGGGCGGGAGAGCGTTCGTGGGCCGAATTCCCCTATTACGCCACACGCTACGGCGACCGGGGCCGAGCCTTCACACGAAGCGACAGCGCCTGGCTCGTCACCCTGGCCTATCTGGATCGAGCGTCGGGGGTGGAGAACGTGATGTGGTTGAGCAACCTCCTGGCCGCCAGGGGGATGCCCCGCTGGCTCATGGAACGCCATCTCGAAGTCCTCCTGGAGGAGCTGGGTTCGATGGATCCCGAGGCGGCGGAGGACCCTTATGGAAACCTGCATGAGGCCCTCTCGACGCTGCGGGAACTCCGGGAGCATCGCCTTCCCGACGAGCACCTGTTCCGGATGAAGAGGGAGTTCGCGGCGGCGGTTCCCGCCACCGAGCTCGAGGGTGTCCCCGGCGCGGGGGCTCTCCTGGCGGCAGCGGTGGCCGACGAGGTGGCGGGTCTGACCATGGCCGTGCCGAGTCTCGTCCGCTGGCTGGCCGATGAGACCCTCTTCTCCAGGGACTGGATCGCCCAGGTCGAACGAACCCTCGAGCGCTCTCGCTCCCTCATGGCCGTCTCACCGATTTCGGACATCCCGCGGTCCGAGGGCTGAGGAGGGACCGGCGGACCGGAGGGCGAGTCGATTGAGAGGGGGATCCCCGGCCCGGGGACGGGGTGTTCACCGTCCATGGACATCGGAATCTACTCCTTCGCTGAAACACCCCTGGATCCCCGAACCGGCCGCCAGGTCGGCGCCGGGGAGCGGATCCGCCACCTTCTCGAGGAGATCGAACTCGCCGACCAGGTGGGGCTGGATGTCTTCGGGGTCGGAGAGCACCATCGCCCGGACTACGCGGTCTCTGCTCCCGCCGTGGTCCTGGCGGCCGCCGCGGCCCGAACCGAGCGAATCCGGCTGACCAGTGCGGTCTCTGTGCTGAGCTCCGACGATCCGGTCCGGGTCTTTCAGGACTTCGCCCATCTGGATCTCATCTCCGAAGGTCGGGCAGAGATCATGGTGGGCCGAGGCTCGTTCATCGAGTCCTTCCCCTTGTTCGGACAGGACCTGCAGGAATACGACGAGATCTTCTCGGAGAAGCTGACCCTCCTCCTCCAGCTTCGGGAGCAGGAGAAGGTGAATTGGGCCGGCGGCCTCCACCGACCCCCCATCGACGGGAGGGGCGTCTATCCCCGTCCGATCCAGGACCCCCTCCCGGTCTGGCTCGCCGTAGGAGGGTCTCCCGGCTCGGTGGTCCGAGCCGGGCGTCTGGGCCTTCCCATGGCGCTGGCCATCATCGGAGGTCCTCCGACTCGCTTCCGCCCCGCCGCCGAGGCCTACCGGTCCGCGGCGGCCCAGGCCGGACACGACCCCACATCCCTTCCCCTGAGCCTGAACGTCCACGGGTTCCTGGCGGAGGATGGGGGTGAGGCGGCGGATCTGGCCTTCGGTCCCTTCGCCGAGACCATGAACCGGATCGGTCGGGAGCGGGGCTGGCCGCCCACCACCCGGGAGCGATTCGAGGTCGAGCGGGGGCCGTCGGGTCCCCTCTTGGTGGGAGATCCGGATGAGATCACCGAGAAGATCCTCCGCCACCACGAGCTCTTCGGCCATCAGCGGCTTCTGATCCAGCTCACCGTCGGTCCCATGCCCCACCACAGGGTCCTGCGGGCCATCGAACTCCTGGGCACCCGGGTAGCCCCGGCGGTTCGGCGGGAGCTAGCCGGGGCCGGACGCCCCCGATGAGTCCGAAAGGCCCCGAACACGACCGCCCCATCGTGGTCGTCGGGGGCGGAGCCGCCGGACTCATGGCCGCCCTCTTCGCCGCACGGGAACGGCCCTCCGGCGGCGTGACGGTGGTGGAGCGGAGTCGGGACGGAGGGCGAAAGATCCTGATCAGTGGAGGCGGACGCTGCAACGTCCTCCCCTCACAGCTGGATCCCCGGGATTACGTGACGTCCTCCTCACCCCACTCTCTCCGCAACCTCCTCCTCTCCTGGCCCCTGCGGGAGCAGCGGGCCTTCTTCGAAGGGGAGCTCTCCCTTCCCCTGGCCCTGGAGGAGGAGACCGGCAAGCTTTTTCCGGTCTCGAATCGAGCGCGAGACGTCCGGGACACCCTGGTTCGAAGTGTCACGGAGGCCGGAGGACAGATCCTCTTCCGACGCTCCGTGGAGGGGCTCGAGCCCCCTGGCGCCACCTCGTCGTGGCGGGTGCATCTCGACGGTGGAGAGACGCTGGCGGCGGGGGTCGTCGTGATGGCTAGCGGGGGGCTGTCCGTGCCGGCTACCGGGAGCGATGGCACGGGCCTTCGCCTCCTCAGCGGGCTGGGTCACACCGTCCGGACCCCCTACCCGGCCCTCACCCCACTCCTCACCGATCCTCCGGTTCACGCCGGCCTGGCGGGGGTTTCCCTTGAGGTGGAGTTGACGGCACGAGGGGCGCCGGATCGCCTGGGCGACGGAAGGAGCCGGACCCAGGGCGGTTTTCTCTTCACCCACCGCGGGTATTCGGGACCCGCCGTCCTGGACATCTCGCACTTCGCGGTACAGGCCCGTGCCCGAGGTCGGACACAGACGCTGGAGGTCGCCTGGACCCGGGAGAGCGAGGCCACCTGGGAATCTCGGTTCATCGAGGGATCCAAGGGATCCGTCGGAGCCCTTCTGCGCCGCCACCTCCCAGGGAGGCTGGCGGACCGGATCCTCACGGAGACCGGGGTGCCCACCTCCCGTGCGCTGGCTCGTCTCAAGCGGTCGGAGCGGACCGCGCTGGTCCGTGCTTTGGCGGCCTATCCCCTTCCCTGGACCGGCGACGAGGGGTACCGGAAGGCCGAAGTCACCGGGGGCGGGGTGGCGCTGGAGGAGGTGCATCCCCGAACGCTGGAGAGTCGGATCCACCCGGGGCTGTTCCTCTGCGGAGAACTCCTCGACGCCTTCGGGCCCATCGGGGGCTACAACTTCGCGTGGGCCTGGGCCACGGGCCGACGGGCGGGTCGGAGTGCAGGTGCCGCCTCCGTCGCATCGCCCTGAGCGTCGGCGCCGCCTCCAGGCCCGCGCGACCCCCCGAGGCCCTGGCGCTCCTAACGGTGGCCGCTCCAGCTCCTCGACAGAGCCTCTACCGCTCAGCCCACCCAGGTGTGGGGAATCGGGGTTCGGCGGTGGCCACGTCGTCGGGCCAGACCACTACCCGCTCTCCGTCCTGCCACTGGATGAAGGCACCCTGATTTGCCGTCTGGTATCCCCGTTCGTCCACCGCGTAGTCCCCGAAGACCGTGGTCGTTTCGAGATCCAGGAGTTCGCGACGGAGGTCATCGGAATCCAGCGTGCCGGCCCGTCGGATCGCCTCCATGAAGATCTGGCAGCTTCCGTAGGCGCCGGCGGCATGGAAGCTGGGGGCAGTGCCGAAGGCCTCCCGGTAGGCCGCCACGAACTCCTCGTTCCCTGGATTGGGAAGGCTGGGTTCCCAGGCCGAGAGGCCGTAGGCATACTCCGCCAGGGGCCCCAGCGCCTCCTGGAACTCGTCGACGGCGCCAGAGGTGCCGAACATCACGACGTCCACGCCTGCCTCCTCCATCTGCCTCACCACCGCGATGAAGTCGTCCAGGGCCGAGGCCGCCATGGCCAGAGCCTGGACTTCACCCTCCTCAACGCGGGCGAGGAGCTCGGAGAAGTCCTCGGTCCCGCTGGGGTAGCTCTCGTGGAGCACGACCTCCATCCCCCGCTCTCGGGCCAGCTCCGCCGCCCCTGAGCCCGCAGCTCGGGGGAAGAGCTGATCCTCCTCGATGACCGCCACCCTCTCGAGGTCCCGCTCATGGGCCATCTCGATGAGACCGGCCAGGAACAGCTCGGCGGGGGGGAGGACCATGAAGAGATACTGTCGGCCCTGCTCCCAGATGGAGGTGGTGGCGGCCAGGGGGGAAATGTGAACCTGCCGATGCGCCTCGGTGACCGGGGCGACCGCCTCGGTGAGGGTGGAGCCGTAGGGGCCCATCACCAGGTCGACCCCGTCCTCGGTGATCATCCGTTCGTAGAGGTTGATGGCCGTCTCCGAGCTGGACTCGTCGTCGTGGATCTCGAATTCGATGGTGCGGCCCAGCACACCTCCTTCGGTGTTCACGTGTTCCTGGCAGAGCCGGTAGCCGTTGCCGGCCGGAACCCCCTGGGTGGCGTAGGCGCCGGTCTGGGACATGGTGGCACCGATCCGGATCGGGAGATCCTGTGACTCCGCGCATCCGAGGAGTAGGAGGAACAGGGGGGCGCTGCCGGCCAGAATGCCGAAGAGACCTAGGGGGGACCGCATACGACGGCTCCTGTAGGAGACGGGAAAGGGTGGACGACCAGGAACTCAACTTGTCTGGATGGGACTGGACCTGCCAGTCCAGCCCCGAGGTAACTCCTCTCTGCAGCGACGAACATCTCGATGTCGGCGAAGCCGGGCTCGCGGTTCATCTCGGTCCGCCGTACCATGTCGTACCCTGGATCCGTTCGGGACGCACCCCATGGTCCAACGCGAAGTGGAACTCAAACTCCAGCTCTCGTCCGAGTCGGTCGCCCGGGTCCTGGAGACTCCGCTCCTGCTCGAGCTCAGGCGGTCGGGGCCGAGCTCCGTGCGCATGGTCTCCACCTACTTCGACACTGCGGATGGGAGCCTTCATCGGGCCCGGGCCGCTCTCAGGGTGCGGCGGGTCCACGACGTCGTCATCCAGACCTTCAAGGCCATGTCGGGTCCTGGCGGGCATGATCGCCTGGAGAGCGAGGTCCGCCTGTCCGGGGAGGAGCCGGATCTCACGAGGCTTCCCGAAGCCTTCCCACTGGACGGCTGGATCGGCCTTCGGGCTGCGCTCCTGGCCGAGGGGGTGCAGCCGGAGTTCACCACCGACATCCATCGGACCCGACTCCAGGTGGGCGCCGAGGGGTGGAAGGTGGAAGCGGCCCTCGACCAGGGCCAGATTCAGGCCGGGGACGGGATAGAAGAGGTTCGTGAACTGGAGCTGGAGTTGCAGGAAGGTCCCGTCTGGCGCCTGTTCGACCTGGCGTCCCGGCTGCTGGATGAGCTTCCCTTTCGCATGCTCGGTCCCAGCAAGGCCGCGAGGGGTGCCTGGCTGGCCAGGGGCGGAGGGCCCGTGGTCGAGCCGTGGTCGTTCCCCGACCCCGTCGAGGCGACGCCTGCCTCTGGGGGCATGACAGATCGCGGCTACACCTGCATCGAACACGCCCTGGCACATGACTATGCGGCTCGACAGACCGGATCCGCCCAGGCCCTCGAGCAGGTGGAGATCGCCCTATCCCACCTCCGTACCCTCCTTGCATTGGTGCAGGAGGACAATTCAGATCCCGTCTCATCTCCGGCGGAACTCGGGGACACCCTGGCCGTGCTCCAGCAGGCCCGGAAGGAGTATTCCTCCGATGCAGGAGCACCAGTGGGGGACTCACACGTGTTCACCCGGGCACTCCTCCTGGCGGGACGACAACTCTCCAGGCCGCGGTCTCCCCTGGCGTGAATGGATCCCTCGGGCTGGGGATGGGCGGAGGCCTGAGCTCCGGAAGGCCGGGGGTCAGTCGTGCTCCAGTTCCCGGGGTCGTACGAAGGCGCGGAGCACGCAGGAATCCGGAGTCAGAGCGGACCAGATCCGAGGTCCCTCGAGGGTGGCCAGGGCCCCGGTGGGGTACTTCGTCCGCAGGGCGTCCACCGAAGGGTCGTGATCACCGGGGCCCATGAGCTGATGTGCCAGACCCTCCAGCCCGGGGTTGTGGCCGATGACGAGGACCGAGGCCACCGTGTCGGGCAGATGGGAGAGATGGTCCCGGAGGGTGCCCACGGATCCCATGTAGATCCACTCCCGGATCTTCACCTGGACCCCCTC
This sequence comes from Gemmatimonadota bacterium, assembly GCA_007121555.1. Classification (GTDB taxonomy): domain Bacteria; phylum Gemmatimonadota; class Gemmatimonadetes; order Longimicrobiales; family Gaopeijiaceae; genus PWLA01. Next base: position 23,693 of record SKKH01000084.1, on the reverse strand, counting down.
CACTGCCTGGGAGATGCGGTCCAGGGTCTCCACCGTCCGACGGGCGGGCGAACAGAGCACGAGGTCGGGCCGGATCCCATGCTCCAGGAGGTGTCGTTCCATCCTCGCGGCGGCCCTCCGACCCCTCGACGAGAGAGGGCGATCTCGATCTCCGAGGGACGGATCGTCCCAGCTGGATTTGGCGTGCCTGAGGAGGTGGAGGGTCTTCATGGTCGGCTCTCGAGGTGGGAGGTGAGCGCAAGGTTCAACGTGGGTGAGTGGATGCCGACGATCAATGGGGGCGAGGCGTGATCGGATGCCTTCAAGACCCCCCCGGCGCCCCCCTTCGAACCGGTCCCACCACGGCACCCTCGTACGAGCTTCGCGGGCGACGTCGGGCTCTCCCGCCATCGATCGCCCTATCTTCCCAACCCATCATACCCAGGCCCCTTCACTCCATGAACGCACCAGTCGCCGAGTCCCCGGACCAGATTCCCCAGCTCTTCGTCGAGGCGTGGAACGACCGCGACCCGGACGGAATCGCCGCGCTCTTCGAGGAGGACGCCGACTTCGTGAATGTGACGGGCATCTGGTGGACGGACCGGGAGGCGATCCGCGAGGCCCACGCCTACGGCCTGGAACGCATCTTCAGCGACTCGCGGCTCACCCTCGGGAAGGTGAAGCTTCGCCGGCTCACCCCCGGCATCGCCGTGGTCCACGGAAGGGTGATCCTCGAAGGGCAGACGGGACGGGAGGATCTCCCCCGCCCGGGCCGCAGGGTCACGATCTTCTCGTTCGTGGTGAGCTTGGGAGAGGCGGGGTGGCGGTGCGTCTCGGCCCAGAACACCGATGTGGTCCCGGGGGCGGAGACCTTCCTTCGAGATCCGCAGGGTGGGCTCCGCGCAGTGGACTACCGGGAGGGCCCTGAACGGGAGTCCTGACAAGGTGGGTCCTGCCACGGACCGGAGTGGGCTCCCGGGCCATGGGACCGATTCCGTCCCTCGCGCGCCCTCTCGCGGCGGTCAGCCGGGGATCAGCCTCCGGCGATGGCACCCACCACCGTCAGCGGCACCCTCCCTTCGGCCACATCTGTGGGAAGAGGGTCGGTCAGGTCCTCATGGGAGAGGTCATGCCCCCCGGCGAAGAAGCGGATGTAGGCCCGACGTCGCCCCAGGCCGTGCTCTCGAATCGTTTCGGCCAGGGCCGGAAACCGGGTCTCCAGCTCATCGATCACATCGGCCAGCGAGGCCTCCTGTCCCAGGCTCACTCTCACCTCACCCGAAACCCCGGCGAGCTCTGTTCCCCGCGCACCTTCGGGCGCTTCCGGATTCATGGGATCGTCTGGACCTCCACTGAGTGGATCCGGGGAAGGTGGTCGGCAATCGCGGTCCGGGAGTCCCCCTCGTCGCTCGAGGCGAAGAGGGGAACTCCGAACAGGGGCCCCTTGAGGGTCCACCGGCGTCGATCGCCCTGCGAGGTGAGGATGAAGGCTCCCTCTCGGGTACCGACCAGCAGGCGAAGTGTGGACATCGCTGCCTCCTCCGATCTCGTGCTTGGAACTTCGGGCGCTACCGCACCCGGTTGCCGGCGGTCCAGACCCCATGGATGGCGCGGGTGTTCAGGATGTCGTCCCGGGGATCCGCATCCAGCGACAACAGGTCGGCCCACACCCCGGGCCGGATCGTCCCCAGGACCCCCTCCAGCCCCATGCATCGAGCGGCCTCTCCGGTGGCCGAGATCAGGACGTCCTCGGGAGACATTCCGGCATCCACCATCATCTCCATCTCCAGGTGCTCGAAATACCCCTGGAAGCGACCGCTGGGCCCGGAATCCGTGCCCATGGCGATCCCGACTCCCGCCTGGTGCAGGCGAACCATGTTCTCCTTGGCCAGGGGGAGGGCGTCACGCCAGTACTGGGCGCTCTCGCTCTCGGCCTGGGCCTGGCGTTCCGGGGTCAGGAAGTCGTCCAGGTCCTCCGGGGCGGAGCGGTCAAGGAAGAAGGGATCGTCGAAGAAGTCCGGCCGGTCCGCGTAGACGAAGGTGGAGAGCTCCCGGGTGAGGGTGGGCACCAGGCAGACGCTCCGCTCCCTCATCGCCTCGATGAGTTCATCGTCGACCTCGGTATCCCGGACGCTGTGCCCCAGGAGGGTCGCCCCTGCCTCGAGGACGCCCTTCGCGTCGTCCAGCTCCTCGATGTGGATGGCCACCGGCATGATCCGTTCGCGAGCGGCGGCGATGACCTGGGGGTAGGTCTCCCGACTCTGGGGCGAGTTCACATGCATCTTCACCCAGTCGGCCCCCATCTCCACCACCCGGGCCACCTCGGCCTCGGCGTCCTCGGGGGACTCGGGGCTGAGGCTGGGCCCGGAGACGAAGAGACGGGCTCGATTCAAGCCCGGACTCCATCGTTCACCGGGGGGCACCTCCGCGTCGTCCCCGAGACTCAGGACGGTGGTGACCCCGTAGTGACTGTAGATCTCGAGTTGCTCGCCCACATCGGACCGGTCTCCCCCCGGGCCCACATGACCATGGGTGTTGATCAATCCGGGCATGAGAAAACGTCCGCCCAGCTCCACGACCTCGGCCTCGTCCGGGATCGATACCTCACCGGCAGTCCCGACCTCGGAAATCACCCCTCCGCGTATGAGCACGACTCCATCGTCGATGAGCGGGCCTCCAGTGCCGTCGAAGATGCGAGCGTCGGTGAAGGCCTGGACCCGGACCTCCGCCCCTGGATCCTGCGCCGGGTCGGCCGGGGTCCCGGGATCGTCGTTGGCGGGTGGAGATTCCCCACAGGCGGCGACGAGAGTCGCCAGAAGAGCCACGTACGAGAGGAGGCGCATGAACACGTCCTGGATGGAAGGGTGAAGAGGTTCCCGATCGTCGCTTCCGATCGTCAAAGTGAGGGATCGAGCCACTGCGGGCCAGTCAGAGGCCTTCAGAGCAAGGTCCCAGCGGGGAGCTGCATCCGAAGTCCTGCGAAGGAGCCGTCCGGCCGGGATACCGAGCGCGGCCGAGAGGGCTCCGTCTTGTGTCTTCGCCGCGGATGTGGTCCTGTGGGAGCGTTGGGCCGTGCTGCAGGGGCCTCCTCGACCCTGTCCGTCCAAGGCGTGGCCTGCCGCATCCCACCGCGTTCCCCTGAATGGAGACCCCATGACCTCATTTCCGTCGACAAGCCACACCCTCACCGATCCCTACGGCCGCTCCTCGACTGCCCCGGTCGAGCTCGCCAAGGGGCTCACCCGGATCGCCCTGGGGTGGTTTCTGTTCCACCAGGGCTGGGGGAAGGTGGTGGAGGACTGGACCGGAGGCCCGGGCACCTTCTACCGGGGAGATTTCTTCCAGGGGCGCAACCCGGCGTGGCTTCCGGACATCATCGCGGCCCCCTACGGCTACGCCCTCCCCTGGGCCGAGCTCGTTTTCGGGGCGCTCCTCATGGTCGGGCTCTTCAACCGGCTTTCGGCCGGGGTGAGCACCCTCATCTTCCTGAGCATCGCTGTGGCCTGGCTGAATGCCGGCAGCCTCCTGCCTCGTCACATGCTCATGATCTACGTGCCGCTCGGGCTGTACTTTTTCCTCTCGGGGCCGGGTCGCTACAGCCTGGACGCGGTGAGGTCCAGGCCCTGAACTCAGTAGTAGGTGTAGACCTCGTAGCTGCACGTGGGGGCGGCGCAGTCCACCATGTGGACCTCCAGCTCGTAGTAACCCGGCCAGAGCGGAACCAGCTGGATCGAGGGAGCGGTCGAGATGCTGAAATCGTAACTGATCTGATCGCCCATCCAGCTGAGGCTCAAATCCAGATCCCGGCAACCCTCGCCACAGGATCCCGTGAGCAGGTAGACGAGCCCCTCCGTGAGGTACACCTGATGCCGATCCCGTTGGCCCGTGGCTAGACTGCCCATCAGTGGAGGGCTCCCCGGGCTGAAGCCCTCGTCCAGGAAGGGGAGGTCGGAGTCCCATCCCGGCACGGCGGCGTCGGGGTAGACGACCAGATCGTCGGAACACATCTCGATTCCGACGAGAAGGATGAACAGGCCTCCCACGGCCGCGAGCCCGGTCCGTGTTCGACGGAACCACCTTCTGGGCGTGGGTTCGGCCCTGACGGGAGGAGTTCGAGGCGCTTCGGATCGAGCTTGAGGAGCAGGGGGGGCCGGGGCTGGGGCGACGTCGGCCAGGGCCCGGGCCGCCTCTCTGGAACGGGGTGACTCATCCCCTTTTGCGGGCGCAGTTTCTCGAGTGGGATAACTGGGCGGGACCGTGGCCTGCGCCCCTTTCTGGGTGCGTTCCCGAATCCGGAAGAGGTGGCCATCGCCCCGGCGGATGTAGAGTACGGGGGTCGCCCACTCCACGGAGTTACGTTGAACGAGCCGAAGCCCCCTCCGGGCCTCGGTCACCGCCTCTTCCACCGTGTCGCCGAGGGCGAGGGCCTGATAGAAGTCGTGGGTCAGGGCCACCGCGGCGGTATCGGAGATCTCGAACTGCATGGCCAGGACTGCGGAGAGGTCCTGGCGGATCAGGCTCTGCGCCGTGCCGGTGAAGACGTCGCTGGCGTCGGACCGCCCCCCCTCGCAGGCGTTCAGGACCGCCAGACGGAGGGATCGCTCTCCGGCCAGGACGCCTGCCATCGTCTCGGCGTCCACTTCGTCGGGGTCGCCATCGGCATCCTCCAGGATCAGGAAGCCGCGGCCGTCGTCGGGCGACACGCCCCCGTGTCCGATGAAGTGGAACACGTGATACCCGGCACCCTTGAGCTTCCAGCGCAGGGCCGCCAGCGTTGGGTGCTCGATGCGGTCCAGGACCACCGATCCACTGGCAACCAGATCCGCCATCGCCTGATTCAGGAGGGCCCACTCCCCTTCCCCGTCGAGCGAGGTGACGCCCTGCGGACTCGAGATCATGACGAGGATCCGGAGGGGAAGGGTCACGTCCGGTGGATCGACGGCGAGGGGCAACTCGATGTATCGGACCACGGGGGTCTGGAACTCCAGAGCCAGGAAGCGGTCCTGCCTCCGGTCGTAGAGGAATTCCCAGGGAATGGAGGCCAACTCCGGGCTGTCCTGGAGCCTCAGCCGGATGCGAAGGCTGCGGGTCTCATCTCCGGCTACCTGGGCCAGGGTCTCCCGGTAGCTCTCCAGGAGTTCGTCCTGGAAGAGGGCATCGAACAGACGTCCTCCGAAGTCCTTGGCCCGCTCCAGATCCCGCCTCGAGGCCGAACGGGTGCTCCTTCGCCCCCGCACGGCAGTGAGACCCAGGATCTCGATCTCCTCATCGCTGAGAGGGTTGCGGAAGGTGCCCCTGGCCCGGCTTCGCGGGGTGGTGAGGCGGATCTCCCAGTCCTCCGTGCCGGGAGTGAGGTCGAGATCCACATCGGTGTAGCTCCGGCTCATCCAGATCCCCCTGGGAAACGTCCACTCGAGGAGCGCGTCCTCTCCTCCCATGATTCCTAGCTAAGGAGTGAGTCCACGAAACACAATGATTTCGGTCCTTGCCGCTCCCACGACCCGATTCTAGTCTGGTGAGTGCGGGATGCGCCGGATCAGGAATGCCGGCGAATCCAGGACTCTCCTCACTGGTGTGGGAGTCAGATTCCCTGCTTCCCATATTCCCAAGGCCCCTCGTGCTCCCCTCCCTTCGGTCTCTCTCCAGCCTCGCCCTTCTCCTGGGTATGGCCCTGGCCCTCGGACTCGACGCCCAGACACTCCCCCCCGGGGAATCGGCCTTTTCTCCTCAGCTCCTCGAGCGCAGCGATGTGGATCGGGCGCTGGAGTGGATCGAGGAGAACTTCGAGAACCAGGTCGCGGAGTGGATTCTCATCAACGAGATCCCGGCGCCCTCGGGGCTCGAGGAGGCGCGAGGGCGCTACGTGGCCGAACAGATGGAGGCCGAGGGGCTCGAGGTCTCCGTCGACGGCATCGGAAATGTGGTCGGCCTGCGGCAGGGAGTTGCGGACGGCCCCACCCTGGTCTTTGCCGCCCATCTGGACACCGTGCACCCCATCGACACCGACGTTGCGGTGGAGCGGGACGGAGAGGTCCTCCGGGCACCAGGGATCTTCGACAACTCGGCCTCGGTGGCCAACATGTTGGCCATGATCCGGGCCCTGGAACGCACCGGACTCCAGACCGCCGGAGATCTCATCTTCATTGGAACGGCCCAGGAGGAGGTCGGCCTTCGAGGGATGATCCACTGGTTGGAGGAGAACGAAGGTGTGGCGGACATGCTCATCGCCATGGACGGTGGGCTCGGACGGATCCCTTACGGTGCCCTGGGCATCTACTGGAGCTGGTTCCACTTCCTCGGCGAAGGATCTCACACGAACACGTCCGCCGGACGCCCGAACCCGGCCCGGGCGCTTTCTGACGCCATCGCCTCGATCTACGAGCTGGAGATCCCCGAGGATCGGGGGGGCGCGGTCTACAACGTGGGCATGCTGCGGGGCGGGAGCGTCTTCAATGCCATCCCGGAACGAGCCTCCTTCAGCGTCGATCTCCGCTCGGTGAACCCGGTCCTCCTGGACTCCCTCCAGGCCGAGATTCAGGATCGGGTGGCCCAGGCCGCGGATGGGCACGGGGTCCGGTGGGAGATGGAAGAGGAGAACCGGATGCCGGCCGGGGGCACGGCGGAGGACCTGGCTGATCGCCGTCAGCACCCGCTCATCCTGACCGCAGAGGACGTATACGGATTTCTCGACCTTCCCAACGAGCCGGTGGCCTCAGGTTCCACCGATGCCAACGCCGGAGTGGTCCGAGGCATCCCCTCCATCTCGGTGGGGCGCTCCGAGGGCGGTGATCAGCATACCCTCTCGGAATGGGCGCACTGGCCCAGCGCCCTTCCGGCCACCCGGGCGGTCCTCCTCCTGGCCCTCTCGCTATCGGGTGTGGCCGACTCCCCCCAGCCTTGATTCCCGCGGCATTCCTCGAGGGAGTCCTCGGCCATTGGGGTCACCCCTCGGGACCGTGTGGATCCCCTATCCCGGCCCCACGAGTCCGACGGCATACGAGAAGATGTATAGATTCATGATGAGGAGCAGGGACGCGGGAAGGACCTCGGGAGCGGGATCGTTCACCCGGATCCGCGTAACGACGCCCAGGATCATGAGGAGGACGAGTCCCGCCGAGCTGACCACGAGCACGGGAAGAAAAAACTGGCCCGCGATCAGGCCCAGCGCGCCTCCCACCTCCAGGCTCCCCGTCAACCTGCGGAATCGACTCAGTCCGAAGCGCTCGAATTCGGCGGCCATCCCGTCGGCGAAGAGACAGCTCAGACCGTAGAACAGGAACAGCAACACGGATAGAAGCGTAAGCGCCTGATAGGCCAATTGCACGAGCGGTCCTCCTCCATCCGGGTTGCGAGGGTCCGTCCGGACACCCCATGCTGGGAGAGTACCCCCGTGTCACTCTACTGGATCGTGATCGCTTTGCAGGTCGTCGTGGGCCTCGGGCTCCTGAACGTCTGGTTGCTTCGGCCGAAGTCGGCCACGCCCTACAGGGGCGGTGCGGCGGCGAGCCTCAAGGAGGAGTTCGCCGTGTACGGCCTGCCTGAGGCGGTCTTCTACCTGGTCGGAGCCCTGAAGATAGCGGCCGGAGCGGTGCTGCTTCTCGGCCTGTTTCTTCCCCTCCCCGTGCAACTCGCGGGTGGCGTGGTAGCCGTGCTGATGGTCGGGGCCATCGCCATGCACCTGAAGGTGGGGGATCCGCTGAAGCGGTCGCTTCCCGCGGCGGCGATGTTGCTCATGAGTCTAGGCATCGTGATTCTGAGTTGAGAGGCCGTTGAAGTACCGGATTGATCCCCTGAAGGAGAAGACTCTGAACATGCGAAGATCCCCAGCGCACCTTTCGGCCCTGCTCCTTCCCCTTTCCCTGGCCTTCGGATGCGCCGAGCAGCCGTCGGAGGAGGCTCAGGCGGCGATCGCCCAGACCCCGTCGTCCGCCCAGCTCGCCCCGGAGCAGGAGGCCTTCTGGAATCGGCTTTCGGAGCACTGCGGAAATGCCTACCAGGGTGACGTGGTGCACGCCACGCCCCACTACGCGGGCACCCGGAACTACGAGGTGCTCCTCGCCCATTTCAGGGAGTGCTCCGACGAACGGATCCACATCGCGGTCCACGTGGACGACGACCGGTCGCGAAACTGGCTCCTGACCAGGGAGGAGGGCACGATCCGCCTCAAGCACGACCACCGAAATCCCGACGGGACCGAGGAGGAGATCACCCAGTACGGAGGTGATGCCCCGGTCCCCGGGCTTCCCCACCGACAGATTTTCTGGGCCGACGAGCACACGGCTCAGATCCTGCCTGAGCGTGACGACAACTTCTGGTTCATGCACTTCGTGGGCGACGACACCTTTTCCTACGGAGTGCACTGGCCGAAGCAGGGTCACTCCATCCGGAGGGAGTTCGATCTGAGTACTCCCGTGGAGCCCCCACCCGCGCCCTGGGGCTACTGACCCCGCCCCCGCCCGGGGGCTGCTGCGTCCCTGCTCAGCCCGCGGTCGGGGCCTTGAGTTCCCGAAACCCGACCATCCTCCCGGCCTCCTCGTCCCACAGAGTCAGCCGGAAGAGCCTCCGAAAGTCACCCAGGCTGATCTTTGTGGCCCGCTGCAGCTCCGGATTCGCCTCCAGACACTCCTGGAGCCGATAGTTCGGGATCCTGCTGCTCAGATGGTGGACGTGGTGGATCCCGATGCTGGCGGTGAACCACTGCAGAGGCTTGGGGAGGACCAGGTGGGAACTTCCGAGGACCGAGGCCTCGAAGAAGTCCCAGTCCGGCTTCCTGTGCCAGTAGGTTTCCTCGAACTGATGCTGCACGTAGAAGAGGAGGATCCCCCCCGCGCCGGCCATGAGGGTGATGGGGGCCTGGACCAGGAGGAAGGGCACGAGCCCGATGGTCAGGGCCGCTCCCAGCAGGATTCCCGCGATGCAGGCGTTGGTCCACCAGATGCTGGCCCAGGCCTTTTTCCATTCCCTCGGCACTTCCCAGGGATACCGGTGCTTCAGGACGAAGTGGAAGATGGGGCCCAGGAGGAGTAGGGTCAGGGGGCTGCGGTAGACCCTGTAGCCCAGTCGCTTGCCCTTGGATAGGGCCAGGTATTCGCGCACGGTGAGGGTTTCCACATCCCCGAATCCCCGGAGGTCCAGGTCCCCACTGTGGGCATGGTGATGGGCGTGGGTCTTCCGCCAATACTGGTAGGGGGTCATGGTCAGAACCCCGATGGTGAAACCCACGATGTCCCGGACTCGCCGCGAGCGGAAGTATGAGCCATGACCGCAGTCGTGCTGGATCATGAAGAGCTTCACGAGGAAGGCGGCTGCGAGAACGGCCATCCCCAGGGTGAGCCAGTAGCTGACCCCCAGGGCCCAGTATGCGGCCACCCAGAAGCCGAAGAACCCGATGGCCGTGGTGGTGAGTTGCAGGATGCTGCGTCTGTGATCGGGACCCAGATACGGTGCCGTCATCGTGATCCAGTCACGAGATGGCGAGGAGTGGGTCGAGGGGGCAGGAGTCGGCAGGTGACGGCCTGATCTTGGAAGTTGAGGGTGTGGACGACCTTCCTCTGAGAATGGCGGTTCCCAGCGATTCCCGCAAAACTCGGGACGCGCCCGTTTCCGGCCGGTGGGGTTATCTTTACTGGTCCGGGACGCCTGTCCCCACCCGTCGATGGGTCCGGGTCGGCCGCACCCGAACCGCCTGACCACCACTGCTTTTTCGAGGAGCCCCCACATGAGTTGGACTGCTGTAAACCCTGCCACAGGAAAGACGCTGAAGGACTACCCCCAGATGGACGGGGACCGTGTGGAGACGATCCTTCAGGATGCCCACCGCGCCCAGAGGGAGTGGCGGACCACCGAGTTCTCGCATCGGGCGGATCGCCTCAACAATGCGGCGGCGATCCTTCGCGACCGGTCCGAGGATTGGGCCCGACTCATGACCACGGAGATGGGAAAACCGCTCAAAGAGGCGCGTGGGGAGGTGGAGAAGTGTGCGTGGGTGTGCGAATACTACGCCCGGACCGGAGCCCAGGAGCTTGCCCGCGAGGCGGTGTCCACACCGGATACGAATGCGAAGACCTTCGTCGCCTTCGAACCCATTGGGGTCGTTCTGGCGATCATGCCCTGGAACTTTCCGTTCTGGCAGGTCTTCCGGTTCGCCGCGCCCACGCTCATGGCTGGAAACGGGGCGATCCTGAAGCACGCCCCCAACGTCCCGGGCTGTGCCCTGGCCATTGAGGAGATCCTCCATGAGGCGGGATTCCCCTCTGCACTCTTCCGCTCGGCGATCGTGGATCTGGATCTCACGGGCACCATGATCGAGGACCCGCGGGTGAGGGCGGTGACCCTCACCGGAAGTGTCGGTGCCGGGAAGGCGGTGGCGGCCCAGGCCGGAAGCCAGATCAAGAAGACGGTGCTGGAGCTGGGCGGGAGCGATCCATACATCGTCCTGGAGGACGCGGACCTGGACGCCACCGTGGAGGCCTGCGTCACGAGCCGGCTGCTGAACTCGGGACAGAGCTGCATCGCTGCGAAGCGCTTCGTGGTCGTGGAGGGCCTTCGCGAGGACTTCGAGGCGCGGATGATCGAACGAATGGGCCGAGCGGTCATGGGTGACCCCATGGACGAGTCGACCACGCTGGGCCCCCAGGCCCGGTCCGACCTCCGGGACAGCCTCCATCGCCAGGTGCGGAAGAGCATGGAGGGCGGGGCTCGCCTCCTCCTGGGTGGAGAGCTGCCCGACGGGCCCGGCTACTTCTATCCGCCCACGATACTCACCGATGTGAAGCCGGGGATGCCCGCCTACGAGGAGGAACTCTTCGGACCCGTGGCCAGCATCATCACCGTCGAAGACGAAGCGGAGGCGATCCGGGTCGCCAACGACACGCCGTTCGGCCTGGGGGCGGCGGTCTTCACCGCCGACCGAGAGCGAGGGGAGCGCATCGCGGTCCAGGAGCTGGATGCGGGCGCCTGCTTCGTGAACGCCTTCGTGCGTTCCGATCCGCGCCTCCCCTTCGGCGGGGTGAAGGAGAGCGGGTACGGGAGGGAGCTCTCGCCCTTCGGGATCCGGGAATTCGTGAACGTGAAGACTGTCTGGGTGGAGTAGCGACGCCCGGTCCCCCTCTGCCCTCGCGGGGCGGGGGCTCCCCGCCGGATCGGGAGCGGGCTCCAACGACGATCCAGGGCCGCACCCCCCCGACGCCCTTCGGGTTCTCCTGCGCAGTGCTCGGAGGTCTCGCGGGGGAAGCGCCCCAGGCGCTGCGCGCTGCTGCGTCATCAGCCGTTCGGTGGGGCGGCGGGCCGCCTTGGATCCAGCGACCTTGCGCTCCCAACGGCGGTCTCTCCTGTTCTTCAACAGCCTTTTAGCCCTCCCCGGCCCGGGCGGGCGCGGACCCTTCAACTGGCCGTCGGGGGGTGGGGACGGCTATTCTTCAATGGTCTCCTACGGGTCGGAACCCGTTGAATTTCGGTTCGTCCTGCGCGCTTGGGACGACCAGAGGCCTGCTCCGCAACCGCATCTCAGGAACCTTGGGGTTCCGTTTTTTTCCACGGTGTCGTCCGGCCTGTCCCTCACAGGAGGAGGCGACCCTTCAAAATGGTACCGATTATGACGGACAACGAAAAACTGCTGGCGCGCCGTGAGGCCGTCGTGCCTCGCGGAGTTCCTCGGGTGACTACGGCAACCGCGGCCCGGGGTCGGGGTGCGGTCATCGTGGACGCCGAAGGCCGGGAGCTCCTGGACTTCGCCGGAGGCATCGGCGTGATGAACGCGGGCCACTGCCAGGATGCCGTGGTGGACGCCATCCGCCGCCAGGCCGGCGAGCTGCTCCACGCCTGCTTTCATGTGGCCACCTACGAACCCTACGTGGAGTTGGCCGAGAAGCTGGCCGAACTCCTGCCACACGGCGATCACACGAAGGTGCTTCTCATCAACTCCGGTGCCGAGGCCGTCGAGAACGCCGTGAAGATCGCTCGACAGGCAACGGGCCGGCCGGCGGTGATCTGTTTTTCCGAGGCGTTCCACGGGCGTACGCTCATGGGGATGTCGCTCACCTCGAAGGTGGCCTACAAGAAGGGGTGTGGCCCGTTCGCGCCGGAGATCTACCGGGTGCCCTTTCCCAACCACGGCCTCCGGGGCGACGGACTGGACATCGAGGACTTCGTGGAGCGCGAGCTGCACCGGCTCGAGGAATCCTTCTCCACCCTGGTAGCCGCACGGGACGTGGCGGCGATCCTCATCGAGCCCGTCCAGGGCGAAGGGGGGTTCGTCCCCGCACCGCCTGGCTATCTCCGGGGCCTGAGGGAGATCTGCGACCGGGAGGGGATCGTCCTCGTCTTCGACGAGGTCCAGACCGGGTTCTGCCGCACCGGGCGTTGGGCTGCCTACGAGCACTTCGGTGTGGTGCCGGACCTCTCCACCTGGGCCAAGTCCATGGGGGGAGGCCTGCCCATCGGAGCCGTGATGGGCCGGGCCGAGGTCATGGATGGAGCCGAGCCCGGGACCATCGGGGGGACGTACGGGGGCAATCCCGTGGCCTGCGCGTCGGCCCTGGCCACGATCCGGATCATGGAGGAGCTGGACCTCAACACCCGAGCCACCGAGATCGGACGGATGATCCGGCGGCGCTTTGAAGCCCTGGCCGATCGGTGCGCCGCGGTGGGCGAAGTGCGAGGACTCGGAGCCATGATGGCCATGGAGCTGGTCGAGGAGGGGGGTGCGCCGGCCAGCACGCTGGCCCGCCAGGTGGCCATGGAGTCCCTGGCCGAGGGGGTCCTGGTGATCACGGCGGGGCCCGCCGGGAACGTGATCCGGATCCTGAGCCCCCTCGTCATCAGCGACGAGGAGCTGGACCGGGGACTTGGGGTGATCGAGGGTGCGGTGCTCCGACTCTCCGGCGCCGAACACCAGAACGGTGCGGGACAGGGAGCGGGCGAGAAGGTGCGAGCGTGAGGTCCATCGGGGTGGCGGGTCTTCAGCTCCACATCTCCGGGACCGAGAGCAACCTGGCCTACCTGGAGAGGCGGCTGAGTCAGCTCATGGGGCTCTTCCCCTGGGTGGAGATGGTGATGTTCAGTGAACTGGCCGCCTACGGACCTTCCCGGGCCAGGGCCGAAGCCCTCCCGGGCCCCGCGGAAGACCGGTTCGGCGAAATGGCCCGAAAACACGGGCTCTGGCTCGTCACCGGATCCCTCTATGAAAAGCGGAAGGACGGGATCTACAACACCGCCTCGGTGCTGAATCCAGAGGGCGAGGTAGTGGGGCGACACCGAAAGCTCTTTCCCTTCACCCCCTACGAGGCGGGGGTCGAGGCCGGAGACGAATTCCTGGTCTTCGATGTGCCCGACGTGGGTCGCTTCGGGGTGTCGATCTGCTACGACTCCTGGATTCCGGAGACCTCCCGTACGCTAGCCGCCATGGGAGCGGAGGTGATCCTCCACCCGTCGCTCACGGGCACGCCGGATCGGGACGTGGAGCTGGCCATCGCTCGAAGCACAGCGGCCACGAACCAGTGCTACTTCCTGGACATCAACGGGCTGGGAGCCGGTGGGGTCGGACGATCCATCCTGGTCGGGCCTCATGGTGAGGTGATCCACCAGGCTGGGGAGTCCGAGGAGCTCATGCCCGTGGAGCTCGACCTGGACCGGGTTCAACGCTCCAGGGAGCGTGGCCTCCGGTCCTTGGGCCAGCCCCTGAAGAGCTTCCGGGACCGCGAGGTGCGCTTCAAGGTGTACAACCGTCGTTGGAAGGGATCGGCGTACCTCGATACGCTCGGGCCTCTGGAAAAGCCAGGACGAGGGATGCGGGGCGAGGACTCCCACGACACGCCGAGCTCGGAATGATCCGGCGCGTTCTGAGCAGACTGCGAACCAAGATCGGAGGTCGGAGCATGAGAAAGGAGTCCGAAGGGATCGAAAGGTCGGAGGTTACCGGACCGGTGCACCCCCGAGACGCACAGCTGGGTCTGAACGCAGGAGACGGACCGGCCAGCCTCCAGCACAACGTGATCCGGCTCCGCATGGACGCGTGGAACCGGGTTCGGGACAATGGGCGCAGACTCGCTCACGGGGTCCAGTCGGGCGATGACACGTCGCGCTGGCGCAAGGCGGTGCTCGATGGGCTTGAGATCCTCCGGCCCTACGAGCCGTTCTGGGCGTTTCCAGGCCCCCAGGGCTTCGACCGACTGGAGGCCCTCTTCGGGAAGGAGGATTACCACGCCTTCGCGGAGCAGACCAGCCGCGTCGTACAGCTCCTGGCGAAGGATGCCTACCGACGGCTGGATCTCTCCACCAGCCGGCTGAGCGAATACGCCGATCTCATCGATGTGACCCGGGTCGTGGAGAGCATCGAGCACGAGGTCGAGTCCGAGAGCCGTCCGTACTTCGAGGTTCTCGTCGTGGATGATCTGACCAGGGAGCAGGAGACCGAGCTCCGCCTCCAGCTCCGGGCCTTCAGAGCTCCCGAAGACGAATTCATCTATGAGCTCGTGGTGGCCCGATCCTTCGAGGAGGCGATGGCGGCGGTACTCCTGAACGGGGACATCCAGAGCGTCGTGGTGCGCTACATCTTCCCGTTCCGCTCCAAGGGACCGGGCCTTTCCCTCGTCCCGGAGGCCGAGGCCCTCATGGACGACGACCTGGATTCGCTGGCGGCCATGCTGGGCAGCGTTCGCAGCCACCGGCTGGGCGGAGTGCTGAAGCACCTCCGCCCGGATCTGGACGCCTTCCTGGTCACCGACTCCCCCCTGGAGCGGGTGGCGGGCGAGGACACCGAAGACTTCGATCGACTCTTCCACAGGCAGGACTACTACCGGGAGCTCCACCTCAGCATCCTGAAAGGGGTGGGCGATCGGGCCGAGACGCCCTTCCTCACCGCCCTTCAGCGCTATAGTCGGAAGCCCACCGGTGTCTTCCACGCCCTGCCCATCGGTCAGGGGAAGTCCATTCTCAAATCTCGCTGGATCCGGGAGACGGCGACCCTCTTCGGGCCGAGCAGCTTCATGGGCGAGACCTCGGCCACCACCGGGGGGCTCGATTCCCTGCTCCAGCCTCACGGTCCCCTGAAACGGGCCCAGCAGCTCGCGGCCAGGGCGTTTGGAGCCAAGAAGACGTACTTCGTGACCAATGGGACCTCCACGGCCAACAAGATCGTGATGCAGGGTCTGGTTCGGCCCGGCGACATCGTGCTGCTGGCCCATGATTGCCACAAGTCGCACCCCTACGCGGTCATCATGAGCGGCGCGTTTCCGGTCTACCTAGACGCCTATCCGCTCTCGGAATTCTCCATGTACGGCGGGGTGCCTCTGAGGGAGATCAAGGAGCGACTTCTCGAGTTGCGGAGGGCCGGAAAGCTCGACCGCGTGAAGATGCTCCTTCTCACCAACATCACCTTCGACGGGATCACCTATGATCCGGCTCGGATCATGGAGGAGGTGCTGGCCATAAAGCCGGACATGGTCTTCGTCTGGGATGAGGCCTGGTTCGGATACGGGCGCTTTCATCCCACGCTGCGGCGGCGAACGGCCATGGAGGTCGCCAGCCGTCTCAAGGAGCGCCTGCGCAGCGACGAATACGCAGCGGAGCATGAGCAGTGGAGCCGGGAGTTCGCGGAGCGAGAGGACGATGACACGGCCTGGTTGGACACGCGTCTGCTCCCCGATCCGAAGCGGGCCCGGGTCCGCGTGTATTCGACCCAGTCGACCCACAAGACCCTGACGGCGCTCAGGCAGGGCTCCATGATCCACATCCAGGACGAGGATTTCGACCAGCAGGTCAGCGAGGCGTTCGAAGAGGCCTACATGACCCACACGTCGACCTCCCCGAACTACCCCATCCTCGCCTCGCTGGACATGGGCCGACGACAGGTGGAGTTGGAGGGCTATGCGCTGGTCCAGGAGAGTGTGGAGATCGCCATGAACCTCCGGGAGCGGATCCACAGCGACCCCCTCCTGGGACGGTACTTCCGGGTCCTGGGTCCCGGGGACATGATCCCCTCCCGCTACCGGCCCTCGGGGTTGAACCTCTATTACGACCCCGAGAAGGGATGGGCGAAGCTGACGCCCACCTGGCAGAGCGACGAGTTCACCCTGGACCCCACCCGCATCACCCTGCACGTGGGGAAGACCGGGATGGACGGCAACCAGTTCAAGCAGATGCTCATGGACCGATTCGCCATCCAGGTGAACAAGACTTCACGGAACACGGTCCTCTTCCTGACCCACATCGGGAGTACTCCCGCCACCGCGGCCCACCTGGTGAAAGCCCTGACCCAGGTGGCTCGGGAGCTGGATGAGACGCTGGCCCATCAGAGCCATGCCTCCGAGCGCCTTCACCGGGCGCGGGTTGCGTCGCTCACCGAGCGGCTCCCCCCACTTCCGAACTTCAGTCGCTTTCACCGCGCGTTCCTGCCGGAGCCAGACAGTTCCACTCCCGAGGGCGACATGCGGAGGGCCTTCTTCCTGGCCTACGACGGCGAGGCGTGTGACCATGTGCCACTCGACGCCGCGTTGGTCGAGCGGGTGGTGTCGGGTGAGGAGATCGTGTCGGCCTCCTTCGTGACCCCCTATCCTCCCGGCTTTCCGATCCTGGTGCCGGGGCAGGTCATGAGTCGACAGATCCTGGACTACCTCAGGGCCCTGGATGTGAAGGAGATCCACGGATATCGACCCGAGTTCGGGCTCCGCATCTTCCGCCCCGAGGCGGTGCAGGCCCTGGAGGAGACGGTTCCGGAGCGTACGCGGACCCAGCCTCGGGTCAAGAAAGAACCGGCGCCGGACTCCGCACTCGGGGGAAACGGCGTCGACGCAGAGGGATTCACGCAAGCACAGGGAAACTGAACATGTCGGAATCACACAACGAGGCCCGGAGGGACGACTTCGAGAATCCCGAGGACGGGAACGGCACGGCTCCTGAAACCGGGAGCCGTACCGTCCTCAAGGGGATGTCGGACATCCGTCGCTACTTTTTCCGGAATCAAACGCCCACCTACTTCATCAGCGCCACGAACTTCAACCTCCTGGGCATGGACGAGTGGGTGAGGAACTTCCACTTCATCAACTACATCGACTGCTTCGACGGAGAGCATCCCCACGTTTTCGTGCCCACGGAGATGCCCCACCAGGAGTTCACCTGCATCGAGGACGTCAACAACTACCTCCTGGAGCACAAGGAGGTGGTGGACTTCATCGAAGGAAGGGGGCCCAGCGGAAAGGCGGTCTTCCTCTTCTTCGACGAGGAGACGGAGGCGCTCTGCGAGGAGTTGGGCCTCGAGGTCTGCTTTCCCCCAGCCCAGCTTCGCCGGGAAGTCGACGACAAGATCGCGACCACCCGGATCGCCGACCGGGCTGGGGTGCCCTCGGTACCCAACGTGCTGAGCGAGGTGAACAGCTACGAACACCTCCGGGAGGTCTCCAGCGAGCTGGGCGAGGATCTGGTGATCCAGACCGCGTTCGGAGACTCGGGTCACACCACCTTCTTCATCTCCGATGAGGACGATTGGGCGCGCCACGCCGACGAGATCGCCGACAAGGGCGAGGTGAAGATCATGAAGCGGATCCGGTGCCGTGGCTCGGCCCTTGAGGCCTGCGTGACCCGCCACGGGACCATCGTCGGGCCCCTCATGACCGAGCTGGTGGGCTTTCCCGAACTCACCCCCTACCGGGGCGGATGGTGCGGGAACGAGGTCTTCGCCGATGCCTTCCCCGCCGAGGTTCGCGAGCAGGCCCGGGAAGCCACAGTCCGATTCGGAGACGAGATCCGCAAGATGGGCTACCGAGGGTACTTCGAGCTGGATTTCCTCACGGACCTGGATACCAACGAGGTCTATCTCGGCGAGGTGAACCCCCGCATCACCGGGGCCAGCGCCATGACGAACCTGGCCGCCTTCGCCCACGCCGATGCGCCCCTCTTCCTCTTCCACCTCCTCGAGTGGTCGGATGTGGACTTCGAACTGGACGTGGAAGAGCTCAACGCTCGGTGGGCCTCTGCGGAGAACATCGACTCCTGGAGCCAGCTCGTGATCAAGCACACCGACGACACGGTGGAGCAGGTGACCCGGGCCCCCCGATCCGGCGTGTGGGAGATGACCGAGTCGGGTCGGATCGAGTTCCTCCGACTCCAGACCCATCGCCGGACCGTGGAAGAGGAGAACCGGGGATTCTTCCTCCGGATCACCAAGGAGGGAGACTACCGCTACCGGGGTGCGGATCTTGGAATCCTCATCACCCCGGGGCGCCTCATGACCGACGACCACGAGCTCAACGACCGCGCTCGGGCCTGGATCGACGGGATCCTGGGGCAGTACGACTCCGTCGAGGTGGATCCGGAGCAGCAGCCCGACACGGCGCAGCTCATGGAGGTGGGAAATTTCAAGATCCTCTGAGCGGTCGCTCGAAAAGAAGCGACCGGCACTGGGAGGTGGGCCCTCGCCCCGGGTCAAGGGCCAGGCCATCAGCCTCATCTTCACCGCCGTGGACGAGGCTATGCCCGGCGAGAAGTGGAAGGCGCTCTTTCAGCGCTTCTGGCCCGCGTACCGCAGATGGTACCTCCGGGAGGGCGAGGCCGCCCGGCCCGGATACGTCTCCTGTCGCAAGGCGCTGCGCAAGTACATGCCCGAGCTGGAGTCCACCTACGACGAGTTGGTGGAGTTGGCGGGGGGCGGGGATCTGGAGGCCCGATTCCTCAGCCTGTACCGCCCCCCTCCCTTCCTCACGGCGTGTTCCCAGGGCGTCTGGCGTGGAGCCGAGCCCGCTTTGATCCGGAACTACGACTACGACCCGGCGCTGAGCGAAGGGATCACCCTCAGGAGCGCCTGGCGCGAGCAGGAGGTGATCTGCATGACCGACTGCATGTGGGGCGCACTGGACGGGATCAACAGCGCGGGGCTCGTGGCGTCGCTGGCCTTCGGGGGTCGCCGAGCCGTGGGCGACGGCTTCGGCATGCCCCTGATCCTCCGGTACGTCCTCGAGGTCTGCGAGTCCACGAGGGATGCGGTGAAGGTCCTCCGGCGGGTACCGACCCACATGGCCTACAACGTCACAGTGGTGGACCGGACCGGTGCCTTCGCCACCCTCTTCCTCTCGCCCGACCGGGCTCCGGTGGTCACCCAACGTCCCCTGGCCACGAACCACCAGCGGCGTGTGGAGTGGAAGGAGTACGCCGGGGCTACCGCCAGTCTGGAGCGGGAGCGCTATCTGGGTGAACGTCTCGAGGACGAGTCCGAGACGCTGGACTCCCTCATCCAGCGGTTCCTGCGAGCCCCCCTCTATAGCGCCCAGTTCCAGAAGGGATGGGGTACCCTCTACACGGCCTCCTATCGGGCCCGGGAGGGGTCCGCGGAATACCACTGGCCTGGAGGAAGCGTCCTCCAGGACTTCGAGAACTTCAGGGAAGTCTCGGTCCGGGTGGACTACCCAAGGGACTAGAACGACATGGTGCCCATGTGAGCACGACCGGTCGTCGGCCGGAGCTGAAGAAGAGCATCGGAGGCCTGGGCTTCTTCTCCCTGGCCTTCGGGTCGATGATCGGGATTGGATGGGTTACGGCCATGGGAGGATGGCTGACCCACGCAGGCCCGGTAGGAGCCATCCTGGGCTTCGCCCTGGGCGGGACCCTGATGATCTTCATCGGCCTCTGCTATGCGGAGCTGACACCCATGCTCCCCCTGGCCGGGGGGGAGGTGGCCTACGCCTACAAGGCCTCGGGCACCGGCAAGGCCTTTTTCTTCGGGTGGTTCCTGGCCTTCGGATACATCTCCGTCTCGGCCTTCGAGGCCATCTCCATCGGTCTCATCCTGAGCTACATGCTCCCCTGGATCGATGTGTGGCCCCTCTACGAGGTGGGAGGCGCCACGGTGTACGCCTCGCACCTGGCGCTGGCCTTCCTGTTCACCGGGTGCATCACGGGGATCAACTACGTGGGCGTACGGTGGGCCGCCGGACTACAGATCCTGCTCACCGGATCCTTCGTCGTGGTGGCGATGATCTTCATCGCCGCCGGGCTCATGGGAGGGGAGCTGGGTCATGTGGATCCTCCCTTCGCGGCTGTGGGAACCGTGGGGGTCCTGGGAGGGATCGCGGCGGTCTTCGTCACCGCGCCGTTCTGGTACGTGGGGTTCGACACCATCGCCCAGGGGGCCGAGGAGGCGAAGACGGACATCGCTCCCCGCAGGTTGGGTACCCTGATCCTCGTCTCCATCGTGGGTGCCACCGTCTTCTATCTGGCGCTGATCCTGGCGGTGGCCATGACGGGTCCGTGGACCGCCATCGTGGACGGGCGTCTTCCCACGGCTGAAGCCTTCGGAGCGGCCTTCGGATCCCCGCTCCTGGTGAACCTCGTCCTGATCGCGGCTCTCATCGGGCTCTTCACGAGCTGGAACGGGTTCTTCCTGGCCGGCACCCGGGTGCTCTTCGCCCTGGGCCGGGGTCGGATGGTCCCGGAGTGGTTGGGCGCCACCCACCCCAGGTTCGGGACCCCTGGCAACGCCATTCTCCTGGCCGGCGTGGTGACCTTTCTGGGAGCGATGCTGGGCCGAGGCGCCATGCTCTCCTTCGTGGACGTGGGATCCTTCTGCATCGCCCTGGCCTTCTTCGGCGTTGCCCACTCCACCCTGCGCCTTCGGAAGACCGAACCGGAGCTGTCTCGCCCCTACCGGATCCCTGGAGGGAGCGTGGTCCCGAGGGTCGCCCTGGCCGGCGCCTTCTTCATCCTGGCGGTCATGTTGATCCCCGGGACGGGCGCCACCCTGGGGTGGCCCCTGGAGTGGATGATCCTGATCGGATTCGCCCTGCTGGGGGCGGGGTTCTGGATCCTGGGGAAGGGACTCCGGGCCCGAACGTCGGAGGTGGAGCGGGAACGACTCGTCCTGGGCCGCGGCGAGTAGAGCCCCGACCCATCACCTTCCCGCGCCCCTTCAGCCCTCCCAGCTCAGGGCCCCCTCACAGAAGGCGGCGTTCGTCATGATCAGGCCTCCATCACGATCCGGATGTCCGGGTCCAGCGTTCGTGCGGCCGAGTCGCGGGTGACCCACGAGACGCCGAAGAAGAGAAGGATCGAGAGTACGAGGGAGAGCCCCGCCACGGTCACTCCCATCGGGAAGGAATAGAGTTCGAAGAAGGCCAGGGTCTCGAATAGAAGGGTCACGATGAGCCCCGAGGCGATGGAGGCGATGGCCCCCGCTCGGGTGGCGCCCTGCCAGTTCAGCCCGATGGCCAGGGCCGGCACGAGAGTCGAGGCGAAAAGGCCGAAGCCGAAGACGCCGAGGAAGGCCACGAGCATCCCCGAGTGCTGTGCCATGAGAGCCGCGGAGATCGAGATGATTACAGTACAGATCCGGCCCCACAGGAGCTCGTTCTCGACCCGTTTCCCCAGGGAGACGGGAATGTCGTGCATCATGGCCGCGGCGCCGATGTTCATGAAGGAGTTCACCGTGCTCATGATGGCTGCGGCCACACCTGAGAAGACGAGGGCCGCGAGGATGAGGGGGGTGAAGTTGATCAGGAACAGGGGCGTGGCGCTGTCCGGATTCGCCAGGGGTTCCATTGCCCCCTGGACGGTGAGCGCCTTCACGGACACCCCCACTCCGAAGTACAGGAGCATGGCCACGATGAGGGCCAGGGTCGTGACGAGGGGATACCAGCGCAGCCTCCGGGGGTCCCGGAGCATGAAGAACTTGTGGATCACGTGGGGCTGACCCAGCGACCCCAGCCCGAACACGAAGAAGAAGGAGAGGGCGGCGATGGGGGTGAGGTGCCCCCAGGGCCCCAGAAAGCCGGGGTCGGCGGCCAGGATGGTCTCGGAGATGCCGCTGAGCCCGCCTCCTGCCCGGAGGGTGAAGAGGAAGACCAGGACCGACGCCAACGCCATGAGCGATCCCTGGAATACGTCGGTGTAGATGCCGGCCACGATGCCCCCGCCCACCGCGTAGGCCATGGTGATCCCCATACCCAGCCAGATTCCCCACCCCACCCCGATCCCGAAGACGGCATCGATGACGAGTCCCAGCGCCAGGATGTTCGTGGCCATGTAGCCGATGACGGCGACGAGGATCGACACCCCGGCAAGTCCCTGAGCCAGGGGGGAGCGGTACCGGGCTCCGATGGCGTCGGGCAGGGTGATGGTTCGGCGCACCTCGGCCATGAGCCGGAGCCGCTTGGCCAGGACCCAGGCCCCCATGGCGTTGGTGAGGGCGGCGGGGAGGATGATGAACATGGCCCCCAGCCCGATGGAGTAGACGAGCCCGGGTCCCCCGATGAAGGCGAATCCCGAGAGCGTGGCCGACATGACCGAGAGGGACAGGGCCACGAGGCCGATCCCCTTCCCCGCCACGAAGAAGTCGCCGGCGGTCCGGGTCCTCCGGGTCGCCCACGCCCCGATCACGGTGACCACGGCGAAGTAGGCGACGGCGACCCAGACGATGGTGGGCTCGACCACATGGGGGAGTTCCGCCGCCTGTACCAGGGCCGCGGCGAGTCCGAACTCCAGGGAAGGAAGGCCCGGTAAGGTCACTTCGGCATCTCCCTGCGGGCCCGGAGGGCCTCGTCGCGGACTCGCTCCAGGTCGCCCTCCCCCAGGGTGAGCTCGTCGAAGGTCCAGGCGTAGGCCACCGGGACCAGGAAGAAGGGGAGGAAGCCGATCACGTAGAGGACCACCGCGGCCCGGGGAGGGAGGCCGAGCCAGAGGTCCGGGTCCACGGGGTTTACCGGAGGGAGGGCCAGCACGGTGCCGAACCCCCCCATGACGACGACGAGGACCAGGGTGAAGGGGATCCAGAGCCGGCCGATGCTCCCTCCCCGCGCCGCACCCACCGCCATGGTCGCCACCATGATCACCGAGGTCCCGATCATGAAGAGCCAGGGGGCCCAATCGGGGGTGCCTCCCGGAAGGAACGCGGAGCCGTAGGCGACCCCGATGGCCACGGCCGACGCCACGATCAGGCCCAGCGCCCACCGGTGGGCGTCGAACCTCGTATCGGGCGAGGCTTCGGCCCCCGACCCGCTCGATGACATCGGCACCTCGGTGGGTCGCTGCGGGGCTCCATCCGGGCTCATGCGGTCACCCCCCGGGACGTGCGTCGATGCGAATCTCCGGATGCGGCCGCCGTGGTCCGGTCGAATGCAACCGAGCCCGTGAGTTCCTCCGTGCCCGGGATCGAGAGGGATTCCCGGACTCCTGAAAGGCTGTCGCGGTCTCGGGATCCGACCGTCATTCAGCTCCTCCCGGTGGGGGCGCGGTGGTCTGTCGGTCGATGAACTCCACCTCGAGGGGCCTTCCGGACAGGGCGCCGGTTTCGCGATCCTCCAGAGTGCGATCCTCCAGAGTGAGGAGAAGGAGGCGAGCGGCCCTGACCCCGAGCCCTCGGGCCGGCACCATGACCGTCGTGAGCTCCGGGGTGACGTAGCGAGCCATCTGGATGTCGTCGCATCCCACCACCGAGAGGTCCTTGGGCACCACGGTCCCGTGGGCGGCGCAGGCCTTGAGGGCTCCCAGCGCCATGAGGTCGTTGGCACAGAACACCCCGGTCGGACGCGGGTCGAGGGAGAGAAGCGTCGCCATGGCCCGGTCTCCCCCCGCCACGGAGGGGGGCGCACGCTGCAGCCGGGGAGAGGTGAGCGCGCACCCCGCCTGACGGAGGGCCTCAACGAATCCCCGCTCCCGCATCCTGAAGGCGTGCGAGGGATCCGCCGGCCCCATGAAGGCCAGGACCCGGTGCCCCAGGGAGAGGAGGTGCTCGG
>SKKH01000029.1 GCA_007121555.1 Gemmatimonadota bacterium | reverse complement strand
TCGCCATGGCCGAGAACGTGCCCGTGATCGTGCGGGCCTTCGACCAGGAGGACGCAGAGTGGATCGAGGAACGAGGGGGGATCGCCGTCTCCTACTCCGACGCGGCTACGGCCGATTTCATGCAATGGTTCCAGGATGAACTCCTCGATGGGAACCCCGAGGCCGGAGCCACGTCGGTTCCTCTCGAGTGACCAGCTTCCAGGGCGCCGGACGACCGCATCCACGGGGGTTCGCCGAAGGCACATCGGGCGAGCTTCCTGAAGGTGAGCCCAGGCCGGAAGCGGCGGCCTGCCACGCCGGGACCGATGGAACCCAATACCGGTTCTCCTGTACGGAGCGATGTGACCGGGGAGAAAGAACGCCTCCAGTGACGGAGGGTGGAGGCCGGGCCGGCTCCTGCCGGCAGCAGATCTTCCCCCCATCAAAACCATTCCTTTGCTCGGAAGGATCTGGAGTTGCCGCTCCCGGTCCGTACCACAGGAGATCTTCATGAATTCAGGCACCACCCCCGCCATCTTCATCCGGGGGATCGGAGCGGCCGTGCTGGGCCTCGCGCTCGTCACTGCTCCTCTATCGGCGCAGCAGATGCCCCAGCAGCAACAACAACAGATGCCTCCGGAGGTGCAGGAGATGGTCGAGGAGTTCCAGGAGAAGCAGCAGCGGCTCCAGGCCCTCTCTCAGCAGGCGCTCTCTGAGAACCCCGAGCTCATGGAAGCCCAGGTCGCCCTGGAAGAGAAGGTGGAAGAGGCGATGCGGGCCATCGAGCCGGAAACCGATCAGCTGATCGAGCGTCTCCAGGCCATGCAGGCCGAAGCCCAGGCGGCTCAGGAGGCCGAAGACATGGAGCGACTCCAGGGCCTCATGACCGAAGCCCAATCCATGAACCAACGGCTCCAGGTCGCTCAGACCCAGGCCCTCGAGCAGGACGAGATCCAGCAGGCCATCGAGGAATTCCAGGACGACATGATGGATGAGATGCTGGCCATCGACCCCGAGGCAGAGGAGCTTCAGGAGCGGGTCGAGGAGTTGGGAGCCCAGCTGCAGGCGGCCGGACCTCCGATGTAATCCGCGCCCCGCCAGCGGAGAGAGTCATCCTCTCGCCGGAAGTAGTCGAACGCCCCCGGGATCCCACAGGGTCCGGGGGCGTTTCGCTATTCAGAGCATGGGCGAAAGAAGGCGGAAGGCCCCGTCCCGGAGCCGGTGATGGAAGGGCCAGGATCTGATCTCTTCGAGTCTGATCTCCCGGGCCTCCTCCCTCCGCTGATCCACGAAGTCGTCGAGGGCCCGAACGAAGTCCGGATCGTAGGACTCCACATTGAACTCGAAGTTGAGCTGAAGGCTCCGCGGGTCCCAGTTTGCGGTGCCGACGAGCCCCCACCCTCCATCCACCGTCATCACCTTGGAGTGATCGAAAGGGGCCGGCGTCAGGAAGATGCGCACGTCCCTCTCCAGTACCTGTGGCCAGTGGCCCTGGGACGCCCACTGGACCATGATCAGATTCCCCCTCGCCGGAAGGTACACCTCCACCTCCACTCCCCGCATGGCCGCCACCCCGAGGGCGTCGATGATCCGCTCGTCCGGAATGAAGTAGGGGGTGACGATCCGCACGGTACGCTCCGCGGAGGCCAGCGCACCGACCAGGACGGAGTGGAGCTTCTCATAGTTGACGTCGGGGCCGTCGGAGATTCCCCGGGCCACCACGTCGCCGGCCTCCTCCAGCGGTGGGAACCAGGCCTCCCCTTTGAGGGCCTCGCCGGTGGTGGCGAGCCAGTCCTCGGCGAAGGTCTCCTGGAACTCCGCCACCACCGGGCCCTCCATGCGAACGTGGAGGTCCCGGATGGGTCGCTCGGGATTCTCCGAAAGGATGTGTCCGTGCCGGATGTTCATGCCGCCGGTGAACCCCGTCACCCCATCGACCACCAGGATCTTCCGGTGATTCCGGAGATTGAAATAAGGCATTTTCCAGGTCAGGATCTCCGGGTGGAATCGGGCCACCGGCACACCCACCCGCCGGAGTTCCCTCACCATGGAAGGTCGGGAATACCGAGCTCCCACAGCATCGATGAGGACCCGAACCTTCACCCCCCGTCCCACGGCCCGGACCAGGGCGTCACGAAAGCGAAGTCCGGCAGGATCATGGTCGAAGATATAGGTACAGAGGGCCACACTACGCTCCGCCGTGTCGATGGCTTCCAGCATGACGGGGTACGCCTCGTCCCCATCCACCAGAAGGGTGGCGCGATTTCCGGCCAGGAGGGGCCGGCCCGACACCCGGCCGGTCAGCCGAGCGATGGAGGCGAGGTGGGAGTTCTCCCTGGCCAGGATGGCCTCCAGGGCCGCTGCCGGGAGAGGGGTGACCTGTTGGATGAGATTCCCCGGGGATCCGTCGCTCCGAATCGCCTGAGCCCTGCGCTGGATCCGGTTGACCCCGAACATGAGGTAGGCCACGACCCCCAGAGCGGGCGCTAGCCAGACCAACCCCACCCAGGCCACTGCGGAAGAGGTGTTCCGCTTGGTCAGGACGATGTGCACGGAGGCGCTCGCGGGGACCACCACGGCCAGCACCCCCAGCGTCACGGTCCAGAGATCGAGCATTCCACCTCAAGGTTTTGGAACAGGATCCCCGAGCGCTGCGGGGACTCGAAGGACGCGGGGCCGACCGGGCAGTCAGAAAGATGGCCCCCCTGCTCCCGTTCGGGCCACCCCGGCCGGCCGGACCCCCGACCGCTCGAGCGGGGCCGCCCGGCGCTCCGGCTCTGGACGGGCGCCCTCCAGGAACCCACAATTCTTAACGTTCCAGCCGAATCGTTTCTTCTCCCAGAGGTCCATGTCTCCTTCCCCACGCCCGGCGGCCTCCCTCGCCGTCCTCCTCGCCGTCCTGCTCATCACCACTCCCGGCCTCCACGCCCAGGTGATCCTCAACACCGAACGCTACCAGATCCGGGAGGTGGACGCCTTCCACCTGGGAGCGGACCTGTCGGGATCCCTTCAGCGGGGGAACACGGAAGTGCTGGACCTGTCCAGCTCAGGGATCGTGGGGTACCGGCACGAACGCCACTGGCCCCGGGTCATCTTCGGGGGACGCTTCCTCAAGGACGACGACCGCTCCATCCTGGATCAGCAGTACATCCAGCTCCGTTACTCGTACATCCTGACTCCCAGCCTGCAGACCTTCCACTTCGTCCAGGCCCAGAAGAACGAGACGCTGCTCCTTCGGAGCCGATGGCTCCTCGGAACGGGAGTTCAGCGCACCTTCCTGGAGACTGAGCGGACCCTGATCTCGGCGGGAACGGGGGTCATGGGAGAGTGGGAGCGGCTGGACCCGGATCGGGTCGCCGAAGACGACCTGACGTCTCTCGACGCCATCCGAATGGCGAACGTGGCGGTGGTTCGACGGGAATTCCAGGGGGGCGCCCGCCTCGTGAACATCAGCTACGTCCAGCCCGACCTGGGAGAACTCTCCGACCTTCGGATCCTGAACGACCTGGGTCTCACCGTCCCCATCACCGAGACGGTCCGGCTCACGTCTTCGCTGGAGTGGCGCCGTGACACCCGTCCCCCCTCCACCCTCGCTCGCGACGACGTGACCATGCGCATGGGGATCGGTTTCGACATCCGCTGAGAGGGTGGCAGAGGGCAGGAGCACGGCCGGATTTCACCCCCCCGGCGCCCTCAGTTCCCGGAGCGAACCACCGGCGGCCTTCCGGAGAGCCCGGAGGAAGCCGGCGGCGTGATCCGGCCCCTCCTCCTCGGCCAGGAAGGGATCCATCACCGTGGAGCGGAGGATCACGAGGCCCTCCTTTCCCCCGGCCTCCCACTCCTCCACCGATCCCACTCCCAGATCCCGGAGAATCGGGTTCACCGCCCCGTCGTACATGGGGCTCTGAAACCGAGTCCGGGTGATGATGTACTCGGGCTGGGCCCCGGGCTCGCTCAGGCTCATCCGAGCGTAGATCCCCTCGTTCAGGGCGTTCACCTCCTCCAGCGATTGAAACCCGGGGTGGGTCAGGAGGAAGCAGACGATGTTGATGTCCGGTTCGGGGAGCCGGATCAGGCGGAAGGGGTCCAGGTCCGCTTCACCCAGGGCCTGATAGAGGATCCGGGCCCCCGCTACGGTGCGTTCCACCAGGTAGCCGTACCCCCGTTCGTCCAGGGGAAGCACCTTGTGTGAGAGCCAGACCGAGGCGGCGGCGGCTCCGGGTTTCGAGCCTTCGAAGACGAAGCGCCCCAGGAAAAGATCCTCCGCAGAGCCGAGCCCCTGGGTGGGCAGTAGGTACGGGGGGTCCACCGCCACGAGCTCCCGGGCCCGCCGATCCCGAAAGACGATGGCCCCGGCAGGATACGGAATGTACCCGAGCTTGTGGGGGTCGATGGTGACGGAGTCGGCCCCGGCCAGGGCCTCCATGGACT
>SKKH01000230.1 GCA_007121555.1 Gemmatimonadota bacterium | reverse complement strand
GGGCGCACGTCCGTGCTCCGAAAGGCCGGAAGCCAACACGGGGTGATCACCCGCCGGAACCTCCTGGCAGCTGGCTACTCTGCAAGCACGATCACCCGTCTGGTGCGCCGGGGGATCCTGCAGCGGATGCATCGGGGGGTCTACCACGTGGGCCTCCATCCCACCTGGAAGTCACGGCTTATGGCCGCCGTCCTCGCGGCAGGCCCCGGGGCGGTCCTCAGCCACACGAGCGCTGCCATGGCGTGGGACCTCCTGCCGCAGAGGACCCGGCGCCGGGTCCACGTGACGATTCCCCCGGCGCGGGCAGTCGCCCGGCCCGGCATCCGGATCCACAGGACCCGGGTCGACCCGGTCGACCGTACCACGTGCGACCGGATCCCCATCACGACGCCGGCCCGGACGCTGGCCGATCTCTCGAGCCTCCTGCCCGCTGCCCGGTTGGAGCAGGCGCTGGCCCGGGCCGCGCGGAAAGGGCTCGCCCGGCGCCCAGCGGTGCAGGCATCGGCCCTCCGGCGGAAGGATCCTGCGGGCCGGGAGAAACTCCGAAGGCTTCTCGAGCAGGAGGCGGGACCGGCCTTCACCCGTTCCAAGGCGGAGTCACTCCTCCTGGACCACTTGCGACGGGCCGAGCTGCCAGCCCCGGTCACGAACGCCCACATGGGGCACTGGGAACTGGATTTCCTGTGGCGGGATGCACGCCTGGTGGTGGAGGTGGATGGATTTCGATGGCACGCCTCCCGCGATGCCTTCGAGCAGGACCGGCTGAAGGACCAGTGGCTCGAGTCCCGGGGCTACCGGGTGCTCCGCTTTACCTGGCGACAGGTGCGGGACCATCCGCTTCGGACGGTAGCCACGATTGCTCGGATGCTGGCCGGGGGAGAGTGAAGGCCGGTGGATGGCACATCGCATCGGCACAGCGTGCCGTGACATCGCGGGCGAAATCCTTCAATCCATCGCCACGGCCCGGCACGTTGAAGAGTTGGGCCCGTTTTCGCGGAAAGAACTCTTCGACCGACGAAGACATGTTCCGCCCTTGAAGACGTTGTTTCATATATGAAACAAACTCTTCGATCGATTTCCTGGCTCCGGTCCATTGAAGACTTAGGCCCGCTATTTCGGGCCAAACCCTTCATCCAGTTCTCGAACCCTGCCCGTTGAAGACTTCGACCCACCCGGGAGTGCGAAGGGGAGCCTGAACGGCGGTACCCCTGAGGGGCCTTCCTCTCCGGAGGCCTCTGTCTTTCCTCACGCCTGACCCCCTTGCGCCGACACGGTGGAACGGGTCTCGCGGAGGGACCAGCGCCCACGATGCGCCGCTGCGAGAACCCGGTGCAACGCTCCGACGCGGGCGACCCGTGGCGCTAGCCGAGGTCCTGCGCGACCTGTCCGAGCGCCGGGAGCTCCTCGTCATGGCACAGCACGGTGAGGCCAAGGCCGTGCCCCAGGACGTGACCTCTTCCTCACCCTCGTCCCAGTTCAGTTGGGCGCTGGCTGTCCGGATCAAACCGTCTACCCGTGTGACGAAGGTACCGTCCCTGCCCCTGGGACCACGCATCCATCGCTCAACCGCTTGGAAGAGGATGGCGTGATATCATGCCAAGTAGTTGTTGTACAGGCAGTTAGTCGGGTCTTGCTGGCCGTCGGAACCCGACACGACGTCTCTGGTACGGTGCTTGTAAGCAGCTTGAAGTAGTTCGGGGCGAACGTGGGTGCGGAAGTCGAAACAGCTCCCCATCCCGGCCTGAACTGATACCGGAACCCTTGCCTCGTGCATCCAGCGTGAACATGACCAGGAGTTTCGATGTCCGATCATCTCACCATACCTCAGCTACGAAGGACCGCCCAGGTTACCCAGGAATGGATCACCGATCTGGCAGGCCGCTCGCCCATGGAGAGCCCTGAACAAGCCTATTCCATACTCCGGGCAGTGCTGCACGCGGTAAGGGATCGGCTCACCCCGGAGGAGGCCGCGCATCTCGCTTCCAACCTCCCCATGCTCGTCCGGGGGTTCTACTGGGAGGGATGGCGTCCGGCCCTCGCCCCCAATGAGTTCGAGACCGCCGAGGCTTTCCATGATCGTATCCGGGAGAGCCTCCACCAGCAATCAGAAGAGGAAGGGGGGGTGGACCTGGGTGAAGCGACCGCCGTCACCCTCCAGTTCCTCACTGACCGGGTGGGGCTCGGAGCATTGCGTCATGTTACGAGCCAACTACCGCAAGAGATCGAGGCGCTCTTTCCGGAAGAGGCTCGAGCCTGAACGGGAGTGTTTCACTCGGAACCGCCCATCGGCTCCCCAAGCCCAGTGAGGACTCTATGGACCACACAGTCCGCCTGCTGCACACCGCTTTCCTCACCCACGACGTGAAGCAGTTCATCGTGACCCGCCCCGACTCGTTCGATTTTCGTCCGGGCCAGGGGGTGGAACTGGCCGTGGACGAGGATGGATGGAGGGAAGAGGGTCGGCCCTTCACCCCGACATCTCCCTTGGATTCCCCCGTGCTGGAATTCACCATCAAAGAATATCCAGAGCATGAGGGGGTGACCCGGAAACTCCACTCCCTCGCGCCGGGTGCGACGCTCCGGATGTCCGAGGCCTTCGGAACCATCTCCGATCGTGGGCCCGGGACCTTCGTGGCTGGGGGAGCCGGGATCACCCCCTTCCTGGCGATTCTCCGAGGGATCGGAGAGGATGGGCAGCGGAATGCCTGCACCCTTCTCTTCAGCAACAAGACTCCGGCGGACGTGATCTGTGAGAAGGAGCTACGCCACCTCCTGGGGGAGCACTGCCACCTGACCTGCACGCGGGAGTCCGCATCCGGGTACGATCATAAGCGCATCGACCGGGCCTTCCTGGAGGAAAAGGGGGTGGATGTGGCTCGCCCGGTCTATCTCTGCGGCCCTCCCACCTTCGTGGAGGAGATCGGCGATGCACTTCAGGCTATGGGGGCCGATCCGGACGGCATTGTCGTGGAGGAGTGAGGGTCGCGGGGTCGGTGGTCCGGTGAGCACCCTGGACCCGTCGGAACGACCGGGCACGCGGAGGGACAGCTCCGAATCATGACGTTCGGAACCTCAAGGGATCACCAGGGTTTCTCGCCAAGAGATATGATACCGTAACTTCAACGCAGGCAATTACTTGAACCATGGATGTTCCGCCGGAGATCGCATTCCGAAACGTCGACCCCAGCGATAGGTTGAAGGCCCTTATCCTGGAGGGAATCGAGAAGCTGGAAAAGGTCC
Source organism: Gemmatimonadota bacterium (assembly GCA_007121555.1). GTDB lineage: Bacteria > Gemmatimonadota > Gemmatimonadetes > Longimicrobiales > Gaopeijiaceae > PWLA01. Next base: position 11,900 of record SKKH01000230.1, on the reverse strand, counting down.
ACCCTCACCTCATCTCCTGTCGGACCACGGTGGCTGATACCACCCCGGGCCGCCACAGTGGGAACACCTACAGGGTCCAGCTGGAGATGGCAGTTCCGAATCGCACCGTGATCGTGGACCAGAGTGATCCGGAGGCGATCGAGCACCAGGATGTGGAACAAGCCATTCGTCAAGCGTTTTCCATCGCCCGGAATCGGCTGCAGGAGGTGAAGGAGCGGAGCCGGGGCGAGGTCAAGACCTCTCGGCTGCCGCCCCATGGGCGCGTCACGAAGCTCCTGGTCGACGACGAAGGGGTGAGATACGGATTTCTCGAGTCCCGTGAGGGGAGGCAAATCTATTTCCACGAGGAAGCCCTCGTGGATCTCGACATTGAGGAACTCGAGGTGGGAGACGAGGTCCGCTACGCCGCGGCAGAGGGGGAAAAGGGTCCACAGGCCAGCACCGTGGCTCGCCTGGACCCGAGCCGGATCGGACCCGAGGCGGAGCGGAGCATCCCCCTGTCGGAGGACGGGCCGGGTTGAGAGGCCGGAGGCGACTGCGGACGACCGGATGCTGGCGGAGGAATGGGATGAGGTGGCTGGCCTCTTCCGCTCCGATGCCGTGATGATGCCACCGGAGGGAGAGCTTGCGTGGACCGACGAGGGATCGTGGCTCACTGTCCTTAGCAGGGACGGAGCAGGTCCGGACCACGCCGCACGAGTCGAGGCTGCGCCCTCCCTCGCCGAGCCCATCCCCTCCGAGCTTGCTCGCGTCAACGTGGCGAGGGGTCCTGCTTTCTTCCGCAGTCTCCGGCATGGCCGACTACCGTCAGCCCCCTACTCAGGCGCCAGATCCGGGTTCGTGTCGGCGGACCGCGTCAGCAGACCGGTTCCCACCAGAAGGAGGAGGAGGGCGGCCCCGCAGAGCCAGGTCACCGATCCCCCCTCACCCAGGGCGAGGGGGACCAGGAGGACGGGGATGGCCACGTAGGCGGCGTCATAGCCGGCCACCGTCTCCGATGGAGCTTCGTTTCGCGCATGGGCCCACTGGACCATCCCGAAGGCTCCCGCAGCGCCCACGAAGCTGAGCAGGAAGATGAGCAGGCCCGTCCCGGTGGAGGGAAGGAATGCGGCCTGGCCGGAGTCGTTCTGCGCGACGCCCTTCAGGAGGGAGTCCAGCGCCAGGAAGGTCCCCCCCAGGATGCCGAAGAGGATCCCCTGTGGGACAGTGGGACGCAGCCTCCCAAGCCATGAGACCGGAACGACGAGGACTACCGCTGCAGCGCCGGTGACCAGGAGGGGGGCGACCCGGACGTCCGCCATGGAGAACGAGTCCCCGAGAAAGCCATCGAGTCCCAGGAGCGCGGTGCCCACGATGATGATGCCCGCGCCGGCCAGGTCCCGTTTCCTCAGGTCACGGCCCAGCCACACGCATGAGAACCAGAGGAGGGGGAGGAGGCCCACCGCATACATGGACGTGTACAGGGTCGTGGGACCGAAACGGTTGGCCACGATGACCCAGAGGGGGGCCGAGAGGTTCAGGAGTGCGCCCCAGATCCAGATCCGTCGACCCGGCCCCCGGGCACCGTCCCGGATGCCGAGCCGCATGAGGCCCTGGGAGAGGTGGATCACGAAGGATCCCAGGATGCCGATCCCGATGGCGATGAGCCATGCGGGCTCCGTGATCATGAACTCACGAACTCACGGGGGTCGAGGGAGGAGGCGGTACCCGCGTCAGGGAGAAATCGTCGCCGCCAGGCCCGGGGGATCTTCCCCATGTCGACCTGCAGGAGGCAGTACAGCGAGTCCCCGAAGCTGGCCTCCACCTGGACGGACAGGAAGCGGGCCCTCAGGGAGAGGTAGTATCGGAGGAGGGGCGGGATCCCCCGCTGGCCGTCCTCCAGCCAGTCCACGAGGGGGGCCAGCCGTTCGATGCGCTCTCCCCGGTACGCACGGGCGATACGTCTGTGGTGTCGGGTTCGGGGAACGAACGGGCGCCGGGGCCGGACCATCTGCCGGATGGGATGGGGAGCCGCATGGTTCTGTTCCAGGTACTCGACCAGGATCGCCCGGGTCAGGGGGTGGTGGTCGCTGGAGATGGTGACGGACCCGAAGAGCGTGTCGATGTCGTGGTGGACCACGATGTGACCCAGACCCTTCCAGAGAGCGGCAAGGGCGAGGGGGGACTTCTGGTATTCCGGGCGGACGAAGGAGCGGCTGAGCTCCGCCGACCGCCCCATGGAGCTGTGGAACCCATCCTCCAGGTGGAAGACGTCATGGAGGTACAGGCCTTCGGGCCCCTTCTCCTGCAGGACTTCCTGCACCAGGCCCACCCTGTAGGCTCCGGCCAGGACGGATGCGCTCCGGTCCCAGAGGAGGAGGTGGTGGAGGTGCTCGTCCTCCGGAGCCAGGTCCAGTCGGGCCCCCGCACCCTGTCCGGATGCGCGGTAGGTCACCTCCCTGGCGCGGCCCAGGAGGTGGAGGAGGGCCGGGGCCTGGCGCCCCCGAACGAAGAGGAGGTCGAAGTCCCCTGAACGGGTGAGCAGGTGGGTTTGTCCCAGTTCGGCCCGTTCCGCAGCAACCCTCTCGAGGGGCGGGCCCGGATCCACATCCGGAAGGTCGGGTGCGGCGCCTCCTCCATCCGACGGAAGACGGATATCCCGGTCGGCCAGGGCGTGGCACCAGCTCTGGAGCCGGAGCCCCGGCGCATTGCTACGGTGCAGTCGTTCCACCTCATTGGGGCCGAGAACCGGTCCCCCTCGAATCTCCACATGGTGAACGGGAGGGTCCAGGAGTTCCCGGCAGAGCATGAGTCCCCTCATCCTTCCCCAGTCGGGGGGGATCTGCAGGAACCGATCGCTGTTCCCGCCGGGGATGTGCAGCACGGCCAGGTTGGCCTCGGCGTGGAGGGCCATGCGGACCGCGTGGTCGTTCCAGTCCCGGTCCACGATGGCCTGGGAGTCCGGAGCCCGGTGGGACACCCGACCCGCCGGAAACAGGACGAGCAGGCCCCCATCCTTCAGATGGCGAATGGCTTGCCTGAGCGAGGTGCGGTTGCCCCGGGCATCCGACGCAAGGGGATCTACCGGAAAGAAGGACTCCTGAAAGCCGGGGACCCGGCAGACGGCCCCGTTGGCGAGGAAGGCCCATCCGCCGGGACGAATCCTCTCGAGCCAGGGGACGAGTGCGAAGAACTCCAGTCCGCCGAAGGGATGGTTCGCCGCCAGCAGCAGGGGACCGTCCAGTTCCTGGAGTCGGTCGGTGAGGCCGTCGTCCGCCCTGGAGCTCACCCCCAGGCGCTTCAGGGCTCGTGCACTGAAGGTGGCTGGGTCGGGATCGCCCCGGCGGACGGCATCGTAGTGCTCCCACATGCGGTGGAACCCGAACGCGCGCTCCAGGGCGGGGCGAGCCGGCCGGAGCGCCAGGCGAAGCCAACTCGGTGCGACGCTGGCCAGCGGGTCGATGGGGCGATCCTCGGCCTTGGCTTCCATGCCGGGTGTCATCGTGAAAGCTGCACCTCGTCCCCAAGGAGGGTGGCTTCTTCCGGCTCACGGAAGGGACCGTCGCACCTCCGAGGCCAGTAGAGCATCCGAACCCTCGGGCCAGCCGGAGGAGCTGGAGCCAGCGTCATCCAGACGAGGCTCACGGTGAGGGCCTCTGGCCGGGACATGCGGACCGAGTGAGGGCGTGCCGGGCCGTCGGCATCCAGATGGAAGTCCAGGAGGTCCTCGACCGGTTGGCGTACAGGATCTCCACCGAGATCCCGCAGAAGTCGGGTGCGATGCCTCCGGGCCTGGCCGGGGGACATGGAGGAGCTGGTCAGGATGGCAGGATCAGGGGTGGGACCGGCCCGGAGGGCGGTCCCGTTCCAGTGGTACCGGGATACCGAGTCGTCGACACCGAACACCAGGACGTGGAAGGGAGCATGACGGGCCGTCTCCACGGATCGGACGAGCAGGTCGTGGGCCTGGTGGGGATCCCGGGCGCCGGCAAGATCCAGGAGGAGGCGTCCCCGACTTCGCTGTCCGGCGCCGGCTCCTTTCCCTCCTTGCCAATCGTTCAGGAGGCAGGCACCGAGGCCGAACTGGTTTCCGAAGATCCAGGTGCCGCCCCCATCGGGGTCGAGGGGCGCCAGGACACGGATGCCCCCTATGTCCAGGTTCCGGGGAGGCAGTCCGATGGACCGGTCTCGGCGCTCGTCACGACTGAAGAAGACGTGGCGTAGCCCCTGGTCGTCCAGCGTCCAGGTCGCCGTGCACATGGGTCATCCACCCCGATGGGCCGCCGTGGAGGGAGCCATGCCAAGTCCCTCCGGCGGATCCACCCCCAGCGACCGACACATGACGGCCATCAGGGCATGATGGTGGATGGCGTGGGCCATGGCATACATGAGCTCGCGGCCCAGGGTCGATTCGACCTCGCCCGATGGACCGGGCTGGTTCGAAATCCTGCAACGGACCAGGATCCGACGGGAGAGGTCTGAGGCCGGGATCTCCGCCGCGGATCCAACGAGGGCCTCCAGGCGACGTAGGGCATGTGAGCGATCTTCCTCCACACGTCGATCCCTGGGCCGGGCATCGTAGTCCAGCAGTTCGTCCGACGAGAGGACGGGGGGTTGGAAGTGCTCGAGGCAGTGCCGAAAGTGCTGGCCCAGCGTGGCGTCCATGGCGATGTCCACCGGCATGGACCAGAGCTCGTCGTCCACGGTCTCCAGGAGCCGAAGCTCCAGGCCCAGGGCGTCGTCCAGGGCCAGGAGAATCCGGGGTCGCCGCTCTTGATTCGTTCTCGCCATTCTCCTCCTCCGCGCCGTTCTTCTTCCGGGGTACTCCCTCGAACTCCTGAATTCATTAGGCGTCCGGAGGGTTCCCGGTACCATCGATGCCGGCGGATCTCTGACTCAACTTGCCGACTTCGCGCTCCGATGCTACCCCCGTGGTCCCCACGATTTCGTCCGCCAGGATGAGACCCCGTACCCCGCGGGGGCCTGAGTCAGAATGGCTCGTCCTCGCGGAATGTTCCGGACAAATCGCACCTTGATCCAGACCCTTGGCATGGAGGTGCCGGGAGGTATGAACAAGCGACCGGAACCGCCGCTTGCGGGCCTTCCCCGGGGTTCGGACTCCGTTCGCTCCCGTGGCCGGCTGAGGGCACGCTCGTTGCAAGATCCAACCAACAAGACGACCCCCACCCCTTCACCCTGGCAAGGAGCGCGGAGCCATGAAGCTCTCGAAGGAACGTCTCCACCAGGTCTACCTGAACATGTGTACGGCTCGCCACTACGAAGAAACCATCGCGACCGTCTACATGGAAGGAAAGACCCCCAAGTTCGACATCGCCGCAGGGACGATCCCGGGTGAGATGCACCTGGCGGCGGGGCAGGAGCCCTGCGGGGCCGCCGTCTGCATCCACCTGAGGGACTCCGACACGGTCACGGCGCCCCATCGCCCCCATCACATCGCCATCGCCAAGGGCGTGGACCTGAACGAGATGACCGCCGAGATCTTCGGGAAGAAGACCGGGCTCTCGGGAGGGCGGGGTGGCCACATGCACCTCTTCGACCACCGGGTGAACTTCGCCTGTAGCGGGATCGTGGCCCAGGGGTGTGGACCGGCGGTGGGTGCGGCCCTGGCCGCCCAGATGCGGGGCCGGGACGACATCGCCGTGGCCTACGTGGGCGAGGGGGCCGTGAATCAGGGGGGCTACCACGAGTCGGTGAACCTGGCTGCCCTGTGGAACCTGGGCGTGATCTTCGTCGTGGAGGACAACGCCTGGGCCATTTCCGTGCCCAAGGACAAGGCCCTGTCCATCGACCGGGCCGCAGACCGGGCCGCATCCTACGGCATCCCTGGCGAATACGTGGCGGACAACGACACCCTGCACCTTCTCGAGGTGGCCGGTGAGGCCGTGGAGCGCGCTCGAGCGGGGAAGGGGCCCACCATCATCGAGGTGGAGACCTTCCGCTTCATGGGTCACTTCCAGGGTGATGCGGAAGGGTACCGGCCGAAGGGGGAGGTGGAGGAGCTGAAGAAGCGCGACCCCATCCCCCGGTTCCGCACCTACCTGCTCGACGAGGGACTGGCCACGGCCGAGGAGGTCGACGCCCTGGAGGCCGAGGCGAAGCAGCGGGTCGAAGAGGCCATCGAGTTCGCGCGCGAGAGCGAGGACCCCAAGCCCGAGGAAGCGTTGGAGAAGGTCTTCGTCTGAGGCCCAGCGGCAGGCGCGAGGAGGCGCGGCCGTCCACGCCCCAGGGCTGCACCACGAGAATTTCCCCAAGACCAGGAAGCGGAACCATGTCCCAGCGCAAGTTGACCATGGCCAAGGCCATGGTGGAAGGAATCGCACAGGAGATGCGCAACGACCCCAACGTGTTCGTCATGGGCGAGGACGTCGGGGCTTACGGGGGCATCTTCGACTCGACCAAGGGCCTGCTCGAGGAGTTCGGTGAGGAACGGATCCGGGATACGCCCATCTCCGAGACCGCCTTCATCGGGGCGGCCGTGGGTGCGGCCATGTCCGGAATGCGGCCCATTGCCGAACTCATGTTCGTGGACTTTTTCGGCGTCTGTATGGACGCCATCTACAATCTGGCCGCCAAGAACACCTATTTTTCAGGTGGGAAGTCGAAGGTCCCCATGGTCCTCATGACGGCGACCGGTGGCGGGTACGGAGATGCGGGACAGCACTCCCAGTGCCTCCACGCCACCTTCGCCCACCTTCCCGGGATGAAGGTCGTGCATCCATCCAACGCCTATGACGCGAAGGGGATGATGATCTCCGCCATCCGCGACGACAATCCCGTCATCTACATGTTCCACAAGGGCCTGCAGGGCTTGGGCTGGATGTGGAACGTGCCCGGTGCCACCACCCACGTTCCCGAGGAAGGCTACACGGTGCCCTTCGGTGAGGTGGGTGTCCGCCGCGAGGGATCCGATCTCACCATCGTGGCCCTGGGGCTCATGGTGCACCGGGCGCTCGAGGCGGCCAGGAAGCTGGAAGAGGAGGGGATCGAAGCGGAGGTGCTGGACCTGCGGACCCTGGTCCCCCTGGATCGAGAGGGTGTGATCCGCTCGGTTCGGAAGACCGGCCGCCTGCTGGTCGCGGACGAGGACTATCAAAGCTACGGGGTCACCGCGGAGATCATCGCCACCGTGGCCGAGGCGGGGGTGACGTTGCACGCACCGCCGCGCCGGGTGGCCTACCCGGACATCCCGGTGCCCTTCAGCCGCCCCATGGAGCAATTCGCCCTTCCCGACGCAGCCCGGCTCACCGAGGCGGGGCGGGAGCTGGTCCAGGGGGCGGGCGCAGCGGAGGCCGTCACCTCATGAGCGAGATTCGCATCCCCACGGACCTCTGGGATACGGAAGAGGTGGCCGAGGGCGCCGTCAGCGCGTGGCTCTTCGACGACGGTGAGGAGGTGTCGGAGGGCTCCACGGTTGCGACGGTGATGGCTGAAAAGACGGAGTATGATATCCCGTCGCCGGCCTCGGGCACGCTGCGAATCAAGGTCAAGGCCGATCAGTCGGTGACCCCGGGTTTGGTGATCGGAACGGTCGAGTGACCCTACGAGCCTTACTTTCCGCTGTCCGGCTGCCTCAACCCACTCCTGACGTCAGGGTACATGGCGCAGGGCCACCAGTCCCGGAGCCAACCGTGGCCCCCCGGGGAGCCACGGCCTCCATGGCCAGGCCCACCGGGGCGGGCGTCAGGAACCGGAGGAAGGTCACCCAGCTCGCGATCTGTCGCTGGACGGTCGCCCGGAGAAAGGAAGGGTTCAGACCGGACACGGCGTCATCCGGGGAGGGCAAGTCCCTTCAGCGTGCGCCCCCCTTCGAATCCAGGTTCGTGACCTCGTGCCATGTCTCCATGGCAAGGGTGCGGAGGGTGAGGATGGACGGATGAGTCAGATCGGGGTCCCTGGCTCAGGTGTGTTCGGGCCTGGAACTGGACTGGTCGGCCGGTCCCGCGTTCACGCCGACTCGATCCGATTGAAACACCCTCGATACACCTTCCGATGGCTCCCGGTGTCGACATCCAATCCATCCTGCAACTGCCGGGTTTTTCAGGATCCGCCCCCCAAGCTATCGGGAGCGGGCTCGGCGCAACAAGCATGTCTCACCGCTCGGGGAACCGTCCCCCCCCCTTCTCCCTCTCTGCAGGCCTCCTGAACCGATTAATCGGTCGCTAATCCCCCGGACTGAAGATGAGGTCGCCCGATCCCGGCGACCGTATCCGTTCAGGCATTCCAAAAAAGGGAGAAGTGGTCCATGAGCATCAGCACACCCAGCCGGTCCGGCCGGTGGCATACATCCTCGCTCATCCCGACCCTGGCCATCGTCCTCCTGGTGGGCCCCGGCTGCGCATCGGCCGGGAAGCTGGCCGAGTACGAGTTCCGTGACCGCACGGTCGGTGTGGTCTCGTTGGGCAACCCGCGCCCCGAGATCCTCACCGACGCGATCCTGGACGTGAACTTCTCCAACCCACTCCAGGCCGCGCTGCGTATCGGGGCTGACGTGGTGAAGGAGGTGGAGGCGTCCAGAGCACGTGCGCGCCTCGACGCGGCCTCCTTGGAGGCCGACGTGTCCGGGCGGATGATGGATCGGGTCCTGAACGGAGTGGCCGGTGAGCTTCGAGCTGTGCCGGTGGAGGATGCACGGACGGCGGAGTTCGAGGTGGAGGTGGTGATCCGGCGCTACGGGATCGATGCCGACACCTGGACGGGCCCCGCCCACTTCTTCATCGAGTCGGAGGTCGTGTTGAGGGAAGCCGCCACGGGACGCAGGATCTGGAAGGGCAAGGTGACCGAGCGGGAACCCATCACCCCCGTGCTGGTGGGCGCACCCAACTCGGCATGGCCGGAGCAGGCCGTCGTGAACGACATGATCACGGCGGCAGGACTCGCGGCGCTCTCGCCTGAGGCCATGGTCCGGATGTTGGAGGAACTCGCGGACTTCTCGTCGGACAATATCCTGCGGAGCTTCCGCCGGGGACTCGAGAAAAGCCGGAACTGAGCCATAAATTTGCCGTAATGTGTGTGCATGCGATTCTCGGAGTTCGTCCCCCGAGGATCGCGCACCCATCCGAATCCATGCGCCAGGTGGCCCATGCCCCCGTCGTCCGATCTTCTGAAGGATCCGAACCGGCTCTCAAGCCTCAATGATCTGAGCGTTCTGGACACTCCGGCCGACAAGGGCCTCGATCACCTGGCGGAGCTCGTGCGCAGCCTCCTGGACGTTCCAGTGGCCCTGGTGACCCTGGTCGATCGCGACCGACAGTTCTTCAAGAGCTGCCTGGGGCTTCCCGAGCCCTGGCAGACGAGCCGCCAGACTCCCCTTTCCCACTCCTTCTGCCAGCACACCATCCACCGGGACGATTTCCTGGCCATCGCGGACGCTCGGAGCCATCCCCTGGTCTCGAACAACTCCGCCATCTCTGATCTGAATGTGGTGGCGTACCTGGGCATCCCCCTGGTGACCCATGACGACCAGGACGTGGGCTCGCTATGTGCCATCGATCACGAGCCTCGTGACTGGTCCGGTGGAGATGTAGCACTCCTGCGTACCCTGGCCAGCGCCGTGATTCAACGCCTCGAACTCATGGCCCGGGTCACGGAGCTGGAGGAGGCCCGGAGGGAGGTGGGTCTTACGGAGACCTACTTCAGGTCCCTCATCGAACGGGGCATGGGTGCGGTCACGGTGATGGACCGAGAAGGCACGATCCTCTACACGAGCCCCAACGGCGAAGACATTCTGGGAATGAGCCCCGAACAGCGAAAAGGCGAATCCGCCTTCCAATGGGTGCATCCCGACGACATTTCGGTTGCAGGGCGATCCTTTCAGGCTCTGCCGGACGACCCCGAGGGGACGGCCTCTGCCGAGTTCCGCTATCGACATCCCGAAAAGGAGTGGATCTGCATCGAGGGGCTGGGAACCAACCTCCTGGGCGAACCTGCAGTCGGTGGAATCGTCTTCAACTTCCGTGACGTGACTCGAGAGCGGGAGCTGGAGGACCTCCAGGTAGCGGCGCGCGGAGGAGCCGAGCTCATTCGTTCGCTCATGACGTTCAGCCGCAGGAGCCAGGCCGGAGGTCTTTCTGCGTATGGAGATCTCGGATACCGGGATCGGGAGGGACCAGGACACGCTGACCGACGCCTTCCAGCCCTTCTTCAGCACCAAGCCCGAAGGGCAGGGCACCGGCCTCGGACTGGCGATGGTGAGAAGGATCGTCCAGCAACTCCGCGGTTGGATCACCGTCGAGAGCGGACTGGGTGAAGGGACCACCTTCGTCCTTCACCTCCCGGTCGCCGAGGACGATGCTGGTGAGGTCTTGGCAGCCCCGGCAGCCGAGAGCGAGCAGATGGATACGGGTGGGCTGGTGCTCTTGAGAAAGCATGCGGCCGAGATCGCCGTGGTCCTTTCGGATCAGGATATGCCGGAGATGACCGGGCTCGAGCCGCTCAGCGAAGTTCGCAGCGCAGGCGGCTCCACCCCCTTCGTGCTCCCGACCGGCTATACGCTCGGGGACCTGAGTCTGCAGGACGAGGTCGAGGGAGAACTGGTGCTCCTCCCCAAACCCTGGAGCATGGACGAGCTGCACCGAGCGGTCCGGGACGCCGCGCTCAGTCGCTCTGGGACGGACGGTCCAGCGAAGGTCTGACCCGAGCGCAGCTCCGGGAAGGACCCCCAGGTCCGCAACGCTGCGGTGCCATTCAGACGGCGGCTCGCCGGATCGATGGGGTTTCTCCTTGCATCCCGACCCCACCCCGTTGAAGGTTGCGGGAAGGATGCGCAATAGATTCCAGCGTCTTGAGAGGTTCGCGAGGGATGGCGATGGAGCGAAAGCAGATCGATGACTTCCCGGCGCGTGTCGAGGTGTGCTCCCTCGGAACGGCCGATCTCGATGGCCTTTCCTCGGTGGCTCGTGGGCTGGACGTGCCCATGGCCGACCTGGTTGCCCGGGTCTGGCGATCTCCGGCTGTTCTCGTTGACGACTTGGATCGCTCCACGGCCGACCGGCTCGCACAGGTGCTCCAGGCCGTGGGTCTGGAGGTGGAAGTCGGCGTCGGCGCCAGCCCCCTCCCCGAGCCCGAACTCTTCGATGTGGCGGTTCAGGTCTCCGATCCCCTCCGCACCGATGAGGTCGTTCGGGAGCTGTCCGGCGCGCTGGGGGTGGAGCCGCTGCGGGTCTACGAACTCCTCGCGACTCCGCCGGGCTCAATCCTGGGAAAGGTGGGTGCGGCCTCGGCCTCGGCCCTCGAAGCCCGCCTGGGGACGGGAGCGCGCCTTCTCAGAGCCCCCTCGGACCAGGGGCCCTACGATGTCTACCTGGAGCAGGGGGAGGCGATTTCGGCCCGGGCGCGCAGGTGGCTTTCCTCCCGGCTCGAGAGGGGTGCCGGAGGCGCTGACCTCGCCCGTCGGAGTGGTGGGGCCACGGGTGCCCGTCGACACGACGTGGATGGCTCGCCCCTGGAGGGGTATCTCGCCCTGGGTCTGGATCACGCCGAGGCGGGCGAACTCTGGACCCACCTCCAGAGCGGAGGGGCAGGGCGGGTGGTTCCCCGGGGGCTCGTTCGTTTCGAGGTGGTCCTGTTTCGGTCCGTGCCGGCGAGTCCGGAACGGACCGCGATCCTCGACGAGCTCTTCGGAATCCCGCCCAGGATCATCCCCACGGTCCTGGAGTCCGCCCCGGTCTCGTTGGCGGAAGATCTGACCCTGGAGGAGGCCCGGGCGAGGGTGGCCAGAACCTCAGGGGTCGGCCTGCCCACCCGGTGGGAGCCCATGCACTTTGGTCGGGCGGGGCTCAGGGTCGAGCGGGTGGAGGACCCGGAGGAGTTCGACGCCGTCCTCACCCATCTCGGCCTCGACCCCCCGGACCGGATCCCGGCTCTGGTGGCCCCGGACCTCTCGGACTTCGAAGCTCGCCGCT
>SKKH01000239.1 GCA_007121555.1 Gemmatimonadota bacterium | reverse complement strand
TCGAAGCCCTCCGGGTTCGGATAGGCATAGGAGTAGAAGATGGGCTGGGGGTGGGACTCCCCACCGGCCCAGAAGCCTGCGCTGCTGACTTCGTGTGAATAGGCTTCCCGGGTGACCCAGTCGGGGAGGTTGGGGATTCCGCCGGGGTGGACGGGTGCCCGGCGACCGCTGAACCGGGTCACCGCCAGATCCATGGCGCCCCAGAAGAAGTGGACGGGGCTGCACTTCCCGGTGAAGCGCGCCCGGAACTCACCGAACACCATCGCGGCGCTCGAAAGCGCCTGAAAGAATCGGTGGACGTACTCGGCGTCGTACTCCCCGTCCCGCTCATTCTCGGCGAAGGGGATGGGGTCCACGACTTCGTTGGGTGAACCGTGGATGGCCACCGGCACCCCCAGCCCGTCCAGCTCCTCCATGAGCGTCCGGTAGAAATCTGCCACCGAGCGGGGTCGGAGCTCCAGATCGGCCCGACCGCCATCCGAGGTGGAGATCTCCAGCGCATGATCGATGAAGTCGAAGTCGAGCTGGAGGCTCCTGCCGTCGTGGGGGATCGCCATCGTGGTGAGCCCCCGGGACGTCAGATGGAGGGTGGAGTGCCACTGCTGGTTGACCCAGGGGCTCCGGGTAAGCCGGATCTTTCCCACGATCTGCAGCCACATGTGGAGCGTTGCATTCGTCTTCTTCCATCCATCGAAGGGAAGTTCTGGCCAGGGGAGGCCTGTGGGGATGAGGTGGTCGTACTCAGGGGGCATGGCGCTCCTCCGGGTGGGGGATCGGGGATTCGAGAAGGGGTCCGGCGCACGAAGGCCTGTCGAAGACCTGAACCCCTTACGCTGTGCCGCGTTCACCGCCGCCGTCCAGGCGTCCGGCCTTGGCCCTTGAGCTCGGGCCGGGTCGGGGCCATGGTGGGAGCAGGAGTACCGTCGGCAGGCCACGCCCTCCGCGCCCGAGGCCATGTGCCGTCCCTCCCACCTTTACCCCATAAGGACATGGCCGAAAGTCGCTTCGTTTTGGATCGGATCGAGGACGAGGACCACGCCGTGCTGGTGGCGTCCCGCTCCGAACGCGCCCTCATCGTGCCCCGCTCCTCGCTTCCCGCCGAGGCCGTGGAGGGCGACGTACTGAACGCCACGCCCCTCCCGGAGGGTGGGATGCGACTCGAAGTGGACCCCGAGGCCACCCGTCGCCGTCGCCTGCGCATGGAGGCGCTCCGGGACTCCCTCCCCGGCGGGCCGTCGGGAGACCTGTCGCTGTGAATTCGCCTTCGGAGGTGGCCCGACCTTCCGGTTGGGTGCGGTCGAACTCCCCGGGAAGCGAGTGGGGGACCTCCCGAAGCTCGGGCTCCGGCGGGCGCCGCGAACTCCCGCGGATCCTGAGCGCCCTTCTGGTCGCAGGCGGAATTCTGCTCTCCGCTTGTGCAGGTCCTCCGGCGCCCACCCCGGCCCCGGAGCCTCCACCCCCGGAGACGCCCCCCGTCGAGGAACCGACGCCGGAAGCGCTGGAGGCTCCTCCTTCCGACTCCCTCCTGATCTACATGCTGGACGTGGGACAGGGCGATGCGCTCCTGTTCATCACGCCGGCCGGCCGGGCCGTGCTCTACGACGGAGGCCCTTCGGACCGGAGGGCCCTGGAGCACCTGGAGGCCCTGGGCGTGGACTCGCTGGAGCTCGTGATCGCCTCTCACCCCCACCGGGACCACATCGGGGGGTTGGGACGGGTGATCCGGACCCATCCCCCGCGTCATCTGCTCGATAGCGGGGTGTCCCACACCACCCTCACCTACGAGCGTTACCTGGAGGCCATCGCTGAAGCCGGGGTTCCTCTGACGGTGGCCGAGTCCCAGACGCTCTCCATTGATGGAGTGGAGCTGGAGGTCCTTCCCCCGTCCCCCAACCCCTCCTGGACTCTGAACGACCGCTCCGTGGGCGTGGTGGCCCGGTGGGGAGAGGTGACCGTCACCCTCGGGGGAGATGCGGAGAGGGCCCAGTGGGAATGGTGGCTGGAGGAGAGCGTCGTGCCGGAGGGTCCGGTCCAGATCCACAAGGCCAGCCACCATGCGTCCCGAAATGGGGACACGGGCCCGGCGATCCGGCGGCTTCGGCCCCGCATCGTCCTGGCCGGAGTCGGAGCCGGGAACACCTTCGGCCATCCCCACGCCGAGGCGTTGGAGCTCTATGCCGAGGTGGATGCACGGGTCTACCGCACGGATCTTCACGGGACCATCACCGTGGTGGCGTGGGAGGACGGTCAGACCCGGGTGCGCCTGGAGCGAGGTGCCGCGGAGTGGGAGGCGGATCCGGGAGTGGCCCCTGATCCGGAGGAGGACCGGGATCCAGAGGTGGAGGAGCCTCCCCACGACCCCGCCGATCGGGAACCCTCACCCGACGATCCCGAGCCCGCGTGCGTGGAGTTGAACCGGGCGTCGGCCATGGAGCTGGCCCGAATCGTCCACATTGGAGAGGCGAGGGCCCGTCTCATCATCGAACTTCGGGAGGAGCGGCCCTTCACCTCGGTGGGTGATCTGGCCCGGGTGCCTGGGATCGGTCCGGCGCGGGTCCGGGACATCGTGGCGGAGGGCCTGGCCTGCGTGAAATGAATCTCTGGGGCCCATGGGCCGTAGGACTGGATAGTTGAAAGATTCGATCCCCGCGACCGATCCGGCGTCCGGAGCCGCAGCTCCGGAGTATCAGGACAGGATGGTTGGACGGAGTCGTCGGATCGCTCACCCACTTCCTGTCTGATTCCTTCGGAGCATTACATGTGCCCAGGCCTTCAACAGCATACGGGGCCCCACCGCCGCCCCGGCCTGCTCCTTCGAGCCACCGGCCTCCACTCCCTCGGTCGGCCCATCCGGGGAATGCCCCTCCGGTACCACGGGATGAGGGCGCTCACTCTCGCCGGGATGCTCGCCGGCCTCTTCGCGGCTCCGGCACTGTCGGCCCAGCAGTCGTCCGACGTCGTTCCAGATCCCGCCGGATCGTGGGAGGGATCCATGGAGATCCCGCCCGTACCCCAGGAAGTGACCATAGTCCTCCGGGAGAACGGCGAGGGGTGGGAGGGTCACCTTTCCCTTCCGATGGAGCGAATCCATGAGATGCCCTTCCAGGCGGTGGAGTTGGAAGGAGATGCCCTGACGCTTCAGCTGACCCCCTCCCGGTTCTTCTCCGGCCGGATCGAGGGAGACGTCATGGAGGGGGAGTTCCGGATCGAGGAAGGAGAGGGCGTCACCTTCCCCACGGCTCTCTACCGGGTGGGAAGCGAGCCATGGGTGGCCTTCCTGGAGGACTGGGAGGCTCGCGTGGAGGAGCGCGAGGAGCTCCTGGCCGAACACCGCCCTCCGCCCTTGCAGCGCACCGAGCGGGGCCCGGCGTCCCGGGATGTGAAC
Source organism: Gemmatimonadota bacterium (assembly GCA_007121555.1). Classification (GTDB taxonomy): domain Bacteria; phylum Gemmatimonadota; class Gemmatimonadetes; order Longimicrobiales; family Gaopeijiaceae; genus PWLA01. The sequence continues at coordinate 11,813 of SKKH01000239.1, read as the reverse complement.
ACCGTGGCTCTCAGCCACCTCGTGGAAAGTGCCCGGGAGACGCATTCCACGGGTCTGGTCGTCCTCCAGGGAGGGGAAGTGGTGGAGCAGTGGCACGCCGGGGGAGAGCCTCGGGTCATCGAGGCCATGTCGGTGACCAAGTCGGTGCTGAATCTGGCGGTGGGTCGTCTCGTCCGCCTGGGCCTCCTGGATTCCCTCGACACCCCGGTTCACGAATTCTATCCCCAGTGGTCCGAGGGTCCCCATGCCGAGGTCACGATCCGCCATCTCATGGCCCACACCTCGGGGCTGGAGTCACCCATGCCGACCGACCCGATCTACGCCAGCGGGGACTTCGTGCGTTTCGCTCTGGAGTCACCGGTGGTCTCGGAGCCCGGGACCGAGTTCGTATACAACAACAACGCTACGAACCTCCTGGCCGGCATCATCGGGGTCGCCGCCATGCAGCGGGCGGATTTCTTCGTGCTGGAGGAGATCTTCGAGCCCATGGGAATCACCCAGGTGGGGTGGAGCCTCGACGAGGTCGGAAACCCCCACGGAATGGCCGGGCTGCAGATCCGACCCGACGATCTGGCCCGCCTGGGTCAGTTGGCACTTCAGGAGGGGATGTGGGAGGGGCAGCGCCTCATCGACGCCTCCTGGTTTCAGGAGAGCTTCTCCCAGGCCTCGGCGCACGCCGAGTCCGCGGGACTGCTCTGGTGGCTCCTGAGGGAGGATGAGGAGATCGTGGGCGTGCGGGCGGATGGGTACCTGGGGCAGTACCTGGTCATCTATCCAGAGGAGGAACTGGTGGGGGTGCGCATGATCCAGTCGTTCCCCGGATACGATCCGGTCCGCGACGGATTCGAGGACTTCCCTGGACTCCTGTTGCGGCTGGCCCGTTGATTCCGACCGGTCCTGTCCGGTGACGGGTCCGACCGGGAAGCAGGGGAGGGGTTCCCGGTGGAGGGGAGAGGCCGAAATCCGACCCGGGCCTCATGCCCGGGTCGGCTGGGAGGGATCGGCGGCTCAGCTCTGGTAGCGGAAGGACACCTTCACCTTGGCCCGATACCGGACGATCTTCCCGTCGTCGAGTTGGACGTCCAGGTCGCTGACCTCGGCGATCCGAAGGTCCTTCAGCTGCTTTCCTGCGGTCTCGATGGCGTGGGCTGCGGCCTTCTCCCACGACTCGGTGCTCGTTCCCACCAGCTCGATCACCTTGTAGACGCTGTCGTTCATCTCGTGCCTCCTTGCTCCAATGGACGGAAGCCTGCGGACGAAAACAGCCTAACCCCTGACGAGATGGGAAGATCCGGGGATCGGACCATCCTTCCGGCCGATCAGACGACTGGACGCGGGGCCGGGCCGGGACGATGAGGCAGACGATCAGGTCCATCACGTTCGTGCCGGTCGGGCCGGTGAAGACGAGATCCCCCGTGCGGGCGAAGAGGGAATAGGCATCGTTGCGGGCCAGCGCTGTCTCGATGGGGAGTCCCATGGCGGCCGCCCGCTGCGCGGTGGCCCCGTCCACCACGGCCCCGGCCGCGTCGGTAGGACCATCGATCCCGTCGGTTCCCGCCGAAAGGAGGAAGACCCCCTCGAGCCCTTCCAACTCCCGGGCCGCTCCCAGCGCCAACTCCTGGTTGGGCCCGCCCCGTCCCTCTCCATTTACCCTCACGGTGGTCTCTCCACCGGCCAGGAGGCAGACGGGGTCACCTCCTGAATCGAGTTCTACCGTCGTACGCCGGGCCTGCCGGCCCAGCTCGCGGCCGACCTCCCTGGCCTCGCCGGTGAAGGGTGTGGAGTGGAGGCGCACCCGGTATCCCCGCGCCCGGGCTTCGTCCCGGGCTCCCTCCAGCGCGGTGCGGTTGTTCCCCACGAGATGCCATTCGGTCTTCGTCATGAGTGGCTCGGAGGGCTTCGGTGTCTCGGGGACCCGTCCCGCCATCCCCGCCTCCAGGTGTCGTCGGACCGGGTCGGGGAGTTCCGGCCAGATGCCCCTGGAGGTGAGAACCCGGACGGCGTCGGCGAAGGTGGTGGGATCGGGCGAGACCGGTCCCGAGGCAATCACGTCGGCACGGTCGCCCACCACGTCCGAGAGGACGAGCGCCACCACGCGCCCGGGTGCCGCCGCCTGGGCCAGCCGGCCTCCCTTCACCCGGTCCAGGTGCTTCCGGACTGCGTTCAGCTCGTCGATCTGCGCACCGGAGCGGAGGAGGCGCTCCGTGGTGATCACCAGGTCGCTCAGGGAGATGCCAGGGGGAGGAAGGGCCATGAGAGCGGATCCGCCGCCCGAGAGCAGCAGCAGAAGGGTGTCGTCGGGTTCGAGGCCGACGGTGCGCTCCAGCACCGCGCGGGCGGCCGCCAGACTTCCCGAGGTAGGAGTCGGGTGGCCCCCATGGACCCGCTGAACCGGGACGTCTACCGGCAGCGTGCCAGCGCCCGGGTCGGACGGTCCCTCCGGCGTCACGAGGAGGAGGTGGTTCAGCTCCGGTCCCAGCACCTCCACGGCGCCCCGGGCCATGGCCTCGGCTGCCTTCCCCACCGCCACGAGCTCCACTCGACCACGAGGAGCGCCTCCCGGGAAGGGAGAGATCTCTCGGAGATGGCGGCTCACGAGGGAGGAGGGCTCCACCTCGGCGAGTGCGGACTCGAAGATGGCCAGGGCATCACGCCGGAGTCCGGTATCGGTGGGAAGCGATCGCGCGTTCCCGTCCTCTTGCGGGGCTCCTCCAATCCGCGGCCGCAACTCTCTCAGCCTCCCAGGATCCGGTCCAACCGTTCCAGGTAGGCGGTCGTCTCGTAGACCTGGGGGTTCACGGTGGTGGGTCCCCGTTCGCCCTCCAGGAAGGCCAGCGCATTCCTCGCTGCCATCTCGGCCATCCGGCCCCGAGTATCCTGGCTCGCGCTCCCGATGTGGGGGAGGAGGACCACATTCGGCAGATCGGCCAGCCCCGGAGCCATGGCCGGTTCCTCCTCGTACACGTCGAGACCGGCGCCGGCGATCCACCCTTCTGCCAGGGCCCGGACCAGGACTTCTTCGTTCACCACAGGTCCCCGGGCGGTGTTCACAAGGATCGCCGTGGGCTTCATTCGCAGCAGTTCCTCCTGGCCGATCAGGTGGTGGGTTTCCTCCGTGAGGGGCACATGAAGCGAGACGAAGTCGCTCTCCTCCAGAAGCTCGTCGAGGGTCGTCCACCGAACCCCAGGGGTCGACTCGATCCGATGCCGGCTCCGGGGGGTGAAGGCCACCACATCCATCTCGAATCCAGCGGCTCGGCGGGCCACGGCCTGGCCGATCCGCCCGAATCCCACGATCCCCAGAACCTTCGGTCGCCCTGAGCCTCCGGGACTCACGTCCATCCCGGTGAAGAGGTTGGGTCCCCAGATCCGGTAGCGCCCGGCCACCTGATAGGCGTGGGCCTGGGGGATCAGCCGAGCCGCCGCGAGGAGCAGCGCCCAGGTGAGATCCGCAGTGGTGTCGGTGAGGACCCCCGGGGTGTTTCCCACCGGGATCCCCAGCTCGGTGGCTGCGGCCACGTCCACATTGTCCACGCCAACTGCCATCTGCGAGACTCCCAGAAGCTGGGAGCCCGTCTCGAGGAGGGCCCGGTCCACTGGTTCGGTGAGGAGAGAGAGGAGCACTCGACAGCCGGGAACGGCCCGGCCCACAGCCTCGGTCGTGGGGCCCCGGTCCTCCTCGGTCTCGAGGATGGACGCACGCACCCCGGCGGAGCGAAGGAGCTCCAGGCCGGGCTCGGGGATCTGGCGAGTGATCACGACGGGGGGGGTGTTCACCGGAAGGGACACCGGGCCTCTCTGGTGGAAAACGGAAGTCCGTGCAGGACAGCGGAGCGTCGGGGGGAAGTCCTCCGCTGAGGTCTGCCGTGGGCGCCCGGAGCGGGATGGACAGGCTTCGACCGAGACTCTATCCCTGCACTATGGAAGCGGATCAAGCGTTCGACAAGCCGGCCATGAAACTGAAGTCATGTCGGCACGTTCACGCTGTGGGGGTGACCCTTTGCTGACTCGCCCCCCCACCATCTGACTGTCGAAGGCCCTCTCGTCGGGGTTACATTGTGAGGACCGGGTTGGGATCGATGAATTCACGCGCCCCACCGATCGGGAACCTCGCCGGCCTCGACCCAACCTCCCCCAGCCTCATGAGGTCACCTATGTGCGTATTCTCTCTGTGGTGTGGGTTTCGGTCGGCGGCTGTTCGGGGACTCCTGCTTCTGTTGGGAGTCATGTTCGTTCCAGGACTTCTTGTCGCCCAGGAGACCGCCACGATCACCGGTACGGTCATGGACGCCGAAAGTGGGCGAGCCATTGCCCAGGCCGATGTGGAGGTGGTGGGCGACCGGACGATTCGGGCCACCGTCAACGCCCAGGGCGCATTCTCGCTCACGGTACCGGCCGGCACCCATACCCTGGTGGTTTCCATGCTGGGATACGAGACCCGGCGGGAAGAGGGTATCCGTGTCTCGGCGGGTGAGCGTCTGGAGCTTCAACTGACCCTCCGGTCCCGCGCCCTGATCCTGAACCCCATCGTGGCCACGGTGGGACGTGGAGTCGAACAGAAGGCGGTCGAAGCGCCTGCCTCCGTCGCGGTGGTGAACGAGGAGGACATCCGGGAGCGACCCACTCCCACTCCGCTGGATCACCTGCGGAGCGTGCCCGGGGTGGACATCGCCAGTCACGGGATCCAGGGGGGGAACGTGGTGGCCCGGGGGTTCAACAACATCTTCTCCGGAGCCCTCCATATGCTCACGGACAACCGGATCGCCGGGATTCCCTCGCTCCGGGTGAACCTGATGCATCTCATCCCCAGCACCGACGAGGACATCGAGCGGATGGAGGTGGTGCTGGGACCAGGGTCGGCGCTGTACGGTCCGAACACGGCCAACGGCGTGCTCCACGTGATGACTCGCTCTCCCCTCACCTCTCAGGGGACCTCGGTCTCCATCTCCGGGGGCCAGCAGAGCCTCTTTCACGGGACCGTTCGAAGCTCCCATCTCCTCACCGACGACTTCGGGGTGAAGGTCTCGGGCCAGTATCTGAGCGCGGATGAATGGCAGTTTACGGACCCGGTGGAGGCCGCGGCCCGGCAGAACGCCATCGACGCCGGGCAGTCGGATACCCGGATCGGTCTGAGGGACTTCGATACCCGGCGATGGTCCGGCGAGCTTCGGGCCGACTGGCGGATCGACCCTGAGACCTCGCTCATCTTCCAGGCGGGGCGGAGCGTCTCCCTGAGCAGCATCGAGCTCACCGGCGTGGGGGCGGCCCAGGGGGACGACTGGGGCAACTCGTACCTTCAGACCCGGTTCAATCGAAACCGGCTCTTCGCCCAGGCCTACCTGAACACTTCCGATGCCGGGGAGACCTTCACCCTCCGCGACGGGCTCCCCATCGTGGACGAATCCAGGCTCTTCGTGAGCCAGGTGCAGCACGGGAGCAGTCTGGGTGACCGACAGAACTTCACCTACGGCGTCGACTACATTCGGACGATGCCCGAGACCGGGGGCACCATCCACGGACGCTTCGAGGACGAGGACCAGTACGACGAGTTCGGCGTGTACCTCCAGTCCGAGACGGGCCTCACGGACCAGCTGAACTTCGTGGCCGCGGGACGAATGGACTGGCACTCGGAGCTGCCCGACCCGGTCTTCTCTCCCCGGGCGGCCCTGGTCTTCTCGCCGGCCGAGGGACAGAGCTTCCGGGCCACATACAACCGGGCTTTCTCGACGCCCACCTCGGTGAACCTCTTTCTGGACATCAACGGCGGGCCCTTCCCCAGCGATCAGTTGGCCGCGCTGGGATACGGGCTGCGGGCCCAGGGTTCGGCGGGCCGGGGCTTCCAGTTCCGCCAGGCCGATGGATCCCTCACCGGGATGCGGTCGCCCTTCAATCCCCAGGGAGCCGACGCGCTGATCCCCGCCGAGGCGCCGGTCATGTGGGGGCTGGCGGTGGGGGTGCTCCAGGCCCAGGGTGCCATCGATGCCCAGACCGCGCAGTTCCTGAACGGCCTCACCCCCACCGGCGGTGAGGTGGGTCGTGCCTACCTGGACGTCCTGGGCGACGGGACGCCCCGCCCGCTCACCGAGAACACGACCTTCGGCGTGCCCCCTCTGCAGGAGTCCAACACCACCACCTGGGAGGTGGGGTACAGCGGGCTCATGGGCGACCGGGTCCTCATCTCCGCCGATGTCTGGTACTCGCAGCGCAACAACTTCGTCTCACCCCTCCTCGTGACCACGCCGCTCCTCCTCCTCGAAGGGCAGAGCCTCGCAGCGCATGCCGGTCCCGGGCTGGTCCAGCACTTCATGGAGCGGGGGGTTCCCCAGGCGCAGGCCCAGGAGGCGGCGGGCCAGATCCTCACCGGCATGGGAAGCCTGCCAGTGGGTGTGCTCTCGTCCAACGACGTCTCCACGGCCGCGGGGCGCTCCGACTTCCTGGTGACCTACCAGAACTTCGGAGACGTGAGCCTCTGGGGCTCGGACCTCTCGGCCCAGATTCTCCTGGACGACCGCTGGCGGATGAATGTGGCAGGGTCGTGGGTGAACAAGGATTTCTTCACGACCGACGAGGGACAGCAGATCGCCCTCAACGCGCCCACCACCAAGCTCTCCGCCGGGGTCCAGTTCCGGGACGGGCGCCGTGGCGTCAACGCGGAGCTCCGGACGCGCTACAACAACGAGTTCCCGGTCCTCTCCGCGGTCTACCGTGCCACTGAATGCATCGATGGCGGGACCGCCGAGTTCTCGGAACCCTGTGTGGAGAGCCACTTCCTCATCGATGGTTCGGTGGGCTACCGGCTTCCGTGGCTCTCGGGTGCATCGGTCCAGCTCAGCGTCCAGAACGCCTTCGACACCGCGTACCGGAGCTTCGCTGGGGTGCCGGAAATCGGTCGGATGGCGCTCCTCCGGCTCCGCTATGAGTTCTGAGTCGACGGAGTCCGCGGGTGTGTTGAGTCACGGATTCCGCTGAATCTCCGACTCACCACAACCGCATCACTTTGAAGGGCAGGGTCTTCGGGCCGGATCGCCTCTGGCCGGGGGGCCTTCCCGTCGATATCATGTCGCTCCATGTTAACGATCCCACGTAGCATTCCATCAGGTCCCACCAGGGCTCTCGCCACCGGCGCACTTCAGGGTGCCCACTCGTCGTGCGCCCCGGTTTCCGGGTTCCGCGGAGTACTCCTGGCATTCGCCGTCCTCTGTCTCTCCGCTCTGACTCCTCCCCTTTCCGCTCAGGAGCGGGTGGAGGTACCGGCGGTCCGGGTCGAGGTGGGTCCGGTCATCGACGGACGGTTGGACGATCCGGTCTGGCAGGAAGCGGAGCTCATCGACGAGTTCATACAGCAGGAGCCCTTCGAGGGGGCGCCCGCCTCCGAGCGGACCGAAGTGCGGGTTCTCTATGACGCCGAGCGGATCTACTTCGGGGTTCGTGCCTTCGATTCCGAGGCCGATCGGATCGTGGCCACGGAGATGCGAAGGAACGCCGACCGGATCCTCCAGGAGGACAACATCCAGATCATCCTGGATACCTATATGGATTCGCGGTCGGGCTACATGTTCGTGACGACCCCTCTGGGCGCCCGGCTCGAGCAGCAGATCTCCGATGAGGGAGAAGGCGGTCGGGGAGGGGTGTCGTCCAACGTCAACCGCGACTGGGACGGGGTGTGGGAGGCGGCCACCCAGCGGACCGATGACGGGTGGACCGCCGAGATCGCCATTCCCTTTGCCACGCTGCGCTTTCCCGGCACCGAGGTGCAGAGCTGGGGAATGAACCTCATGCGGAACATGGCCCGCAAGAACGAGCAGGCCTACTGGTCGCCGGTCCCCCGGGGATACGGACTGAGCCGGGTCAGTCGGGCCGGGATGATCACCGGGCTTCACTCCATCCGGGGAGGGAGGGACCTCCGGATCAAGCCCTTCGCAGTGGGAGGCGGTCGCTGGGAGAGCAATGGGGGGGAGTGGGACCGGAGCACCCAGAGCGATGTGGGCCTCGATCTCCGCTACGGAGTCACGGCGAGTCTGAACCTGGACCTCACCCTGAACACCGACTTCGCCCAGGCCGAGGTAGACGATGAGCAGGTGAACCTGACCCGCTTCCCCCTCTTCCTCCCGGAACGACGAGAGTTCTTCCTCGAGAACGCGGGCCAGTTCAATGTGGGGACCCTCTCGTCGTCCGATCGGATGGCGGACCTCTTCTTCACCCGGCGGATCGGCCTCTCCGAAGCCGGAGACCCGGTCCCGATCCTGGGGGGCGCCCGGCTCACCGGACGGGTGGGACGCAACAACCTGGCCTTCCTCTCCGTGCAGACGGACGAGGCCTTCGGGAACCGGGGAGAGAACTTCACGGTGGCTCGCTACAGCCGGGAGATCGCGAATCGCTCCCGGGTGGGTGGGATCTTCATCAACCGGTCCGAATGGGGCGGAGACCACTGGAACCGAACGGCGGCCGCGGATCTGACCCTCGCCCCTCATCCGAGCTTCACAATGAACGGCTTCCTGGCCGGGACCGCCACGGCCGGAGCCGGAGGAAACGGCACCGGGGGTCACCTTCGGGCCGCCTGGCTGGACGACCGCTGGAACGTCTACGCCGAGTATACGGATCTGGACGACGACTTCAACCCCGAGGTGGGCTTCGTGCCCCGGACCGGGATCCGGACCAGCAAGTTCCATATCGAGCGGACCCCTCGGCCCGGACGATGGGGTGTCCGGGTCCTGGAGCCCATGTACAACGTCACCTATACCACCGATCAGGGGGGCCGGCTTCTGTCCCGGCGCCATCACTACATGGTGGGATCGCGGTGGGACAACGGCTCCACCTTCATTGTTTGGTACAACGATTATTTCGAGCGGCTCGACGCCCCCTTCGCGGTTCGACCCGAGATCGTCGTGGCCGCCGGGGACTACCGGTTCGGGGAGTGGCGCTTCTGGTACATGAGCAACCGGGCGGCCCGGGTCTATGGGAGTCTCTCCTATGCTCCTCAGACCTTCTTCGACGGGACTCGCACCGACCTGAACGGGAGCCTCGGGGTTCGGGTCACTCCCCAGCTTGCCACGGAGGCGGGCCTCAGTCGCAACGAGGTCGAGCTCCCGGCCGGGAGTTTCAACGCGAACGTGGGCTCGTTCCGGGTGGACTACGCCCTCTCCCCGGAGATGATGCTCCGCTCGGTCACCCAGTACAACTCTCTGACCGAGCAGTGGAGTTCGAGTGCGCGTTTCCGCTACACCTATCGCCCGGGGAGCGACCTCTTCCTCGTGTATGACAACGTCCGCCGGGACGGGCTCGTCGAGATCCGGGATCACCAGTTCCTGGTGAAGGCCACGTACCTGATGGGCTGGTAGGGACAAGCGCCGTCCCACCGAGGACAAGTGTGAATCGCTGGAACGGGAGGTTTTTTTGAAGAAGGAGAGGGGCCACTGGTGGAACGCCCGGGAGTCCCTGTAATTCTTCAACGGTCTTCCGATCGGAGGTGCAGATCATGAGGATCCCTTCGACGCTTTCTCTGGCCCTGACCCTCCTCCCCATCCTTCTGCTTTCACCGGGAGCCACAGGGGCCCAGACGGCGCCCGGGGGGGCGCCGTCCCCCACCGAGGTGACCGGGAGCGTCACCCGGGTCGAGGTGGGCCCGGTCATCGACGGTCGGCTCGACGAGGCGGTATGGGACGAGGCCGAGCCGCTCACCGACTTCGTCCAGTACGAGCCCCTGGCCGGCACTCCCTCCACGGAGCGTACCGAAGTCCGGTTCCTCCAGGACACCGACGCCCTCTACATCGGGGCCTGGCTTCACGACCGGGAGGCCGACCGGATCATCGTGGGGGAACTGAGGAGAAACGCCGATCTGTCCCAGTCCGACGCTTTCATCGTGGTTCTGGACACGTACCAGGACCGTCAGAACGCCTTCGTGTTCGGGACGAACCCCGGAGGGATCGAATACGACGGTCAGGTGCGAGGTGGTGGCGGGGTGAACACGAACTGGGACGGGAGTTGGGAGGTGGCCACCTCCCGTGACGGCGACGGGTGGTATGTCGAGATGCGCATCCCATTCTCCACCCTCCGGTACGGGAGCGCCGAGGTCCAGCGTTGGGGTTTGAACGTGGCGCGGTACATCCGCCGGAACAACGAGCAGGCGTTCTGGTCGCCGGTGCCGCGACAGTACGATCTGTACCGGCTCACCGAGGCCGGGGTGCTCCACGGGCTGGAGCCTCCCCTCCAGCGGGTGGCCACCCTCACCCCCTTCGCCCTGAGCGCGGTCCAGCAGAACGCCCCGGGACAGCCCGGAACCGAGTATCCCCTGGAGGTCGGAGCCGACGCCAAGTTCGGGATCACCGGCAGCCTGGCCCTCGACCTCACCGTGAACACGGACTTCGCCCAGGTGGAGGTGGACGACCAGCAGGTGGATCTGACCCGGGCGAACCTCTTCTTCCCGGAGCGTCGACCCTTCTTCCTGGAGAACGCCGACCTCTTCGACGTCCAGTCCCTCCGTCCCGGCGCCTCCTCGACCCCGATCCGTCTCTTCCACAGCCGCCGGATCGGGATCGAGGGGGGTCAGGAGATTCCGATCCAGGCGGGAACCCGACTCTCGGGGCGGATGGGGTCCACCGACGTGGGCTTCGTATATATGCGGACCGAGGGGCTCGACGAGGTTCAGGACCCCAACGCCTGGCTGGTGGGGCGGGTGGCCCAGGAGCTCCCGAACCGATCCCGGGTGGGTGCCATCTTCACCCAGCGCCGGTCCCGGAACGCCGCCTCCGATCTGAACCGGCTCGTGGCCGCGGACCTCCGGCTGGGATTGGGTGAGGAATGGACCTTCGATGTGATCGCCGGGCGGAGCCAGACCCCGGAGCTCGAGGGCGACGAGCGGATCCTCACCGCCGTGGGGGAGTTCCGGAGCGAGAACTGGCAGCTCTCGAGTTACTTCGACCACGTCGGAGACCATTTCAACCCTGAGATCGGGTGGGTGCGGAGGTTCAACGTCCTCGAGGGATACCGGAGTCGCCACGCCAGGGTCATGCGCTACCAGCGACTCCCGGGGGTCGAGTGGATCCGTGAGCTCAGGCCGCACATGAGCTACACGACAAGCCACGACCTGGACGGGTTCAAGCTCTCCGAGCGGGTCCACATGCATACCCACGTGGAGTTCGAGGGCGGAGGCCTCACGATGCCGGCGGTGGACTGGGAGCTCGAGGGGTTGAACCGGCCCTTCCAGATCGCCGGTTCCGACATCGTCGTTCCCCCCGGGGAGTATTCGGGGTGGGTCGTCTGGTCCTCGCAGAACACGAACCGGGCCGCCCCCCTCTCCTTCACGAACCGGATCTCGGTGGGAAGCTTCCTCAGTGGGCGGCGGACCCAGCTCTCGGGTGGGGTCCACGTCCGGAGAGGGGGATCGTTCACCGGGAGCGTGGATCTCACCCACAACCGTCTCGACCTGGAGGAGGGAGCGTTCAACACCACCCTCTCCCGGATCGAGGGGCGCTACGCCTTCACCCCCCGGCTCTCGCTTCAGGGCTCGGCGCAGTACAGCGACCAGACCGGGATGTGGACCGGGCAGCTCCGCATGGGGTGGCTCGACACGGCGGGCACCGGGCTCTTCGTCGTCTTCAACGAACGGCAGTTCATGGAGATCGACGGCATCGCCGGGATCCTCCCCCGGGAGGCGGTGCAGGATCCGGAGCGCACCCTGGTGGTGAAGTACACCCGGCAGTTCGACCTCCGGGGGTGGGGCGGCGGTTGAGCTACCCGCCGGGGGCGGGGGCTCGCGAGGGGAGCGGACGGAGGCCGGCCAGGATCGCCGCCCCCGCCACCCCCAGCGCTCCGGC
>SKKH01000145.1 GCA_007121555.1 Gemmatimonadota bacterium | reverse complement strand
CCGGTCATCATGCTCATGAGCGCCTCCACCGCCCTGGTCGAGGACGCCCAGAGCTACCGGCGGCTACGGGCCTTCGCGAACCACCTGAACCTTCTCTCCACCGGACTCCTGGTCCTGCTCCTCATCCCGGCGGTCTTCGATCTGGTCCTCCGGACCGGTCTCGGACTTCCGTCGGAGGTGGCGGATCTCGTGTACGGATCCCTCTGGATCCTCCTTCCCTGGCCCGCCGCCATCGGGTATCGGCGATTCATCCACGGGATCCTGATCCGGGCCGGCCGCACCCGTCGGGTCGCCTACGGCACCGGGATCCGCCTCGCCGCCATGGCCGGCACGGGAACCTTGCTCGCCCTGGCCACCGAGATCCCGGGGGCCTGGGTCGGGGCCGCAGCGCTCTCCACCGGGGTCGTCGTGGAGGCCGTCGTGGCCTGGGCCATGTCCCGCGACGTCCTCCGGGATCTCCTCGAGGGTGAGGTTGAAGTGGACGGCGCTTCCGAGCCCAGGGTGGGGCCGGCCGAGGAGACCCGCTCCCCACCTCCGGCCCGACCCCGGCGCCCCGTCGAGGTCCCCGAGGAGCTCGATTACCGTGCGATTTTGAGCTTCTACTATCCGCTGGCTCTCACCTCCCTGCTGGGTCTGACCACTCAGCCGATCCTGACCTTCTTCATGGGTCGAGCCCCCGCCCCGGTGGAGTCCCTGGCCGTATTTCCCGTGGTCATGGCCCTGTACTTCCTGTTCGCCACCTTCGGCCTGTCCTACCAGGAAGCGGCCATCGCCCTGGTGGGTCGCCGGGGGGAGCACCGGAGGGAGATCGGCCGGTTCGCAGGAGGGCTTGCCCTGGTGGCCTCGGGGCTCCTGGCCCTCCTGACCTTCACACCCATGGCCAGGGTCTGGTTCGAGGACATCTCCGGGCTCGAACCCGGCCTCGCGGCGCTGGCCTTCCTCCCGGCGCAGATCATCGCCCTGGGTCCGGGCCTCTCCGTGATCCTCGGATTCCAGCGGGCCCTTCTCGTTCAGGCCCGACGCACTCGCCCCATCACCATCGCCACCGCCATCGAAGTGGTGTCCATCACCCTGCTGTTCCCCCTCTTCGGGTGGGGCCTGGGGTGGATGGGGGTCACGGCGGCCATGGCCGCGCTCCTCGTGGCCCGGATCCTGGGCGTCAGCTTCCTCACCTGGGCGGTCCGGCGGGTCTGACCTGGGCCACATCCGGTGCAGCGAAGGCGGCGAGGGATGGGTCGGTCCGCCCGGCCTGGGCGGTTCCGGCCCCGGCCCCTCAACGGCTCCGGACCAGCCAGATTCCCTCCTGGGGTCCTGCCATCCAGTGGAAGACGCCGTCCCCGTCGATCCAGCCGTCCTCTTCCCGCCCCATCGTCACGGTCTGTCCTCCCCACTCGGGCACCTCGCCGGTCACCGCCAGCTCCACGGACCAGAACTCGTTGTAGCGAACCGGCTCCCTGGGGTGCTGCCCATACCGCTCGGGCCAGTCGAAGATGGCCCAGGCGCCCACCCCATGGACCCAGTTCCCCTGGGTGTGGGAGTAGACCAGGTTCTGGATTCCCTCCCCATGGCCCCGGGCCTCGGCCCGCTCCTTCACCTCGTGACCGATGACGCCGGGCCGCAGCTCCTCGCTCACGATCTCCACCATCCGCGCGGATTGGTCGAAGAGGTCCCGAAGGCCACGCGGCGCCTCGCTCTCCCCTTCTCTGAGAACGTAGATCTGCTTCTGCTGATCCGTGACGATCCCCATCAGCTTGACCCCGAAATCCACATGGATGAGGTCGCCGGGCTCGATGACGGGGTCCTCGGCGTCGCTGAGGGCCCCCTCCAGGCCCTCGCGGCGGATGCTCATCGAGGGAGGGAAGTTGAAGTCCAGGCCCTGACGCCTCCACTCCGCCACAATCCACCAGTAGACGTCCATCAGGGTGGTCCGACCCGGGCGGATGACCTCGTTGGAAAAGGCCCGACGAAGGATGTGCCATGTGATCCAGGAGGCCTCCACGGCGATCTCCACCTCCCCCGGCGTCCGGTGGCTCACGTAGTCGATGACCAGGGGTTCGGACGAGACGATCCGCCCGGCGTACTCGTCCCCGAGGGCCCGGGTGAGATAGCGCCAGGCCTCATGCGAGATTCCATCGGCCATGGTGATGGTGGGGGAGCGGTTCACCGCAATGGTCGAGGGGTCCCGCGCCTCCACGAAGGCCCGGAGGTGGGGGGCCAGCCCCTCCTCTCCGTAGCCGTGTCCCGCTGCCGGTGTGTCGGGGAAGAAGTCCAGGTGATGACCGCTCACATGGGTGCCCAGAATCGTGCGCTCCAGGGCCTCCCCCTCTCCGGGATCGTAGAAGATGTAGGCGTTCCGGTGTCCGTAGAAGCCGGTGATTCCGTACCCACCGAAGAGATCGAGGAGGGGATCCGGGTGGTTCTCCCGGCTCATGATGATCCACATCTGGACCCCGTGCTCCCGCATGAGGGGCTTGAGTCGAGTCTCGAGCTTCTCAAGGGTGACCTCCCATTCCCGTTCCGCACGGTCCCGGACGGTGGGCACGGTCTGGGCGTCGGCACGCTCCGGACTCACCGCCTCGGTCAGCGCGAGTCCGAAGGCCAGGAGGACGGCGAGAAATAGCGGGCCAGGGCGACAGGGAAAGCCGAAGGGGGGCGAGTTGGGCGACATGGAGGCGCTGAGGTGATGGGGAACGAGAGGCCGCATACGAGGTCCCATAGTAGGGTGGGGCACGTGCAGGTCGCCACGGCGGATGCGGTCTTGCACCTTCGCTCGGGACCGAAACCCTATATTGAGGCTGCCAGGCACCCGTCTGAACCCCATCCTCGTTCCCCAGGCCACATGCTGCCCCAGCGCTTTCATCGCCTCAGGTCCGTTCTGGATCGCCGGCAACCCGATCTTACCGTCGTCATGGACCGGGTCCACAAGGAGCACAACCTGTCGGCGATCCTGCGCAACTGCGACGCCGTGGGGGTCCTCTCGGTCCACGCCGTCGTCCCGGAGGGCGGGCTCACCCTCCACCACGACACCTCGGGAGGCACTTCGAAGTGGATGCGCGTCCGGGAGCACCCCGGGATCGGTGAGGCCCTCGACGCCCTCGGGCGTGACGGGTTCCAGGTGGTGGCCGCCCACCCCTCTGACACGGCGGTGGACTATCGGGAGGTGGATTACACTCTGCCCACCGCGCTACTCATGGGAGCGGAGCGCTTCGGAGTGAGCGAGGCGGCGCTGGCTCGCGCAGATGTGACCGCGGTCATTCCCATGGTGGGGATGGTGAGGTCGCTCAACGTGTCGGTGGCCACGTCCCTCTTCCTCTTCGAAGCCTATCGGCAGCGCGAAGCGGCCGGAATGTACGAAACATCCAGACTCTCCCGGGACACGTACGACCAGATTCTCTTCGAATGGGCCTATCCGGAGTTCGCGCAGCGCTTCCAGGAGGCAGGCGAATCCTACCCGGCCCTGGGACCCGATGGTGAGTTCCTGGACCCGCCGCTGCCCGGGGCGCAGCGGTCCTGAGGCGGAGCGGGTGTGGGGAGTCAGGGATTGAGTCGAACCACCGACCAGCCCGACGGCCCTTTCCGATACAGGAACCGGTCATGGAGACGGCAGTCCCGGGCCTGCCAGAACTCGATGGCCCGGGGACGCACGACGTAGCCTCCCCAGTGGTCAGGGCGAGGGACCGGTCGATCTCGATACTTTTCCTCCAGACTCGCGGCCCGCGCCTCCAGCGTCCCTCGATCGTCCAGCACCCGGCTCTGCTCGGAAGCCCAGGCTCCAATCTGGCTCCCCCTGGGACGGCTGCGGAAATAGGCATCCGATTCGTCGTCCGGCACCGTCTCCACGAGCCCTCGCACCCGGACCTGTCGCCCCAGATGGTCCCAGTAGAAGCTCAGCCCGGCCATCCCGGTACGGGCCAGCGCCTCGCCCTTGGCCGATTCCCGGTTCGTGTAGAATACGAAGCCTCGTTCATCGACATCTTTGAGCAGCACGATCCGGGCGTCCGGAAACCCGTCGCCGTCCACGGTGGCCAGCACCATGGCGTTGGGGTACTCCATGAGGGAACGTTGGCGAGCCGTCTCCATCCAGTCCTGGAACACCACGAGGGGGTCGGGATCCAGGGTACGGAGCGTAAGGATCGGAAGCGGGGGATCGGACGTCACCGGGATTCCTCATGATCGAGACGGAAGAGGACACGGGCATTGCCGCCCATGACCCTCTGCAGGTCGTTGGGTTCCAAGCTTCCGGCCAGGGCGACCCGGAGCGCCTCATAGCGTTCGTAGTGGCCCCGGCCGAAGTACGTGGCGTCGGTCCCGAAGAGGACCCGGGCCGGTCCCACCCGCCGGAGTGCGTCGAGGACCGCTTCTACAGGGGCCTGGGCCGTTTCCAGATACAGATCGGCGTCGCCGGTTCGAAGAGCTTCCTCCACCTCCCGGATGGAAGGCTCGTACGGGCCGCCGAACCCCATGTGGTAGAGCACCACCGACACCTCCGGGTGCCGTCGGGCCAGGGCATGGATCCGGGCCGACGACGCCTCGTCCACGGCTCCATCGCAGTGGACCACGACCGGGATGTCATGCTGCTGAGCCAGCGCCAGGTAGGGGTCGACCCGAGGGTCGTCGGCGGGAAATGCGTTCATCTCCGGGTGGAGCTTGATCCCCACGAAGACCCGGTCCGTCCAGGGACCACCGGACGCTCCCCGGAGCCGCTCCCGAAGAAACGGGACCAGTGCGCTGGCATCACCGCGGTCGGGTCGAGCCCAGAGAAGGCCCCGCAGGCGGTCCGGATGACGACGAACCGCGTGGGAAGCCGCTCGGTTCGCAGCGGCCTCGTCCAGTCCCCGGGTCTTCCCAGGAACCTCGGCGCCATCGATGTTGGAGACCAACGCCAGGGCAACCTCGCCCTTCGACAGCTCTTCGAGAAGGGTCTCCTCCGTGAGGTCGTAGCCTTCGAATGCCCCTATGTGGGCATGACAATCGATGGTTCCGGCATGGGAACTCAAGGGGTGCGGCTCCTTTCGAATCAGGGTTAGAACGGAGTGACGATGGGATCCACCGAAATGACCCACAGACAGGGGTACGGCCGCCGGGCCCTCTCCCTGACCCCGACCCCTGAGGGACGGATGGGGTTCCGCTCGTGGCGCTGACGCCTGGGGGACCGGCCAGCTGGAAGGCCTTCGAGCTGGTGTTCCACCCCTGGCTGCGCCGGAAGGTCGCGGGCATCCACCTGGCGGGTCTGCCCCCGGAAGGCTCCCTCTCCCTCGGGGATCCGGATCCGGCCCGCCGAGATCCCTCCCGGGAACCGAGGCTCACAGGGGACTCGATGAACTTGGAGAAGGCCTCGATCCCACTCATACTGGTCGGCAATCACGTGAGCTGGTTCGACGGCTTCCTCCTGCGAGAGGTCCAGCGTCGGCTCCGTCCCCGATCGATCCTCCGGACGGTGATGCTCTCGTCTGAACTGCGGTGGAATCCGGTCCTTCGGTCGCTCGGGGGCACCGGGTTCGATCCCGCACGACCCATCTCCATTCGGGGAGTGATCCGGACCCTTCGCTCGGTGAGAGACCACGACCGGAGGCGCAGGGGACTGGTGGTGTCGTTTTTTCCACAAGGTCGGATCTACCCCTCCTTCCGGAGACCCCTCGGGTTCGCCGCAGGAGTCGAGATCGTGGCCCGGACTCTGGCCCCTTGCCGCGTCATGGGGGTCGGGATCCATCTGGAACCGGGCAACCGGGTGGCACCCTCGGCCTTCGTCCATGGCTCACCTCCCCGCTTCGTGGACGCCCAGACAGCCCTGGATGTCGAGCGCCTTGAAGGAGACGTGGCCGACGCCCTCGACCGGGTCCATCATCACCTGGCGGTCCACGGGGAGCGCGGTCCGGATCGATGGCCCTCCGAGGCCACAGCGGTCCTGGACCCACCGCCCCCGAGCGGAGGACGGTTTCCCGGGACCCCGGGGGGCCCGGGTCAGTCGTCCGAGTCCACCTCGTGAGTCCGGCCCAGCTGGTGCCGGAAGGAATCCTCGAGGTCCGGGAAGAGGAAGCTGTATCCTGAAGAAAGCGCCCGCTGGGGCACTCCTCGCTGCCCCTCCAGGAGGAGCGTGGTGCCCATCTCGCCCAGGAGGGCGCGGATGGCGATGGCGGGGGCTGGAAGGATGGTGGGTCGCTTCAGAACCCGACCCAGGACGTTGGTGAAGGATGCGTTCGGAACGGGGTTGGGAGCCACGGCGTTCACCGGGCCCCGCAGCTCCGGAGTTCGAAGCGTGTGGAGGATGAGCCCCACGTGGTCGTCCAGGTCGATCCAGGACATGTATTGACGACCCGACCCCAAACGCCCGCCCACCCCGACCTGGAAGGGGAGGAGCACGGTCCCCAGGACTCCTCCCCTGGGCGAAAGAACGATCCCGGTCCGGAGGTGCACGGTCCGAATTCCGACTGAACGGGCCGCATACGTGGCCTTTTCCCAGGCCTGGCAGACCTCCGAAAGGAAGCCTGAACCGGCTCCGGAATCCTCCGAGAGGCGCTCCTCGCCCCGGTCTCCGTAGAAATCAATGCCTGAGGCCGAGATCAGGGTCGAAGGGGGATCTCGAAGCTCGGCCAGGGTTCGGCTCAAGAGCTCGGTGCCCTTCACCCGACTCTCGAGGATCGCCTGCTTCTTCGCCTGGGTCCAGCGGACCCCGACGATGGGTTCCCCCGCCAGGTGGACCACCGCGTCGAGCCCCTCCAGGGCGTCCCCGTCCAGGATCCCTTCGGTCGGGCTCCACTGGACCCAGTCCTCACCCTCCCCCGCGCTCCGCGAGATCCGGAGGACCCGGTGCCCCCCGGACCGGAGGAAGTGGACCAGGGCCGTGCCCACGAGCCCGGTGCTCCCGGTGACGGCAACCCTCAGAGGCTGGCCGGGATATCGCCGATGCAGCTCCAGGTCATTGGTAAGGCGCCGGGCCCTGAACTCGAAGAGGCGCCTGAGGGACTCTTCGATGAATCCCTGGGAGAACGCCCGGCCGATCGACCCCATGGGCGGTGCCCAGTCCACCGTGTCCTCGACAGCGGACCGCCCGCCGCCCAGGTCGTGGAACCGGTGCTCGTGACGCCACCGCGCGAAGGGCCCGGACACCTGTTCATCCACAAAGAGGCTGTTCTCCTCGAAGGCGGTGTGCTCCACCTCCCAACGGAGTTCGGCCGGCCCCTTCCGAAGGCCGAGCACGACCCGGCTGCCTTCGGCCAGACCTCCCTCGGCTTCCCGGATTCGGACGTCTTCCCACGGAGGAGTGAGTCGCTGGAAGGCTCCGGGGCGCGTGTGCCACTGGAATACCGAGGCCACGGGCTGGTCGAGCTCGACGCGGTGAGTGAAGATGGGCATGACCGAGAACTCAGAAAGAGGTGAGGAAGGGAAAGGCGGACCCACGAAACGGGGGCGTCATGGGCCGAAGCGCTCCAGATACCCGTCGAGCTCCACCTTTCGTCGGGTGCTCTTCGAGGTCATGGAGCGGACGGTTCCGAAGACGGGCCGCTCGGGCCATCCCCGGTCGTAACGACCCAGGACCCAGAAGATCCCCGAGGTCGAGTTGGGGTTCCGACCGTCCAGGGCCCACCGGTTGTTCAATTCCCACATCACCCCGAGGGCCTCACGTGGGGTCGGAGACCACTCCAGGATCTTCTTTCCCCAGAGCATCCTCAGGTAGTTGTGGATCACTCCCTCCTGCCGAAGCTCTCGCTGTGCGGCGTTCCAGAGGGGATCATGCGTCCGGGCCTCCTGAAACTCCTCCAGGTCGTAGAGATGGGGGCGCGGGTCGTGGGCGTGCGCCTCCAGCGTCGTCCGCGCCCATTCGGGGAGTGAGTCCCACTCCTCATGATCCGGATCCCGCCACGCGGTCACATAGCCCATCTCCCGCCAGGTCACGATCTGGTCCAGGAAGGCTTCGGCATCGGAGGAAAGACCCCACCACCCCTCCCGCCGTCCATCCACCTTCTCCGCCAGCGCGGACGGGGACCAACCTTCCCGGTCCAGGACCTCCTGCACTACCTCCCGGCTGGAAACGTGGCCCCAGTGAAGGTAGGGAGAGAGTCGGCTGGTACGGCCCCGATCCGGATGATTCCGGTCCTCCGCGTATCCCTCCAGACCCTTCCTGAGGAACCGCTCCAGCTCGTTCCGGGCCGCCGAGCGCCCGCCCTCCAGTGAGACACCAGGGACCGTGGAGTCGAGATCCAGGCCCTCCAGAAGTCGATCCGGATCGGCGAGTTCGGTCACCTCAACGGCCGGCCAGCGCCTCGAAACCTCGCGGGAGACCCCGGAGAACTCCGGCAGCGGGTCGCCGGTCAGAGGGTAGGGATCGGGTCCAGCGCCCAGGAACTCAGGAAGCGTCTTCTGAAGATAGCGACGAAAGGAGTACGCCGTCTTGAAGTCCCGGTCCGGTTCACCCAGGGGAAGGAGCCCGTTGTCCTCCACCGCCTCGAGGCGGACCGGGAGCTGGCGTCCAGCCGCCGCCACCATTCGGGGAAGGAAGAAGGAGGGGAAGTCGTCGGTGACGACCACCGCCGCATCGGAGGAGAGATGGGCCAGAAGCCCCTTCCCCTCCCCTGCGGCTCGCTCGAGATACGGGTAGTAGCCGACTCGAGAGCCTTCCAGACGCCGGGCGTGCTCGGCCATCCCCTGGACGCAGAATCTGTGGAGTCTACGCGAGGCCCAGGGATAGTCCAGACGCAGCGCCTCCAGGATCAGGAGGGGTTGATTCAGGTGACGGGCCCACTCCACAGCCCGCTCCAGCGCCAGATTCCACTCCAACCTGCGGGCTGCGATCATCCAGTAGAGAACAAACCGACCGTCGTCCCGGACCGGCGCCTCGTTCACTCTTCTCACCCGCTTCGGGTCGATCCGTCGAGTCTCCATGGCTCCCGGGTACCCGAAGGTCCAGCCTCCGTTTCCAGATGGGTCGTTCCCGGTCTCCTCTGGTTCACCCCCCCCGGGACCGGCCGCCTAGCCGGAGGGTCCGTAGCCCGAAGGCTTCGCCCGCCCTGCTTCCAGGGCCCTGCCCAGACTCTGCGGAAGCTGCGAACTCTCGATCCCGGGCCCCTCGGGCCGTCCCGCTGCCATGCGCCGCAGCCGAACCCGAAGATCGTCGGAGGTGGGCTCCCGGGTCAGGACCACGATGGGACCGGCGCCCATCCCTCCCCGCTCCCGACTGGCCTCGGCCAGCGCATCCACCAGCTCGAATCCCTCGAGGCTCGGGGTCCTGAGGTCCAGGACGATCACGTCCACCTCGACCCGACGAAGGAACTCCAGGGCAGCCGGGCCGCTCGGCACGCTGTGAACGACGAAATCTGCTTCCCGGAGTGACCGGTGGAGCTCGCTGCGGGAGTGCTGATCGTGCTCGACCACCAGGAGGCGGCCCGGCGGTTGGTCTCCGGTGTTCCGTCGGATGGCCCGGAGGATGGCGTCATCCTCGACGTCGTGAGGCACGAGATCCAACTGGACCGCCGCATCGACCCCCGCTGGGCCTCCCGGGAGTCCCGTCAGCAGGAATCGCGTCGCTTCCCCCCCTTCTCCCCAGCGAAGATGTTCCAGGAGCTCCCAGCCGCTCATCTCAGGCATGAGGAACTCCACGACTGCGGTCGCGATCCCTCCCTGCCGGAGACGTTCAAGCCCTTCGTCGCCACGGGGCTCCGTTTCGACCACGTATCCCAGGTCTTCCAGGTACTCCCCCAGGATGTGCCGGAACTCCACACGATGACTGATGAGGAGGACCGTCCGGGATTCGGCCTCAGCTGAACCATCGGGGACCTCGGCGGCCGACGTCGAGAGGCCTTCGTGACCCCTCCGCCCGTAGCTCACCCCTCGTCCATTCCTTCCTCGGGGCTGCGTCGTCCCGCCCTCGAGGTCCACGGTGAAGGTGGATCCCTCGCCTTCAACGCTCGCCACTGAGATCCCGTAGCCCATGAGATGACAAAGAGAGCGCGAGATCGTGAGACCCAGGCCCGTGCCCCCGAACCTCCGGGTCGTGCTTCCATCGGCCTGCCGGAAGGCCTCGAAGATCTTTTCCAGACGCTGCCCCGCGATCCCGATACCCGTGTCCTGAACCCGAATGCGTCGAGGCGTCCCCGTTTCCGGATCCGACTCCACCTCCACCGTGACGCTTCCCTCCTCGGTGAACTTGATGGCATTTCCCACCAGGTTGATGAGCACCTGGCGAAGCTTGCCCGGGTCGGTGGTGATGGGTTGAGGAGCTACATCCCAGTGGTACCGAAGCTCCACAGGTCGCTCCTGAACCTGGCCTTCGAGCTGACGGACCACCAAAGGAACCAGCTCTCGCAGATCGACCTGCTCCACCTCGAGCTCAAGCTTTCCTGACTCGATCTTGGCCAGATCCAGGATCTGGTTGATGAGGCTCAGCAGGTGGTTTCCGTTGGCTACGATCCGCTCCAGGAACTCCCGCTCCCGATCCCTGCCCTCCTCCGGCTTCGGATGCGACTTCAAGAGGATATTGGCGAAGCCGATCACCGAGTTCAGCGGCGTGCGCAGCTCGTGGCTCATGCTGGCCATGAAATGACTCTTCGCCTCGTTGGCCTCCTCGGCCTCGCTCTTGGCGCGTCGCAACTCGATCTCCACCTGACGCCGCCGGGTCACGTCCTTGCTGAATACGACCACGCCCGCCATCCCCTCGACCGTCTCGTAGGGATGAAAGAAGAGCTCGTAGCTTCGAAGCACACCGTCGAGCCGTTCCTCCCGGGTGGCGGAGAACCGATTTCCAGCCAGGGCCCGGTCGTAGGAGTTGCGAAACCACTGGACCTGTCCGGCCGCGACGATCTCGGGCACTCCGTCCCCGGGCCGCGGAGCACGGCCGGTGAGGGCTTCCACCGTGAGGGAGAAGGCCGAGTTGAAGGTCACGAGTCGATGATCCTGATCCACGGACCAGATCGCATCGCCGGTGCTCTCGAATAGGGCCTTCAGATTCGCCCTGGACCGGGCCAGCTCCTGCTCGGCCCGGACCTGTTCGGTGACGTTCCGGAAGATGGTCCGCGTCGCCACGGCCTCCCCGTTCCGCATCCGGGGGTTCATGCTCCCCGACAGGGCCACCGGTTCGCCGTCGGCGCGGCGCAGGACCACCTGGAAGCCGGATTTCGGTGTACCCGAAAGGACGCTGTCGAAGACCTCCCGGAGGGTTTCGGCAGAGTGTGGGTGAACGAGGGAAAAGAGCTGCAGTACCTCGAGATCGCTCTTTTCATAGCCCAGAGTGCGACGCCAGGCCTGGTTCGCATAGGTGATCCGCCCCTCGGCGTCCGTGATCTGGATGAGGTCGTTGGCGTTGTCCAGGAAGTCCTGGAGTCGCTCCTCGCTCTCCTGGAGGACCTGCTCTGCCCGACGACGCGTCTCCACTTCTCTGGCCAGGGCGTCGTTCGTCTCGGTGATGACGCGAGCCGTCCGGTCCTGCTCCTTGAAAGCTGTGAACACGCTCGCCAGCAGGCCCACCATCACACAGCCGTACCCGGCGATCTGAAGCATCTGACCGGTGAACATCGCCCCGTCGTAGGTGGACTGGGCAAAGACGGTGACTCCGCCGTGGGTCACCGCTCCCAGGAGCAGGGCGAAGATGAGCCAATGCTCGAACGGCTCGGTCCTCCATCCTCCCTTCCACAGGTATCCCAGGGCCGCCATGAGGAAGAGCGCCGCAGGGATGAGCTCGACGGGCCGGGAGAGCCGCGCCCCTTGGATGTAGGGATCCGTCAGCGGGGTCAGGGTAAAGAATCCGAAGGTCAGGGCGGTGAGAAGCGCTGCGGTGAGGTAGACCGACCCCTGACCCTCCTTCGGTTCCGTCGATGGCCCCTCCGCTTCACCCATCGCCCGGTGATCCATGTACCAGGCCAGCCAGCTCATGAAGAGGAAGAGCGACAGGAAGAGTCGCGATGCCAACCACGTCCAGGCGGGAAGATCCTCCGGTGCGCCGATCCCCGGAGTGGGAAGGAAGGGCGCCGCAACGAGGGTGTGGTATCCGTCCAGGAAGGCGGTGGCGAGAAACCCCGTGCCGATGTACAGGAAGACCGCACTCCGCCCAGTGTAGAAACGCACCAGGGCCAGGACCGCGGTCACGAGAGCCAGGACCGTGGCCACCCCTCCGAGCAGACCCAGAATCTCCCGGGATGGAGCGGAAGCGGCGCCCACTCCGAGGAAGGCCACCGGGACCGAGGCCAGAAGGAGGAGAAGGTAGGCCAGGAGCCTCCGTTCCTCCGTTCCCCACTTCATTCGTCCGTCACCAACCTTTTGGCGATCGCGTCCAGGAGTACCGACTCGTCCACGATGGGCTTGGTGAGGTAGTCATCGAAACCCTGCTCCAGGAAGCGTTCTCGGTCTCCCGACATGGCATGGGCCGTCAGGGCGATGACGGGGACCTGGGCCAGATTGATGTCCTCCCGGATCCGCCGAAGCACCTCCGTACCATCCATCCCAGGTAGCGAGATGTCGAGCAGGACCAGATCGGGTCGATTCGAGCGGAGACCGGCCAACGCTTCGGGGCCCGTCTCGTATTCCACGATTTCATAGAGACCCTCCAGGATCGCCTGGACCAGGAGTCGGTTGTCTGCGTTGTCCTCGATGAGCGCAATCGTGTTCATGGTTCCCCATTCCCGGAGTTCTCCGCCCCCGAGCCCGATCCTGCCAGACCCGGATGGACTCGTCTCAACTCCACCTCCGTGTGGACCCAGTACTCCTGGATCTCAGAAACCAGATGTTGGACCCGGCCCTCGTCGCCCATTCGAGCGGCCCGTTCGAGTTGTGCGGCCGCCTCCTGAAGCTGGAGAGCTCCCAGGTTGCCCGCCGACGACTTGAGAGAGTGGGCCGTCCCTTCCACCGTGGCCATGTCCCCGTTCCGTTCGCCCTCGGTCAGCGCCTGGAGGCGCTGCGGGGCCAGCTCCAGGAGGAGGTCGATCATCCGCCCCAGGAGCGCGTCTCCACCCCACTCCCTTAGGCGTGCCACGGCTTCGGGAGTCACCAGACTCGATTCCTCTTCTCCTTCCGAGATGTCCGAGGGCTCTCGCTCGCCGTCGACGGTCACACCCGACTCCGCACGGGCTGAGCGGCCGCGGAACGAAGTCGAGCCAGGGCGGAGGCCAGACCGTCGTCGGCCCGGTAGAGGGCCGATCCCGCCACCAGGACCTGCGCTCCGGCACGCACCACCTTGGGCGCTGACTCCGGATCCACCCCGCCGTCCACCTGGATGAGGGGCGGCTGGATCCCCCACTCCCGGAGGCGATTCATGAGCCTCCGGATCTTGTCGGGCGACTCGGGAATGAAGGACTGGCCCCCGAAGCCGGGATTCACCGTCATGATCAGGATGAGATCGATCAGGCCGGCTACCTCTCTGAGGGACTCGACCGGAGTCGAGGGGTTCAGCGCGACCCCCGGGGAAGCGCCCGACACCCGGATGGCCTGGATCACCTTGTGGAGATGGGGACACGCCTCGTAATGGACGGTGATCCGGTCGGCACCGGCGTCGACGAATGCCCCCACGTACCGCTCTGGATTTTCGATCATCAGGTGGACGTCCACGGGAAGGCCCGTGGCGTTGCGGACGGCAGCGGTCACCCCGGGCCCGATCGTGATGTTCGGAACGAAGTGCCCGTCCATCACATCGACGTGGATCCAATCGGCCCCCGAGGCCTCGGCCAGCTGGACCTCTTCGGCGAGGCGCCCGAAGTCGGCGGAGAGGATCGAGGGGGCGATGAGTGGTTTCGGAGTCACGCCGGGCTCCCTTCGCGAGTATGGGTCTGGACCGTGCCACCGTCCCGCCCAGCCACGATGACGGCATCCGCCATCCGGAGGAAGAGTCCCGTCTCGACGACGCCGGCCCGAGCGCGGAGACGCGCCTCCAACTCCACGGGATCCCCGATGCCGCCTTCGAAGTGCAGGTCGATCACCGGATTGCCGTTGTCGGTGAGGTAGGACGCATCGTCTCCCCCGTGCCGACGCTCCGGGCGGGCACCGAGAGCACGAAAGAAGGGAAGGTGGGCTTCCCACGCAAAGGACACCACCTCCACCGGGAGGGGTGCCCGGGTGGCAAGCCGCTCTACGGCCTTCGACTCGTCTGCGATCACGATGAACCGGCGGGCGGCCTGAACCACCATCTTCTCCCTGAGCAGGGCACCCCCCAGCCCTTTGATCAGGTCGAGGGAGGGGGTGAATTCATCGGCGCCGTCCACGGCCAGGTCCAGGGTCCCGGCCCGGGCCAGTTCCAGCAGGGGAATTCCCAACTCCCTGGCCCGCTCCTCGGTGTCCACCGAGGTGGCCACACCCCGAACGTCCCCGATCCCACCCTCCTGGAGGGATTCGGCCAGAGCCTCGAGAAAAAACCGCACGGTACTCCCCGTGCCCAGCCCCAGCGTCATCCCCGACCGGACATGGCGCGCGGCTTCACGGCCGGCAGCTCGCTTTGCCCGTGCGGCACCGTCGAGTTCGAGAGTGGTCATGGAAGGTCGTCCGGGATGGGGGAGGCGGAGGGTCGGAATGTAGGTGGGCACCTGGGTCATGACCAGTGGGAGCTTCGCCTCCTCCCTCGATCCCTTCAGCCCTGGCGCCGAGCCGAAAGGAGCCTCGGGGATTGACAGAGGCACCCCGGGGAGGTTAAACACAGTGCAATGTCACAGATCAAGCGTCGTTACGAACTGCACCGGACCGCTCCGGTCGCCTCCCCGGCCCCGGCCCTCCAAGGCTGGTATCGGTGGTTTACCGTGTTTTATACGTACCCGGGAGTCCCGGAGGCCCGCGCTTGATCTGACCCGAACCAGAACCGCGCACGACGCCACCAGGCTCCCGGATCTTCCCGGGGGCCTTTTTTCGTTCCCTCCGGTCAGCCTACCCGCTGCACCGGACCTACAGAGAGACCAGAAATGATCATCGTGACCCGCATTGGCGTGACTCAGGACGAAGTGGACCAGATTCGAGAACGGGTGGAGGCCATGGGTCTTCGTACCCATATCTCCCACGGGGACACCCACACCATCATCGGATGCATCGGCGACGAGGAGCGCCTCGAGCACGTCCCCCTCCTTTCTCTTCCCGGGGTGAAGGATGTCCACCCGGTCATGAAGCCCTTCAAGCTGGCGGCCCGGGAGTTCGCCGCCGCCGCCTCCCGGGTCCCCCTGGGCGATGTGGCCGTCGGAGGCGAGGAGCTCGTCGTGATCGCAGGTCCGTGCTCGGTCGAGGGCGATGCCATGCTCCGGGAGACGGCCGG
>SKKH01000198.1 GCA_007121555.1 Gemmatimonadota bacterium | reverse complement strand
TCTCCCTGGAGCCCGCCGACCTCCTTCGTGTGAGCGACGGAACTTCGGAGTATCTCATCCCCTTCACCCGGAGCATCCTGGTGGAGATGGACCGGGATGAGGGCTGGATGGTGGTGGATCCTCCCGAGGGTCTTCTGGACCTCTGACCTCCCGAGCGTCGCCCTACACAGTTCGGAGCTTCGGACCCAACCGGTCCAGGCCGGCCCCGCCCATGCCTCCCAGGAGCCCTCAACCATGCGGATCAACATCGTCTCCATCTTTCCCGGATTCTTCCGGGATCCGCTGGCGACGAGCATCCCCGGGCGGGCGAGGGAGGCGGGACTCGTGGACTACCGGATCGTGGACCTGCGAGACTACACCCACGACCGTCACCGGACGGTGGACGACCTGCCCTACGGGGGGGGAGCCGGGATGGTCATGAAGCCCGAGCCCTTCTTCGAAGCCGTGGAGGATCTGGAATCGCGAGGTCCCATCATCCTGCTCTCGCCCCGGGGACGCGTGTTCCGGCACGACGACGCGGTCCGGCTGTCGGTGGAGCCGGATGTGACCCTCCTCTGCGGCCACTACAAGGATGTGGATCAGAGGGTGGCCGAGGAACTGGCCACGGAGGAGCTCTCGCTGGGAGACTTCGTGCTCTCCGGCGGAGAGGTGGCGGCGCTGGCGGTGACCGACGCCGTGGTCCGACTCCTGCCCGGAGCCATGGGCGACCATGAGTCGGCGTCCTCCGACTCCTTCTACGAGGGACCGCTGCTCAGCCCTCCGTCATGGACCCGGCCCGCGGAGTACCGGGGGCTCGAGGTCCCCGAGGTGCTTCGGAGCGGAGATCATGCCCGGATTCAGGCCTTTCGAGAGAAGCTCTCCAGGGATCTCACCCGGAGGCGGAGGCCCGATCTCTGGGCTCGGGCCCGGAGCGCAGGGCTTGTGGAGGACGAGGACGGAGCGTGACCCATCGAGCCCTTCCGGGCCCGAGGGATTTTGATTACAATTGAGGTCTGCGCTCGCCCCATTCGGGGGCGGACGAACGCAGAGGTAAGGATTGAGGAAGGCGACCATGGCCGATCTGCTGCGCGAACTGGATAAGGAACAGCTTCGGGATGACATTCCCGACTTCGCTCCCGGCGACACCGTACGGGTGCTCTACCGGGTGCGTGAGGGTGAAAAGGAGCGGATTCAGGCCTTCGAGGGCATCTGCATCGGGCGCCGCGGGACCGGAATGGGCGAGACGTTCATGGTCCGAAAGATCTCCTCGGGGATCGGTGTGGAGCGGGTCTTCCCCCTCCACTCTCCCTTCATCAAGGGGATCGAAGTGGTGCGCCGCGGTCGGGTGCGTCGAGCCAAGCTCTACTACCTCCGGGGCCTGCGTGGGAAGAAGGCCCGGATCCAGGAGCGGCGCCAGCGCTGAGCCGGTCGCCCGGCCCCTGATGTCGGCCCGGGATCCCGAGCCCCAACGGCTCCAGAACTCCCTCGAATACGAGGATGGGTTCTGGAGCCGTGGTGTTTCCAGGCTGGCCGGAGTCGACGAGGTCGGCCGTGGGCCCCTGGCGGGTCCCGTGGTGGCGGCCGCGGTGATTCTTCCGAGGGACACGATGGTGGAGGGGGCCACGGACTCCAAGAAGCTCACCGCCATCCGTCGGGAGTCGCTCTGCCGGGCGATCCTGGACACGGCGGTGGCGGTGGGTGTGGGTGCCGCCTCGGTGCGGGAGATCGATCAGGACGGAATTGCGCCGAGCACCGCCCGTGCGGTGAGTCGGGCTCTGGACGCCCTGAGCTTGGTCCCCGATCATATCGTGGTCGACGGCCGGCCCATGCGCCGGCTGGCCCGGGAGCACGACGCCGTCGTGAAGGGCGATCAACGGGTGCACTGCATCGCCTGCGCCTCCATCGTGGCCAAGGTCTACCGGGATCGCCTCATGCGTCGCCTCCATCCCCGATATCCGGCCTATGGATGGATGACGAACGTGGGGTACGGCACGAAGGTCCACATGGAGGCGCTGCGTCGCTTCGGCCCTTCGCCCCATCACCGGAAGAGCTTTGCCGGGGTGCAGATGGAGCTGGGACTGGAGCCGAGCGGCCCGGCGACGTAGTGTAGGAAGCGGATGGTGGAGTTGCCATCCGGACAACGAGCCGGTAGCTCAGCTGGTAGAGCAACGGACTTTTAATCCGTAGGTCCTGGGTTCGATCCCCAGCCGGCTCACTTTTTTTCTCAGTGGCGAGATGGCCACAGGGCAGGAGAACCTCCTGGGGGAGCTCCAGCGTGGGGCCAAGATGGGAGTGGACGCCGCCCGCGGTCGTCCGCTCACCCCGCCGCCCGCCCGCACCGTGCGTGCACCCGCGAGCTGAGCGCGCCGGCTTCAGCGCGCGCCCCGTCGCGCGGGCAGGGGTCTGGATTTCGAGATCCCACCCCCCAGTCCCTCGAGGTTCGTGCCGGCGATCCGGCCTTGCATCAACGAGGCACCCATGTTCCGGCATGGACCGGCTCCTCCCTCGCATCTCACCCGACCATCCTGCCGGCCGTGGGGAGCACCTGTGTCGGGTCGTGGCTGAGGCCCTCCCACCCAGACCGTCGTCGGGCATCCCATGATCGTGATTCGCCGGACTGACCGGTCGCTCGGAGAGGAGATGAGGTGGGCCTGATTGCCTTCAACGCACCTTTGACGCTGCCGATCACCGATCCTGTGCTGATCGTGGCGATCGCCGGTGCGATCTTCCTGCTGATGCCGCTGCTGATGCAGCGGATCCGCGTGCCGGGGCTCATCGGGATCATCATCGCCGGCGCCGTTATCGGGCCCAATGCGCTGAACCTCCTCGCCCGGGACCAGACGATCGTGCTCCTCGGCACGGTGGGCTTGCTCTACCTCATGTTCATGGCCGGTACGGAAATCGACCTCCATGGCTTCAAGCGCTACCGAAAAGAGAGTCTGGTCTTCGGGTCGCTGACCTTTCTGATTCCGCAGCTCACCGGCACCGCCATCTTCCTGCTGCTGCTCGGGTTCTCCTGGCCCGCGGCGATCCTGGTCGCGAGCATGTTCGCCTCGCACACCCTGGTGGCGTACCCCATCGCGATGCGCTTCGGCATCACAAAGAACCGGGCGGTGACCACGGCGGTGGGAGGTACGATCATCACGGACACGGCCGCACTGCTGGTGCTGGCCGTGGTGGCCGCGGGAACCCGGGGCGTGCTCGACTGGGCGTTCTGGATTCAGCTCGTGGCGTTCCTCGCCCTCTACGTGATCGCGATCTGGTTCGGGCTGCCGCGCCTCGGTCGCTGGTTCTTCCGGAGCGAGAAGACGGGGGGCATTTCCGAATACCTGTTCATCTTCACCGCACTCTTCGCCGGGGCCTACCTTGCGGAGGTCGCGGGCATCGAGGCGATCGTGGGGGCGTTCCTGGTGGGCCTCGCGCTCAACCGCCTCATCCCCGATCAGAGCTTGCTGAACAACCGCATCCACTTCATCGGGGAGTCGATCTTCATCCCGTTCTTCCTGCTTTCCATCGGGATGCTGGTGGACGTGCGGGTGCTCATGGCCGACGTTCGGGTCTGGCAGGTGATGCTGGCGATGACCGCAACGGTCGTCGTGACGAAGTGGCTGGCGGCTCGGATCTCCAGGCAGGTCTTCGGCTACACCTCGGAGGAGGGCTGGGCGGTCTTCGGTCTCTCTGTGCCCCAGGCCGCCGCAACCCTGGCCGCGACGCTGATCGGACTGGAGGTCGGCCTCTTCGACGAAGCGGTGCTGAACGGCGCGGTGATGATGATCCTGGTGAGCTGTCTGCTGGGGCCGTGGGTGGTGGAGAAGTACGGTCGCCGGCTCGCCCTCCAGGAGGAGCGGAAGCCCTACGATCCGGCTGAGGCACCGCAGCGGATCCTGGTCCCCATGGCCAGGCCGGCCACCGCGGAGGACCTCATGGATCTGGCGCTCCTGATTCGGGAGCCGGATTCAGCGGAGCCGGTGTACCCGCTGACCGTCGTGCCGGCCGATGAGGATCGAGCCGGCGAGTTCGTCGCCACGGCGGAAAGGATGCTGAGTCATGCAGTCACCCATGCCTTGGGCGCCGGCGTGCCCGTGGTACCCCTGACCCGAATGGACCACAACTTCGCCAACGGCATCGCCCGGGGGATCGCCGAAAGCCGCGCTTCGACCGTGATCATCGGTTGGGATGGCAAGCGGAGTCACCGTCGCGGGATCTTCGGGACCGTGCTGGACCAGCTGCTCGAACAGACCCGCCAGCAGGTACTCGTCACCAAGGTGGCCCATCCGTTCAACACCACCGAGCGAATTATCCTCTTGATTCCGGAGGGCACCGACCACACACCGGGATTTCTGGAAGCGTTGCAGACGCTGAAGACCCTGGCGAACCGCCTGGGCGCCGCGATCCAGGCGTACACCATCGCCGCCCCCTCGCGCGCCTACCAGCTCCATCTGGATTCCGTCAGGCCGGAAGCACCCTCGACCGTGGAACGCGCCGCGGACTGGAACGACGCCCTGGCGCTGGTCTCGAACGAGGTCCGGCGGGACGACCTGGTGG
>SKKH01000027.1 GCA_007121555.1 Gemmatimonadota bacterium | reverse complement strand
CGTGGGGCTCTACCGGCGCGCGTCAGACGGTGACGCCCAGGGTCTTGAGCTGCTCCCGACCCTCCGGGGAGATCCGGTCCCGTGACCAGGGCGGGTCCCAGACCTCCCGAATCCGAACCTCACCGATCCACTCCTCCCGGAGCAGTCGGTCGCGGATGTCCTCCTGGATGAACTCCATGCAGGGGCAGGCGGTCGCGGTGTAGGTCAACTCGACCGTGGCCACGCCCTCCTCCAGGCGAGTCCCGTAGATGAGTCCCAGATCCACCAGGCTGATGGGAAGCTCCGGGTCCAGCACTTCGGAGAGGAGCTCCAGGAGGGCCTCGTCCAGATCTCCGGCAGGGCGAGGCCTGGGGTCGCTCCAGAGGTCCCGACCGCCGCTGGCGTGGGAGAGCACGTGCGCCGGGAGGCCCCGGGGACGCTTGGATTCCACCACCGGGAGCGGGCGAGAACTCCTCGCGCCGGCCGCATCGTTCTCGGTGGCGGCTACGCCAGCCACGACGCCACCTGACCGCGCGAGCGGCGAATGGACTCCACGTAGAACTCGTTCATGGGCCCCCGTCCTTTCCACCGCTCGAAGACCTCGTCCCAGCCGATCTTGCCCTCGTCGAAGGCCCACCTCTTTTCCTCGGGGTCGTACTGGCAGGGGAAGGGGTAGTCCAGAAGGTAGCTCTCCGAGGCCTCGTCCCAGTGGGCCGGCACGTCCAGCTCCAGGGATTCACAGAGGGGAACGGTGGCCGCCATCCAGGTCTGCCGGAGCTCGTCGTTGGTGCTGCCCTTCAGGCGGTACTCGAGCTGCCCCGAGTGACGTTTCAGTTCATCGGGGAGGCCGAACCACTCCAGGGTCATGGGAAACATCCAGTCCACGGCCCGCTGGAGCATTTCGCGGGCTTCACCACCGGCCCGAGCCAGACGGCGCATCCAGACCTCTCCATGTCGGAGATGGAACGTCTCTTCCATGTCCACCTTGACCAATGCGCGTTTCAGAGGCCCGTACGAGGTGTTCCGGTGCACGTCCCCGAGGAGGGTGATCCCGGCCCGGTCGTAGAACCCGTTGGCAACCACCAGTTCGGCCCAGTTGTCCAGGGGCTGGTCGAAGCCGTACGGGTGCTTCCACTTGTGGGGCTCCCGCTCGTAGACCAGAAACTCCCTGGACTCTCCCAGGTCTTCCAGGAGCCGGTAGGCGATGTTGGCGTGGGCCAACTCGTCCTGGATGATGGCATGGGCGCTCACCTGGGTGTTCGTCGAGGGAGCGTGGCGGGCGGCCATCCAGTAGGCGGGGGCCGAAATCAACTCGGTGTCGGCCTGCACGGTGAGCTGGACGATGAGGGCCTTCCGATAGCCCTCGGTCATCTCCTCCACCGACTCCACGATGTACCCGTCCTGTACCCGAGCCTTGATCTCTTCTTCGGTGAAGCTTGCCACGTCTACCTCCTGAGGTCATCGGGCCCTCCACGCAAATCGGCGAGGGCGCCGGACGGGCCGAACGATCGTTCGAACGATCGTTCGAATGGAGTGTTGAATCTAGCCCGGTGATGTACCCCCCGTCAAAATCGCAGGGTTGCGTCGTGGGTCAGATGCCCAGGGAGGAGCGAATGAGGGGGCTGATGCGCTCCGGCGTCCAGGGTGGATCGAAGGTGAGTTGCACCTTGGCCGTGTCGACGCCGGCCACCCCGAGGATCGCGTCTTCGGCGCTCTGGACAATCTGCTCGGCCACGGGGCACATTGGGCTGGTGAGGGAGATTCGGGCGTCCACGTGGGTCCCGTCCACCTCCACGTCGTAGACCAGGCCGAGCACCACCAGGTTGATGTTGAGTTCGGGGTCCTTCACGGTCTTGAGCGCGTCCATCACGGACTTTTCGGTCACGGCCATGGGGCCTCCTTCCTGACGTTCGGGAACCTTGGAGGGTCGCAGGGTCGGATTGACCCAGACACCCTCCGGTGGCTTCATGGTAACCACGGAGCCCATCGCCGTTCCAGCGCTCCCCCGATCGCCCTTCTCCCCGAAGGCGGGGAGCCCCTTACATTCGCCGGTCACGATCAGCCAGGAGCCCGAGTGCGATCCATCGCGTCATCTCTGATCCGGTCGATCCGGGTCCCGTGCGACGACCCCATCCCCCGCGGGGGCGCCGGTGCCGCCGCGATCTTCCTCGTTGGGCTTGCCTTCATCCTGTCCGGGGCCTCCCCACCCCAGGAGGCGCATCCGCTCGTCTCGCCCCCCGAGCCGAGCGACCTGGAGGCGTGGGGAGTGGTGCTGCGACAGATCTCCCCACCCGACCTGGAGGAAGCACCCGACGAGGAGAAGAACGGGACGCCCCCTCCAGTGGGCCGATTCCTCCATGAAGGAGAGGAGGTTCTGGTACCTGAGGACGGGCGGCTGCTGGTCCTCCTGCGGGACGGTCGGACCCAGGAATTCCGGGACCACGCATCGCCCCCGGAGATCGAAACCGGAGAGGTGGACCCCTTGTTCCGACTCCTCCGAGCCCTTCTTCGAGAGGAGGGTGCCGGGTCTGACCCAGGCGCCGAGGCACCGGATCCCGGGGTCGTCCCCGATCCCTCTGAGTTCGCCGCCCCACTCCGGCCCATCGGAGGCCGGACGGTTCGGTCGCTCACGCCGACCCTGATCTGGCGGGGGGAGGAGGCCTCGGAGTATCGGATCCACCTCTGGTCTCCCGACGGTTCGGTCGTGACTCTGGTGGCCGGTCCCGACTCGATCGGGACCGTTCCATCGGACCGGGCGCTCAGTCCCGGAACCCGCTATGAGTGGGCCGTGGAACCCATTCCCGGAGAGCGGGTCGGTGCCCGAGGCCGGTTCCAGGTGGCCTCACGGGAGGTTCTGGATGGAGTGGCCGCCGAGCTGGGACAGCTCCGCAACCGGGGGCTGGAACCGGAAGAGGATGGATTGCTCATCGCGGCAGCCCTCTTCCGCTCCATGGGCCTTCCCTACGATGCCCTGGACGCCCTTTCCGATCTCGAGGCGCAGGGAGATGGGTGGAGCCATGAACTGCGCGCCTTTCGTGCGAGGCTTGTGGCCGAGCTCGAGAGGCCCGAGACTCCAGACGAATCGGACGACGCTGGCGGCTCCTGATTTTCGATCCCCCATCCGACAGGACTCCGGTGTCCGGTCACCCCACCATCGAAGAGATTTCCGCGCCGCACCCAGGCAGGCATCCATGAGTGAAGAATCCGCTGATCCCACCCACGCCCACTACGGTCGCCGCTTCCGGCTCGCGATCAATACCGGAGGTGGCGACGCCCCCGGGCTGAACGCCGTCATTCGAGCCGTCGTCCTCTCGGCCCTGAACCGGGGCTGGGAGGTCGTGGGAATCCGAAGGGGATACGATGGGATCCTGGACGGCGAGGGCGTAGTCCTTCTGGACCGGGCCTCGGTGGAAGGTATCACGCACCTGGGCGGCACGATCCTCGGGACCACCAATCGGGGGAACCCCCTGCGCTGGGAGCGGACCCTTCCCGACGGCACCGTGGAGGAGGTGGACCGCTCCGAGGAGATCATTCGGGGAATCCAGGACCGGGGCATCGACGCCCTGGTGGCCATCGGGGGGGACGGCTCGCTCCACATCGCGTCGGAGCTCTTCGACCGAGGTCTGCCGGTGGTGGGGGTGCCCAAGACCATCGACAACGACCTGGCCGCCACCCAGCTCACCTTCGGGTTTCACACCGCGGTCCAGACCGCCACCGACGCCATCGACAAGCTCCACTCCACCGCCGAGAGTCACGAGCGGGTCATGGTCGTGGAGCTCATGGGTCGCCACACCGGTTGGATCGCGCTGTTTGCAGGGATCACCGGATCCGCCGACGTGATCCTGATTCCGGAGATCCCCTACTCCATGGACAAGGTGTGCGAGCACCTGATTGCCAAGTATGAGACCGGACCTCGGTACGGCATCGTGGTGGTGGCCGAGGGGGCCAAGCCCGAGGGGGGTGAGCCTTCACTGGTGGACCCCGGCGAGGGTACGTCCAACCCCCGATACGGCGGCATCGCCGAGCGGGTGGCCAACGAGATCGGGAAGCGGACCGAGCTGGAGACCCGCTCCCTGGTCCTGGGACACCTTCAGCGAGGCGGCCAGCCTACGGCCTACGATCGACTTCTGGCTGTCCGGTTCGGCGCCGCCGCCGTGGACCTGGTGGCCCGGAAGGAGTTCGGCTCCATGGTGGCCCTGGTGCCCCCCGACGTGCAGGCCGTGCCGCTCGAGGACGCGGTGAAGAAGCTGAAGACGGTGCCCCAGGACAGTGACGTGGTCCGGACCGCCCGACAGTTGGGCATCAGCTTCGGCGATTGAGCGCGGAGGCACGTCGGGGCACCTCGTGCGGCACGGGTCTGGAGAAGTCGATAGAAATGATAATCTTGGTTCGCATTTGTTCCACCTCGCCCTCCCTGACGAAAATTAGAACTATGATTCGCATTCTGGCCCTCCTCCTTCTCTTTGGCCTCCCCGGGGTCGGCCTCGCCGGGCCCCTTCAAGCCCAGACCATCGGACAGGAGGCCGCACCCCCTCCCGAGGCGGCCCCGGTGGCCAGCTGGGTGCCCCCGGCCGCTTCCGGCGAAGTCTTCTCCTTGAGTCTTCAGGAGATGATGCGGGGATTCGAGATCGTGGGGCAGAGTCCCACCGACGTGTCGTGGACCGACGACTCCCGCTGGATCTACTTCCGGTGGCTTCCCGCCGGTCACGACTACGATGCGGAACGGGAGCTCTGGCGAATCGAAGCCGAGGGGGGCGTCCCCGAGCGCATCGACGACCGGGTCGAGGCCGACTCTCTCTCGGCCATCTTCAGCGGGGGTGACCTTTCACCCGACCGGCGCTGGCGAGTGGCGGCGTGGCGCGGTGACCTCTACCTGGTGGACCGGGAGAACCTCTCGGTACGACGTCTCACCGAGACCGAGGGCAACTTGTCCCAGCCTCGCTTCTCCGCCGATGGGGAGACGATCTACTTCGTGGGAGGCGGCCAGGTCCACTCCCTGGACCTCTCGAACGGGCTGCTTCGACAGCTGACGGACCTCAGGTCGGGCACGCCCGAGGAAGAGGAGGAGCCCGAGGGACACCGGGCGTTCCTGGCCGAACAGCAGGCCGAGCTCTTCGAATACATCCGTCGGAAGCAGGCGAGGGAGCGGCGCGACAAGGAGCTCGAGGAACGGATGGAGGAACGCACGATCCGTAGCGTCTACACTGGAGAGCAGGGCGACCCGGCAGGAGTCTCCATCGACCCACACGGGCGCTTCGTGGCGGTCCAGGCCTCCATCTCGGCCGACGATGCCGAGGCCGTGATCGTGCCGCGTTGGATCACTGAGGACGGGTACACGGCCGGGGACGAGGTTCGGCCCAAGGTGGGCGACGCCGTGGGCTCCACCTCAGTGGGGATCCATCCGGTCGGGTCCGACACCATCCTCTGGCCCGACCTCGGCGAGGCGGTGAAGGCCCGCGTCGACGAGAGCGCCCCGGTGGGGATCCCCGAGCCGGGCCAGGAAGAGGCCGTACGCGAGGGAACGGTGACCCCCCGCACCGTCACCTTCCGGGGCTGGAACGACGCCGGAAGCCACGGGCTGATCTCAGCCATTTCAGACGACAACAAGCACCGATGGATCGCCACCGTCGAGGCGGAGAGCGGCGACCTCACCATCCTGGAACACCTGGCCGACTCCGCATGGGTGGCGGGGCCCTGCTTCAACTGCATGGGGTGGCTCCCGGACTCGGACCGGGCCTACTGGGTGAGCGAGGCCGACCGCTTCGCCCACCTCTACACGGCCGAAGCCGACGGCAACGGCCTCCAGCGCCTCACCTCGGGAGAGTGGGAGGTGCACGACGTCCAGATCCCGGAGCACGGGCGGCACCTCTACCTCCGGACCAACGAGGGGTCTCCCTTCGACCAGCACCTCTACCGGATCGCCATGGATGGATCGGACCGGACGAGGGTTACCGAGGGCGAGGGCCACTTCAGCGCCACCGTGTCTCCCGATGGAGAGCGACTCGCCGTGATCCACTCCCGGATCACCCGCCCTCCCGAGCTCTACGTGGCGGCCAACGAGGTGGGGGCTGAACTCACCCAGGTCACCCTCTCGCCCGAGGAGGACTGGCTGGCCTTCCCCTGGATCGACGCCGAGATCATCCACTTCGAGGCCCGGGACGGCACCGAGGTGCCCGCCCGGATCTACCGACCCTCCGACATGGGGGTGGAGGCGAACGGGGCCGCCGTCCTCTTCGTCCACGGCGCCGGCTATCTCCAGAACGTGCACCGGTGGTGGTCCTCCTACTTCCGGGAGTACATGTTCCACCACTTCCTCGTGGCCCAGGGCTTCACGGTCCTGGATGTGGACTATCGGGGCTCGGCGGGATACGGCCGGGACTGGCGGACGGCCATCTACCGCCACATGGGGGGTTGGGACCTCTCGGACTACACCGACTCGGTGGACTGGCTCGTGGCCGAGGAGGGGATCGATCGGGGACGGATCGGGATCTACGGAGGGTCCTATGGAGGGTTCATCACCCTCATGGCCCTCTTCACCGAGCCCGAGGTCTTCCACGCCGGAGGGGCCCTCCGGTCGGTCACGGACTGGGCCCACTACAACGAGGGGTATACCTCCCGGATCCTCAACCGCCCCCAGGACGACCCGGAGGCCCACCGTCAGTCCTCACCCATCTACTTTGCCGAGGGGTTCCAGGGGCACCTTCTCATGGGTCACCCCATGTACGACACCAACGTCCACTTTTCCGACATCGTGCGCCTGACACAGCGGCTCATCGAGTTGGGGAAGGAGAACTGGGAGCTTTCGGTGTACCCCACCGAGAACCACGGGATGCTGGAGCCCTGGTCCTGGACCGACCAGTACCGGCGAATCTACGAGCTCTTCTGGCGCACCCTTTCGGCCCCCGGCTGCACCGAGGGCACCGGGGTGTGCGAAGTCCCCGCCTTCCAGAGATAGCGATATGGAGGAGTTTCCCATCGGAGCCGCCAAAGCCCTCATGACCCTGGTCCTCCTGGCGGGGATCTGCGGCCTCATGCTCTGGGACGTACGAAGAAATCCCCCGGAGGAGTAGTGTGGTGCACCCGCCCCCCCTACCGGCGCACCAAGCCGCCCAGCCCCCCGGAGATGAGGGCGCCCACGTTGGCGAGGATCCGGGGGAGGGCCAACCCCCCCGGACACGCCAGATAGCGGGGCTCCCACTCCGGCCCGAACTTCTCCTTGTAGCTCCGGAGACCCTGGAAGTTGTAGAAGTGCTCTCCGTGCCGGAATACGGCGGTCCCCAGACGGTTCCAGAGCGGGGCCAGGGGTCGGGTGTCCAGCCCCGACAGGGGCGCCATACCCAGGGAGAAGTGCTGGTATCCCTGATCTCGCCCCCTGAGGAGGAGCTGGACGAAGAGGAACTCCATCACCCCCTTCATGGCATCGGAGCGATACCGCATGAGATCGGCGGACAGCTCATCTCGACGGTCGGGGGCCAGGACGTTCACGAACCCCTCCACCCGGTCGCCTCGCAGCGCCACTCCCACCGGAGTGCGGCGAAGATAGGACGGATCGAAGCTGCCCACCGAGAACCCCTTCTCCCTGGCCTTCCGGGCCCCCATCCACTCATCCGAGATCTCCCGGAGGGCTGGAAGGAAGGGCTCCACCTCGTCGCTCTCCAGATACCGGAAGGTGACGCCCTCCCGCTCGGCCCGGTTCAGGGTCTGGCGGAATTCCTTCCATCGCCCCCCCTCGAGGGTGAGGCCGGGAAGAGCAATCCGGGCCTCCTCCCCCAGCTTGAGGAGTGAGAGGCCCGCATCCAGGTAGAGGCCGAGATGCCGGGGCCGGATCTGGTAGAAGACGGGCCATCCACCCTGCCTGAAGGCCAGCTTCCGGAACCGCCAGATGAGCTCGGCCCGCTCCTCGTCGTCCTCGGGACGTCCCACCGGATCACCCAGCGACACCCAGCTCCGCCCCTCGACCCCGTACATGACGAAGCTCCTCCGGCTCCGGGAAAGCAGGAAGTTCTTGTCACCGGTGAGCGCCAGGAGGGCCGAGGCCCGCTCCGACTCCCGGGCCGCCTTCTCCACCTCCGGAGGGGGAGCGCCCGTGGGCCGCACGAGCTCCTCTGGAACGGAAGGACGAAGGAGGCGGGAGGCGCCGAAGAGGAGGAGGAGGGCCGAGGCTCCGGTCAGGGCGCGCAGTGAACGGGGCGCGTCGCCCGTGAGGGTGAACGACCACCACCGCTCCGTCAGGACCGCCGCCCCCCCCTGGGCCACCGTCACCACCCAGACGGCGGCCATGACCCCTCCCGCAATGAGGGCGATCCACCCCGAGGAGAGGGGCTCCACCCGAAGGGAGGCCTCCCGGAAGAACTCCTTCCGGGCGGGAATCAGCGCCACCAGGAGGAGGGTCAGGGTGACCGCCGGAAGGAGCTCGAAGCCTCGCACCAGTGACAGGAGGATCCCGACCACCAGGAGGACCAGGGTGAGATGATACGCCGTGTCCAGGCGCTGCATCAGCCCCCAGGCCAGAACCAGGAGGCCGGCCCCCACCAGACTCGCCAGGAAGTGGGAGACCTCGAAGGCGGTGATGGGAAGAAACCCTTCCACCCAGGCCAGGTGTCTGGGAGCCGTGGGGACGGCGCCGTACGCCAGGAGGAGAACTCCGGCCAGGAAGGTCCCGCCGGCCAGGAGGAGGGGCGAGGCCAGGCGGGCTCCTCGCCCCATCGCATCCACGGTTCGCCTCATCTCCTGGCGCCGGGTCCGGATCTCCCACGCGCCCAGCAGGAGGATCCCGAGGACCAGGGGCCCCAGGTAGTAGATGGCTCGCCAGAGGAGGAGCGAGGCGAGGAGCACTTCGCCCCCCACGGTGGCGGGCAGGAGTGGGGCCAGAACGAGGACCAGGACCGCCTCCATGACCCCCAGACCCCCGGGGACCCGGCTGATCTGCCCCGCCAGGTGGGCCGCCGTGAAGGCGGTCAGGAAGACCGGGAAGGACACCCCGTGGCCCTGGGGAAGGAGAACGAAGAGGACCAGCCCTGCGACCACCCAGTCCACCCCTGCGAGTCCCAGCTGGCGAAGGGCCAGCGATGGGGAGGGGATGGGAAAATCGATCCCGGCCATCTGGAGGACCTTCCGGCCCCGCTCCCGCCAGATCCATCCCAGATAGACCAGGACCAGGACCAGGAAGAGGCCCCCCACGGGCCGCACCGATCCTGCCGGAACGGGCATCTCACCCCAGGAGGGGACCGAGCCGGGAAGGAGGAGGAAGAGCGCGCCGGCCACCCCCAGGAGCCCGAGCCAGAAGGTGAAGGTCCCGAAGGCCACCACCCGGAGGACCTGGTCGGCCGAAAGGCCCCAGGCCGAATAGAGCCGATACCGGATGGGCGCCCCGGTCACGAGGGGCATGCCCAGGGCGTTGCTGAAGGAGAACCCCAGGAAGGAGGCCAGAATCCGCCGAATCCGGGAGGGGCTCTCGCCGGCGTACTCCAGCGCCAGCTTATCGTATCCCGTGAGGACCGCGAAGCTGAGGGTGGTGAAGAGCCCGGCCAGAAGGAGGGAGAGGCCGGGCGTCAGCGCCGCCGCAGCCCCGACCTCACGCCACGAG
Organism: Gemmatimonadota bacterium; assembly: GCA_007121555.1. Classification (GTDB taxonomy): domain Bacteria; phylum Gemmatimonadota; class Gemmatimonadetes; order Longimicrobiales; family Gaopeijiaceae; genus PWLA01. The sequence continues at coordinate 5,807 of SKKH01000027.1, read as the reverse complement.
ATTCCGGCCAGCTCCCGCTGCAGGACGAAGAGAGCCGCTCCGAAGAGGAGGAGCCCCAGAAAGGGAACGATGGCCTGGAAGAGCCGTCGACCTCGCTCGATCAAGGCGTGGCCGGGCGCCTGCATCCGGCCCGCATCCTCACCCGCCGCCGAAGAAGCCCACCACTGCGGCCCAGCTGTCCTGGAGGGCGAACCAGAGCACGAAGGCGATGACGGGAGGAAGGACGAACTTCACCAGGAAGACGACCCCGGGGATGAAGCGGGTGAAGCCTTCTCCCGCACCCCGAGCCAGCTCGGTGGCCAGATCCGCCTTCATGGCCCACCCCACGAAGATGGAGAGTCCCAGCGCCCCGATGACCAGGAAGAGATCGCCGGCGATGGCATCGGCCAGCCCGAGGAAGTCGGTGTTCAGGGCCGAGAAGATTCCGACGATGGCGATGAGCACCCCCACCGCCATGGCGGCGTTCTTCCGCGCCATCCCGAGTTCATCGATGATGGACGACGTCACCACCTCCAGAAGCGAGATGGCCGAGGTGATGGCCCCCACCCCCAGCGCCAGGAAGAAGAGGAGCCCCACGATCCGACCGCCCCCACCCATCTCGTAGAAGGCGCCGGGGAGGGAGATGAAGAGGGCACCCACCGTGCTCTCGGTGACCGAGTCCTGGAGACCCAGGGCGAACATCACCGGGAAGACGACCAGCCCGGCGGTGAAGGCCACGGCGAAGTCGGCGAAGGAGATGGTGGCCGCCTCCTGGTTCAGGTCCGTGTCCTTGGAGAGATAGGAGGCGAAGGTGAGCATGGCGCCCATCCCGAGGGAGAGCGAGAAGAAGGCCTGAGCCACCGCCTGCCGGAGGACGGTGGGATCCATGAGCTGGCCCACATCCGGCATGAGGTAGAATGCGTACCCTGGGCCGGCTCCCTCCTGGAAGGCGGCCCAGATGGCCAGGCCCACGATGATGGCGAAGAGGGTCGGCATCAGGACGGTCGCCGCCCGCTCGATTCCCTTCTGCACCCCCACCATGACGATGCCGATGGTGAGCACCATGAAGCCGAGGTGCCAGGCGACGGCGCTACCGCCCTGGGAGATCTGACCGAAGTGGGCCCCCGGGTCCGCGGCGAAGCCGGTGGTGGCCGCCTCCACTGCGTACCGGGCCGTCCACCCGGCGATGACCGAGTAGTAGGACAGGATCAGGAAGCCCGCCGCCACGAAGAGTCCCCCCAGGGGGACCCAGGCCACTCCCCCCAACTCCCGGAGGGCCCCGATGGGAGAGAGGTGGGTCCGCCGGCCCACCGTCAGCTCGCACAGCATGAGGGGGATCCCCAGGAGCGCGATCATGAAGATGTAGAGGATCAGGAAGGCCGCGCCTCCCCCCTCGGCGGCGATGTACGAGAATCGCCACATGTTGCCGAGCCCGACGGCGCTACCCACTGCAGCGAGGACGAATCCCCAGCGGGTGCCCCAGAGCTCCCGAGCGGGTTTGGTGCCGACACCGGACGAGGGAGGGGTGGATGGACTCAAGGGGACAGTCTCCGGATGACGGGAACGGACGCGATCACGATCAGGGACCCTCGCCTGGAATCGGAGGCCACCGGCACGGCGCCTGGGGTCCCGAGACGAGGTGGGTCCGGGTCACAGGGTCGAGAGCCAGGGCAATAGAAGGATTCGGGATACCCGGCGTCAAGAAGGGGGTGACAATACGTCTCAGCCCTTGAGGGCCGGCGGGCCCGTGCATAGGGTGAGGCGTCCTGCTGCCCTGCCACCTGCGTAGAGACCGCCCATGACCGTCGACATCCTCCTGGTCTACGGGATCCTCCTGGTGACGATCATCCTCTTCGTCACCGAACGGCTTCGGTTGGACGTGGTGGCGTTGATGTCGCTCCTGGCCCTCCTCCTCACCGGAATTCTCAGCCCCGCCCAGGCGCTGGCCGGGTTCGCCGACCCGGTGGTGATCATGATCGCGGCCCTCTTCGTGGTGGGCGACGCCCTCTTCCAGACCGGGGTGGCCCAGGCCATGGGAAGGCTTCCCGGGAAGCTAGCGGGCGACTCGGAGGTCCGCCTCCTGGTGGTGATCATGATCCTGGTGGCTCTTCTCTCGGGGTTCATGAGCTCCACCGGAACGGTGGCGGTCATGCTCCCCGTCGTCGTGGGACTCGCCTGGGCCCGGGACCTCTCGCCGTCCAAGCTCCTGATTCCCCTCTCGGTGGCCTCGCTCCTGGGCGGGATGCTGACCCTCATCGGAACGGCGCCGAACATCGTGGTCTCGAACCACCTGGAGGCCATGGGTCGGGATCCCTTCGGCTTCTTCAGCTTCACCCCCATCGGGCTGGTGGTGGTGGTCGTGGGGATCGCGTTCATGGCGCTCGTGGGCCGGCGACTCCTCCCGGATCGGGCCGCCCCGGACACCCCGGCCAAGTTGGAGGACACCCCCTCGGTGGAGGAGATGGCCGGAAGCTGGGAGCTCCAGCCCCGCCTCTTCCGGCTGCGTGTCCTTCCCGACTCCCCCCTTCGGGGAAAGTCACTGGAGGAACTCGACCTGCCCGACGCCTTCGGTGTGACGGTGCTGGAGATCATCGATCCCGAGCCTCCTCGCAAGGGAAGACTGCCGGGGCTCGCCCGTCCGGGGATCGGTCACGGTGATCCCCATCATCCGCGTCCTGGACTGGCCGAAACGACCCTGTCCGCCGGACAGGAGCTCCTGGTGGAGGGCTCCTCGGACGGGGTGACCCGCATGGTGGGCCGCGGGCATGTGAGCCTTCTCGAGGAAGCGGTCGAGGGAGACCCCACAGCCAGCGAGACCGGGATCGCCGAGGTCCTCCTCACTCCCCGCTCTCGTCTTGTGGGACGGACCCTGACCGAGCTGCAGTTCCGAGACCGCTACCAGCTCTCCGTGGTGGGGATCAAGCGAATGGGAACCCGTCTGGAAGGGGACATCCGGGAGACCGACCTCGAGTTCGGAGACATGCTCCTGGTCCAGGGGCCGTGGGAGAAGATCCGGCTCCTCCAGGGTGAGACCCGAGACTTCGTGGTGGCCATGGCGCCCCGGGAGATGGGACCGGCCCTCCAGCCGCTGGAGCGGGCCCCGGCGGCCATCGCGGTGATGGTCGGGATGCTGGTCCTCATGACCCTGGAGATCGTCCCGGCCGTCACTGCAGTCCTCCTGGCAGCGGTGGCCATGGTCCTGGTGGGGTGTCTCACGGCGGCCGACGCCTACCGCTCCGTGAACTGGGAGAGCGTGGTCCTGATCGCCGCCATCCTGCCCATGGCCACGGCGCTGGAAACCACCGGGGGGATGCAGCTCATCGTGGACGGGATCTCGGCGGGAATGGAGGGGACGGGGCCCCTGGTCCTCCTGGTCGTGCTCTTCCTCCTGACCTCGGGGCTGAGCCAGGTGATCTCGAACACCGCTACGGCAGTTCTGCTGGCCCCCATCGCGTACCAACTGGCCATGGGCATCGGGGCAGCCCCCGAGCCCTTCCTCATGACCATCGCCGTCGCGGCCTCCACCGCCTTCGCCACACCGGTGGCTTCGCCGGTGAACACCCTGGTCCTCGGTCCCGGAGGCTATAAGTTCGGCGACTTCTTCAAGGTGGGGATCACCCTTCAGCTTCTGGTGCTGATCGTGACCGTCGTGGTGGTGCCCCTCCTCTTCCCGTTCTGAGGGCCTCGTTTGACCCTTGCCGGACCCGTGGGTAAGATCCGGTGCTCATCATCGATTCCACATCCGCGGTCCGCCGAGCTCCCAGCTTCCCGGCTCCATGGCCCCGTTCCGTTGCGGCGGAGACCCACCGTCTCCGCCTCGGCCAGCCGCGCCACCCGCCTCCTTCTTCCGATCCGCGCGCATGAGCCCCTCTGCTGAAGTCGAATCGACCCGGAAGGCTTCGGCCTCCCGGCCCGTGGACCCCGACGAGCTGCGGCGCCTGGCCGAGGGTGTCGAGGCGCTCAGGACCCAGATCGGTCGGATCGTCATCGGCCAGGAGGCAGTGGTGGAGGAGGTCCTCCTCTGCCTCCTCACCGGGGGCCATGGGCTTCTGGAAGGCGTACCGGGGCTGGCCAAGACCCTCCTGGTTCGGACCCTTTCCCAGGGGCTGACGCTGGACTTCCGGCGCATCCAGTTCACGCCCGACCTCATGCCCGGCGACGTGACGGGCACCGAGATCATCGAGGAGGATCGAACCACCGGGAAGCGGGCCTTTCGCTTCCTCTCCGGTCCGGTCTTCACCAACGTCCTCCTGGCCGACGAGATCAATCGAGCTCCGCCGAAGACCCAGGCGGCGCTCCTGGAGGCCATGCAGGAAGGCCGGGTGACGGCGGCGGGGGAGACCCGGCCCATCCCTTCGCCCTTCCTGGTGCTGGCCACCCAGAACCCTCTGGAGCAGGAGGGCACCTATCCCCTTCCCGAGGCCCAGCTCGACCGCTTCCTCCTCAAGATCCGCGTCCCCTACCCCACCCCCGACGAGGAACGTCGGATCCTGGCCGCCACCACGGGCGGCGCTCAGGAGCGGATCGAGGCCGTATTCGGCGGGGAGCAGGTGCTCCGCCTCAGGCAGGCCACCCTTCAGCTCCCGGTCACCGACGCCCTCCTGGACTATGCGGTCCGCCTGGTCCGGGGAACGCGGCCCGGGGAGGGCGACGCCCATGGGCCGGTGACCGAATGGCTCCGGTGGGGGGCGGGGCCCCGGGCGGGGCAATCCCTCATCCTGGCCGGGAAGGCCCGGGCCCTGTTGCGGGGGCGGCTGCACCTCACGGTGGAGGACATCCGGGCCGTGGCCCCCTCCGTCTTCCGGCACCGCCTCCTCCCCACCTTCCGGGCCGAGGCGGAGGGGCTGGACGCCGACACCCTCATCGACCGCCTCCTGAGCCAGATCCCTGCGCCCTCCAGCGGCCTGGAATAGCACGATGGTGAGGCGCGACGAACTCCTCCCGCCCGAGCTCCTGGATGGACTGGGCGACCTGGAGTGGGCCGGACGTCTCGTGGCCCGGGGCCTGGGACCTGGAATCCACCGGTCCGCTATGGTGGGGCTGGGCGAGGACTTCGAGCGACACCGCCCCTATCAGCAGGGCGACGATCTCCGTCACCTGGACTGGCGACTCCTGGCCCGGACCGATCGGCTCTACGTGCGCCGCTACCGGGAGAGCACGAACCTCCGAACCACCCTGGTGGTGGACGCGTCTCCCTCCATGGCCTTCGCCGGGATCGGAGAGGGGCGGGCGCCCCTCTCCAAGCTGCGGTTCGCCGTCATCCTGGCCGCCGTGCTGGGGCGGCTGGCGCGGGATACGGGTGACCTTCCGGGGCTGGCGATCTCCGGTGGAGCTGGGGGTGGGCCCGCCCAGCTCCTGGCGCCCCGAGCGGGCCGCGAGTCCTGGCACGCCTTCCTCCATCTCCTCACGCATCTGGAGACGGGCAAAGCGGGGCCTCTGGCCCCCACCCTCTCCCGGGTCGGAGGGATGAGCCGGCGGGGAGGACGCGTCGTCATCCTCTCGGACTTCCTGGAGGACGATGACGGAGAAGCCCTCTGGACCGAGGCCGGACACCTCCGCGCCCGAGGAGACGAGGTCACCGCCATCCGGATCCTCACCCCCGACGAGCTGGGAGAGGGGGAGCGTTCCGACGGGCTCTACGTGGACCCTGAGCGCTCCGACCTGGCCGTGCCCGGTTCGCCCCGGGGAGACGCCGGCTACCGGGAGCGGCTGGGCGAGTACTACCGGCGACTCGCCCGGCACCTCGAGGGGCGGGGCGTCACCTGGTGGGAGGCTCGAACCACCGACCCCTTCCTGCCCCTGCTCCGCGGCTGGATGCGGGGTGAAGG
>SKKH01000041.1 GCA_007121555.1 Gemmatimonadota bacterium | reverse complement strand
CGGGTCGGATCTCGGGTCTGGACCCGACCCTACGGGCCCTTCAGCCTCCAGGTTTCAGAGATCCGCCCACCGGGGGGGCCTCCACGTCGGCACGACCGTTCTGGGCGCCCTGTTCCTCCTGCTGGCAGGTTGGGCCCTTCTCACCGAGCGCGGTCTTCCGGTACCGGTCCCCATCACGGCTCCCGACTCTTCCTTCTCGTCGGCCCGGGCCATGGAGGATCTCAGGGAGATCGCCCAGCGGCCTCGGCCCGTAGGGAGTCCCGAGCACACCCGGGTTCGGGAACTCCTCCTGGCGCGACTCGCCGAACTGGGGGTGGACGCCGAAGTCCAGACCTCGACCCTCCTGCGACGGGCGGGAGAGGATCAGGTCGTCGCCACGACCCTCCGGAACGTCGTGGTCCGGGTTCCGGGACGCGCCTCCACCGGAGCCCTTCTCCTCACCTCCCACTACGACGCGGTTCCCCTGTCCCCCGGGGCCGGGGATGCCGGGATGGCCGTGGCGGCGCTCCTCGAGGTCCTCCGGGCCCTTCAGGCGGGACCCGAGTTGGACAACGACCTGATCCTCCTCCTCACCGACGGCGAGGAGGCGGGGCTTCTGGGCGCTCGGGCGTTCGTTCGGGAGCACCCCTTTTCAGGCGATGTCAGCTTCGTCCTCGCGCTGGACATGAGGGGCAGCGGGGGCGCCTCCCTCATGTTCGAGACCGGCCCGGAGAACGGATGGGCCATCCAGGCCATGGCCGCCGCCGATCCGCGACCTATGGCCCACCCCGTGTCTCTGGAGGTCTATCGGCGCATGCCGAACGACACGGACTTCACCGTCTTTCGGCAGGCCGGAGTCCAGGGGCTGAACTTCGCCGGAATCGGCCGACACTGGGTCTACCACCAGGCCACCGACAGGGTGGAGCACGTGAGCGAGGCGACCCTCCAGCATCACGGCGAGCGAATTCTGGCCCTGTCTCGGGAGCTGGGAGGACGGGACCTGACTCAGGTGAGGGGACCCGACCGGCTCCCCCTGGTGCTTCCCGGGCTCGGACTCCTCCCGTTGCCGGAGAACTGGGTGCCGGCCCTGGCGGTCCTCCTCGGACTTCTCTGGGTCGCCGTCCTCGTCTGGGCAAGGCGTTGGAGCCGGTGGGGGGCCTCTGTGGGGATCGGGTTGGGAATCGGGCTCCTGGTCCCCCTCCTGGGCGCGGGCGCCGGATGGCTCCTTCATCGGACCCTCCTCCCCCTCCATCCCGAATTCGGAACCCTCCTCCCCGCGGTGTACGGCGAGGGGTGGTATCTCCTGGCCCTGGCCCTGTTCCTCCTGACTCCGGCCCTGGTGGTCCTGGCCCTCCCGCTCCGAGGATTCCACCTGCAGGGGGTGGTGGCCGGCGCCCTGGCCTGGCCGATCGCAGGGGGAGTGATCCTGGCCTTCGAGGCCCCTCCGGTGGGGCTCACCCTCCTTCCGCCCCTGGTGGCAGGAGCTCTGGCGGCGTGCCTCGTGCCCGATCTGTCCCGACCGGGAGCTGCCCAAAGTGGAGGGCCTGGCCCCGGCGGTCGGGGTCTCCGGTCCGCCGGCGTGCTCCTCCTCTCGCTCCCGGTCCTGGTCTTCCTGGTTCCGCTGGTGGAGCTCTTCTGGCTGGCCATGACCCTGCGCCTGGCTCCCGTTCTGGGCGTGCTCATCGCCCTGGGTTGGCTCTGCCTGCTGCCGGCGTTGGGGGTCGTCGCGGGCCGGAGCTGGAGCTGGTTCGCCACCGGATCCGTGGTGGGAGCGCTCCTGCTCCTGGCCGTTGGATTGTTTCGGGGTGGCGCGTCCCCTGAACGACCCCTCCCGTCCACGGCGCTCTACGCCCACGATCGGGGGGAGCAGACCGCGATGTGGGCCTCCCGCCCCGACCCGGGGTTCGAGTGGGTTGAGAGCCAGCTCGGCCCGCTGGAGGGCGAGCGGGACCTGGGCGACTTCTTCGTCGCGCCCCTCTATGGGACGGGGCTCTCCATCCATGCTCCCTACCGCGTCCGGGAGATCTCGCCGGAGACGATCCCCCTTCCCGACGTGCAGGTGGAGCGGATCGAGGGGGCATCGCAGGGTGGGGAGAGCGCGTCGGACCGGGCCGGCGCCTCAGGGGCGGAGCGTCGATCCGAGGCGGAGGATACCTCCCACGGGGCTCGGGACCGCTACCGCGTCCACCTGCGTTCCAGGGTAGAGGCCGAGGTCGTCGGACTCCAGCTCTCCCCGGGTTCCGGGAAAAGGATCGTGGAGGTGGTGGGCCGGCCGGTGCCGGATGCGGGCGAGGGGGGAGCCCGAACGGTGCTCCACCACGGTGTGCCCCCGGCGCCTGCAGGCGAGTCCAACCGACCCCCGGGGACGGTGACCTTCGTGGTGGATCTCGCCCCCGGCGCCCAGGAGCTGGAGGCGACGGTGACCGAGCAGCACCTTCGCCCCGGGGACCTGCTGGATTCCGAGGTGTTCCAGCGCCCCCCGGAGTTGATGCCGAGCACCCGGACCCGGAGCGACCGCATCCTTCTCAGGACCCCGGTGCGTCTCCCCCTGCCCTGACCCATACACTATTTTGCGTCCGCCCCGAACCTTCCTCACGTCGAACCCCTGCGCCATGGCTCCGTCGCCCTCCTCCGCATCAGACTCCACCCGGGCCCTCACCGCCGGGCTCACCCCCGTGCTCGTCCTGGCCCTGGCAGGAGCCTTCTCCCTGGGCGGATGCGCACTTCTGCGGGGCCCCGTGGAGGATCCCCTTCCCCCATGGGATTCCATCTCCCCGCCCCCGATCCCGACGGGAATGGCGATGGTGGACCCCGAGCCACTGGAGGTCGGGCTTCCGCCGGCTCCGGGCCGCTATGATCACGACATGGACGTGATTCACTACGATGTGGAGTTGGTGATCCCTACGGAGAACGACCGGGTCTCCGCCAGGACCACGATCCGGTATCTCCGTGAGGTGGCGGGCCCACATTCGGTGACGTTGGATTTCACCGGTATGTCCGTGGAAGCGGTGACCTCGGGCGATCGTGCCCTGGACTTCTCCCACGATGACGGGTTGCTGCGGTTCGAGACGCCGGGGCGGCCGGGGGTCTTCGACACGATTCAGGTAGAGGTGATGACCCGGGGCTCACCCCAGGACGGGCTGATTCTGAGGGAGAACGTGCACGGGGAGCCGTCGGCCTTCGCCGACAACTGGCCCAACCGGGCTCGGCACTGGTTCCCGGCCAACGATCACCCTTCGGACAAGGCCTCCGTCTCCTTCACCGTCCACGCCCCTGAGGGTCGGACGGTCCTGGCCAACGGAATCCAGATCGGGGAGCCCGAGGCCGCGGACCCCGCACGGACGGGGGGACTCGACGGTCTCGTGACCTGGAGGTGGGAGTCGGAGGTCGACATTCCCACCTACCTGATGGTGGTCGGGGTGGCCGAGATGGTCGGGATGGACCAGGGGCTCGCAGCCTGCGGACAGGCCCCGGCCTCCCCCCGGCCGGACGGGTGCATCGAGGTGACGGGATGGGCCTTTCCCCCGGATACTGCCCACGCCCGTCACGTCTTCCGCCGATCGGCCGAGATGGTGGATCTGTATGTAGACATGTTCGGTCCGTACCCCTACGAGAAGCTGGCCAACATCCAGTCCTCCACCCGCTTCGGCGGGATGGAGAACGCCTCGGCCATCTTCTACTCGGAGCAGGCCATCGCCGAGGGCCGGGACATCGAGGGCACCGTCGCCCACGAGATCGCCCACCAGTGGTTCGGCAATTCGGTGACGCCCGCCGACTGGCCCCACCTGTGGCTCTCCGAAGGCTTCGCCAGCTATTTCGGCCCCTACTTCTGGGAGCACACCGAGGGACAGATCGCGCTCCGCGAACGGATGGACCAGAATCGCGAGAGCTACCTGGCGTCCGAGGTCACCGGGCGTCCCGTGGTGGACCATGGGGCCGAGAATCTTCTGGATCTGCTCAACGCCAACTCCTACCAGAAGGGATCCCTGGTGCTGCACATGCTCCGGTGGGTGGTGGGCGACCGGGCCTTCTTCCAGGGTGTTCGGCGGTACTACCAGCGCCACTCCGGGGGAAACGCCGTCACCGACGATTTCCAGGCGGTCATGGAGGAGGTGCACGGCCAGTCGCTGGAGTGGTTCTTCCAGCAGTGGCTGCGCCGGGCCGGGTACCCCATCTACCAGGTGGAGTGGAGCTGGGACGCGAGCGCCGGCGAAGCCCGGGTCCGACTCAGCCAGGAGCAGGATTCCGACTGGCCCACCTTCCGCATGCCGGTGGAGCTGGAGTTTCAGCTGGAAGGGGGGGTCCACCGCGAGGTCGTGACGGTGGCGGATCGGAACTGGAGTCGGAGCTTTCCCCTCCCCGGAGAGCCCAGGCAGCTCAGGGTCGACCCGGATCGATGGCTCCTGGCCGAGTTTCGGGGTAGAATCAATTAGCCTGCCACCAGCGGCGGGCTCCCGTCACCCTTCTCCGGAGGTGCGTCATGACCCCTGTATCGAGACCCCTCACCGGCCCTCATCTCATCTTCGATTTCGCCGAGCACCTCGCCCAGTTGCGTCAGGATCCGGCCTATGGCCGGAGCGG
>SKKH01000170.1 GCA_007121555.1 Gemmatimonadota bacterium | reverse complement strand
TGACTGATACTTGCTGGACCTGTAATCCCTCACATTCAATATAATCCGGGGGCTGGACGACCTCTGAGGATCCTCTGGGAGTGACGAAGCGGACCTCCCGACCCGTCTGAGGACCAGGAGGTCGTCCAGGTGAGGTAGAGCCCCGCTCCGGCACCTACCTGGGGGGGGTGAGGAGGGCATCCCGGCCGACCCCGATTGCACGCACTGGAATCCGTCAAGTGCCGAGGCCGAATCAGTCCCATTCAGACATACCGAGAGGGACCACGGCAGCCCTTCGATCCCTGTCCGGAAAGCACAGGGGTTGGATTCCTTCCAATTATGGTGAGGTTCATGTGGGGGCCGGTGATTTCCGGAGACCCTCTGCCTGGCCGGGCCAGGATGAGTGACCCGCTCCTCGCAGGACCCCTCCTCCGAAAGGGATCCTCCTCGGATCCTTCCCCCAGAGCAGGGCTCGCGAAGGCCCGTTCCGCGGCGACCGTTCACAGGAGTTGTCCTCGATGTCTCGCCTCCCTTCCCACCATTCTCCCTCCCTTCGCCATCCGGCCCGGGTGGAGGCCCAAGCGGCCTGCGCACGGCGACCTGCGACCTCCGCGCCACCTGCGCCGTGCTTGCGATCGCCTCGCGCGCGACCTCCCGCGCGATGCGCGGGACCCTTGCCCGCCGCCATCCTCTTGGCCCTCGTGATCTCGATCCTCACACTGATCCTGCTTCCGCCAGCCGACCTCCAGGCCCAGCACGCCCCTCAGCTGCTGCGAGGTGAGATCTCGGATCCGGACCAGGTCGCTCTCGGTTCGAGGAGCATGTCGGAGGAGCAGACCCCATCCCGCATGGGTCCGGCCCCGACCCCAGTGGGATTGATCCAGGGGCCGGAGGCACCCATCTGGATCATGCCTCCCCCACGCACCCAGCAGGATGGCAGTGAAAGGGACATCGCCTGGCTCTGGGCTGGAGGAGTGGTGGGCGGCGCCGCCGGCATGGGCCTGGGCATCCTCATCGGGCTGGAGGCCCATCCCTCCCTGGACTCGCCCATCCTGGGGGGACTCGCGGGATACACGGTGGGCGTCCCGGTCGGCGTCCACCTGGCCAATGGGCGCCGCGGACAACCCTGGCGCACGGGGCTGGCTTCGGCTCTTCCCATGATGACCTTTCTGCTGTTTGGTTCTGGAGAGACCGCCCTCATTGCGGCCGCCTCGCTCCAGCTCGTGGGGTCAGCCGCTGCCGAGCGGTTCGGCGAGGGCCGACGGGCGGAGGCTCAGGGGCGCTGACCGGCGTCCCTCGAGGAATCCCATTCGGGGGGAGCCCGGCCAGGGGACTCCGGTCCGCGCCTGACTCCGGCGAGGACAACCGACCCCAGACAGGCAGCCTACCCCGGACATTGGCCAAGCCGCCGTTATTTGAGTGAGCGACTTCGCTTGCCGGAGGGCGCCAGCCCCGCACATTGGCAGGACCGCCGGGGTATGGGGAGGAGGAGTCTTCGCTTGCCCGAGGGCACAGGGCCCGGGCATCTTGCGGGTACGTACCGCTGTTCGATCGTTCGTTCCAATCCTCGAGCTCCCTGCCCTACATGATCAAGGACCTCCTCTCCCGCGCCATCGAGAAGCGCCCGGATACGCTCACCTTCGAGGGGAGGGTTCTCTACCTGTTGGACGACGCGGCCCGGATGCGCGCCCAGCTCGAGGAAGGGGCCGATCTGACCCTGGACGAAGAGCTTCGTGGGCTCCTTCGCGACCAGATCTCCACCGACGAGATCACCCCGGCCTACATCTGCTACTTCTACGACGAGACCCTGGGCGAATTCCCCTACCTGGGGCTCCGGGTCATGGACCGAGCCACTGGCGAACCCGCCTTCCCGGTACCACGAGGGAGTGTGCAGGACGGCGGCTTCGTCTGCTCGGTCGCCGGCTCGCGGAGGGGCAAGGGAAGCTCCCGCGAGCAGTCCCCCTACGCCGAACTCATGGCCGGCATTCGGATCGTGGTGGCCGAGTCCATCGAGCGGATCTATAACGAGAACTGCCAGAACCTGGGGATCCTCACCACCACCGACTTCGGGGTCATCGAACGAATCCGGGCCGGGGAGGCGATCCCGCTGAGCACCTTCACCCAGGGCAAGGACACCATCACCCGGGAGATCATCGAGTACGGGGGGCTCTTCGAGTACAACGTGGCCCGGCTCCAGGGAATGACGACTCCACTTCTTCCCGAAAGCCTCGTCGGACAGGGGCGGTTTGGAGACGGTGACCTCGAAGCCTCGGCCGGTGGCGACCCCGCGATTATTGGCGAGTCCACGCCGGGTCGCGGACCGGGACCCGATCCCACAGCCGACGAGGACAAGGAGTTGCGGCAGCTCCGTGGGAGCGGAGAGAATGGGCCGCCCCGGGAGAGAGATCCGGTGGGTTCCCAGCTCGCGGCCACCTCCCAGCCCAACAACCCGTCCGAACTCGAGAGAGGACGGTACCTGGAGGGCGAGGAGGATGCCGGCCCCACCCCGGCGTCCCTGCCCGCTTCGCCGGCAGGTCTCGCCCCCACCCGCCCCATGACCGTGGCCGAGAAGATCTTCGCCCGGCACTGGGTGCTGGACGCTGCCGAGGACCGGGTGGGGGTGCCCTGGGTACGACCCGGGGAGGCCGGATTCTTCCGCACCGACATCCGCTTCTCCCACGAGTACGTGACCCCCATGTCGGCCATCTTCTTTGAACAGAAGGTCGGTCGCAGCGAGAAGGTCGTGGATCCGGGCAGCGTCCTCTTCTTCCGGGACCACCTCACCTTCCTCCACAAGGCCATGACCCAGGAGCGCATCGAGGACGGGCTCCTGGATGTGGCCAACCAGCTCGAGGTGAAGCAGCGGGAGTTCGCGGAGCGCCAGGGGATCAAGCTCTACGGGGAGCAGAAGGGCCACCAGATGGGCTCGGTGGCCATCTGCCACTCCAAGATCCTGGAGGAGTACGCGGAGCCGGGGATGCTCATCATTGGCTCCGATTCCCATACGCCCCACGCAGGGGCCATCGGAGCGGTTGCCTTCGGGGTGGGCACCACGGCCATCTTCAACTCCTGGATCACCAAGGACGTGAGGGTCCAGGTACCGAAGTCGTTCAAGGTGGTGGTAACGGGAACGCCGCCCCGGAACGTCACGGCCAAGGACTACATGCTGGAGATCCTCCGCCACCCCTACATCCGCGACGGTCACGCCATCGGCCAGGTCATCGAATACGCGGGTCCCTCGGTGGAGGCCCTCTCGGTGGACGAGCGGGCCACCATGACGAACATGGCCGCCGAGGTGGGGGCCTTCACCGGGATCGTGGCTGCCGACGAGCGCTCGGTGGAGTACCTGGTGGGCGAGCGCGGCATGGACCAGGACCGGGCCGAAGCCCTCTGTCGAGACATGCAGTCCGACCCCGGGGCCGAGTACGTGAAGGTCATCGAGATCGACGCCTCGACCATTCGCCCCATGGTGGCCCTCCCCGGCGACCCCGGAAACGGGCTCTACATCGATGAGCTGGCCGAGCGCATGGCGGCGGATGCGCCTGCGGGAGTGGACGAACGGGGCCGGGTCCGGATCGATATCGCCTATGCCGGGTCGTGCACGGCGGGGAAGAAGGAGGACATGGACATGTACGCCGCCGTCCTCCGGGAGGCCTGGGAAGGGCAGGGGCTCCGGGTCCATCCCGACGTCCGGTGCTACATCCAGTGCGGCTCCATCGAGGTCCGCGAGTACTGCCGGGAGCGAGGCTACCTGGAGCTCTTCGAAGCGGTGGGGGCCGAGTTCATCGAACCGGGATGCGGGGCCTGCATCAATGCGGGCCCGGGCGTCACCGCCTCCCCCGACGAGGTGTCCGTGTCGTCACAGAACCGGAACTTTCCCGGGCGGTCCGGACCAGGACAGCTCTACCTGGCGTCGCCCTACTCGGTTGCCGCCTCGGCCGTGGCGGGATACGTGAGGGAGTGGGAGCCCGGGGTGCCTATCGAGCCGGCCGAAGCGCGAGGGTCCGTGGATCCCTCGGGCCCTGGGGCGCCGAAGGGCTCGACCGAGCCCGCGGCGACCCGCTCATAATAAATTCACATACCCTTCCGGCGCGGCCGTGAACCGACCCGAACCCTACCCTTCGGGGACCACCCGCATGGAGACCCGCCCGCTGGCCATGGCCCTGGGCGCCTGCGTGCTCTTCATCGTCGTGGGCACCCTGACCGGGGGAGACCAGGCGGCGCTCGAATGGTACGGCGAGCTGGAGCGCCCCGAATTCCGGCCGCCGACCCTCCTGGTCCTCCTCATGTCCGCCCTCTACTACGTGATCATGGGGACGGTCCTCTATCGGGCTCAGGTCCATGTCGGGCCCGCGGAAGGACGTCGGCTCGCCACCGTCCTCACTCTCGTGGTCATGGCGGTGAACGCCCTCTGGAACGCCATCTTCATGAACCTCCAGGTCCTGTTGGCCGGAGTGGTGGGGATGGCCGCTTTCGTGCTCCTCCTCCTCTGGCTCTGGCTCCTCCTCCTTCGCCGGGACCGGCCCTCGTTCTGGGTTCTTTCGCCCTACGTCCTCTGGTCTCTGTATGACCTGGCGTGGAGCTGGGAGCTCTGGCGGCTGAACAGTTGAAGGGGTCTCCGGAGGCCACCGGCGAGCCCGCATCCACCATCGCCGGGACGGAGCCGCGCTCACTCCATAGGCCGCTCCCGAGCCTGGGGGAACTCCTGGCCGTCGCGGCCGGCGGCGCGCTGGGGACCCTGCTTCGGGCCGGAGGACTCCTGGCCGGGTCGGCCCTGGGGGAACCTGGACCCGGTTTTCAGCCGGGGGGATTCAGCTGGCTCCTGGGAGCGCCGGGGATCACTCTCCTGGAGAACTGGTTCGGCGCACTCGGGCTCGGCGCGATCTCGGGCCTCTTCCTTGCCCGGAGATTGGGCTCCCCCCGGCTCCGACTCTTCCTGACCACAGGTCTGCTCGGGTCCTTCACCACCTTCTCGGCACTGGCGGTGGACGGTGTGATGCTCATGGGCTCCGCCCAACCGGGGGATGCGGTCATCTATCTAGTCGCCTCGATCGTCGGTGGCCTCGGCCTGGCCGCGCTGGGCCTCCGCATCGGCTCGGGGTGGGGCGGGGGTGAGGTCCAGCCATGACCCTGACGCCCGAACTGTTGCCCTGGATCGCCCTGGCAGGAGCCCTGGGAGCCGCGGCCCGCTACCTGCTGGATCGATGGTGCCGGCTCCGGTGGGACGACCGGTTCCCCTGGGGCACCGTGATCGTCAATCTGCTGGGGGCCTTCCTGGCCGGTCTGGTCCTGGGGTGGGTTCTGACGGGGTACGGCGACCCCGCGCTCGGGGTGATCCTCTCCATCGGGTTCCTTGGCGCCTTCACCACCTTCTCCACCTGGATGGTGGACGTGGCGGGACTCGCCCAGGAGGGCAGGTGGCGCGCCAGCGCACTCCATCTGCTGGGATCCCTGGTCTTCGGACTCATGGCCGCCGCGTTGGGGCTGCTCTTAGGGATGGATGGGTCCATGTGATCGCGGTCTGGGCCGGTGGGAGAGCGCAGCACCCGGTCCGACCGTTAACTTGAGGGGACAATGAGACCCACATGGACGCGGCGCACGTCGCGTCCACGAGGAATGAACCTCTCCACCGGCCCCGGACCCGCCCCCATGGAACTCACACCCTCACCCTCCGCGCACCGGGCCCTCATCCGGACGCTTCCCCTCATGCGCTGTCCGACGTGCACGGGAGGACTGGTGGAATCCGAGACCGCCCTCGAGTGCCGGGAGTGCTCCCGGGGATATCCATTTCGTCACGGTATTCCTCAGCTCGCGATCCACGGATCGGCCGAGACGTGGAGCGCCGCAGAGGGCGCTGGGAATCCAGAGGACGAGGCACTGCCCGGATCCAGCGAGGAGTACCAGCGGGAGTACGAGGAGTTGAAGGAGGCCCGACACTACAACGAAGCCTATCAGAAGAAGCGGACCAAGCGATGGAGCACGGCCCGGGAATACCGCCTACTGGAGCGCCTCCTCGACTCCCAGCCCCGATCCGAGATCCTTCTGGACCTCCCCAGTGGAGGGGGACGCCTGAGCCGGCAGCTGGCCGAGCACACGGAGCTGCTGGTGGAGGCCGACATCGGTCTGGGTCAGCTGCTGTACGGTCGGGAGTCCCACACCGGTGAGGACGAACGGATCTGGATGACCGCGTCAGCCTTCCACATCCCCTTCCAGGACGAGAGCGTGGACGGAGTGGTATGCTGCCGGTTGTGCCACCACCTCCCCACGTCCGAAGAGCGTGAACGCCTTCTCGCCGAGCTCCTCCGAGTTTCGCGCCGTTACGTGGTCATGACGTTCTTCGACTATCACTCGGTGAAGAACTACCTCCGACGAATCCGACGCCCCTTTGACGGGCAGCCACCCAAGATGACCATGACGGTGGACCGGGTGGCGGAGCTGGCGGAACGCCACGGGGCTCGCCTGGTGGCTCAGCCCCCGCTCTCCCGCCTCTTCTCCGGGCACCGCTACGGGCTCATGGTGAAGGGATAGTCGAGATGACGGCGGTGGCTCCTCCGGTCCGCGATGTGGCAAGGATGGTCCGGTCCCTGGATCCACCTGAATCCCAGGTCCTGAAGAGCGAAGCACGGACCCGGGTCTGGCGAACCCTGGAGGCCGGCGAGATGGCGCGGGTGATCAAGCTCTACCGTCAGCGCGGAGCCCTCACCTGCCTGCGGTCCCGGCTCTCGCGATTTCGGACCGAGAGGGAATTCCGGAGACTTCAGCACCTGACCCGATGGGACATCCCCTGCACCCCGCCCGTCTCCTGGGGCTGGAACCGGTCCGCGGAGCATGGACATCACGAGATCCTGGTCATGGAGGAGATCCCCAACGCCGTGCGCCTCCTCGAGTACCTCGGCCGGGGCATCGCGGCCACCGAACTCGTTCCCCTCTTCCAGATCGTGCGGCGGATGCACGAGAGCGGCTTCTGCCATCAGGCACTCTATGCCACCAACGTGCTGGTGAACCCGAGAGCCCCGGTGGAAGATCGCTATTTCATCGCCGACGTGCCCAGATCCTGGACCTTTCCCAGGAGTCTGGTCGGCAGCGGGGCGGCGCTTCATGACCTGCTGGACCTGGTGCTGGAGATCGAGGAGGCGGTCGGTCCGCGGGTGGAACCCAGGATCGAATCAGTGGCCTTGAAACACTACGGCATCAACCAGACGACACGGGCCCGTTGGACCGAACTGCGAGAGAGGCAAGGCGACCCCCGCTCCAAACGCACGCGGGCGATCCGGGACCTCCGAATTCGGGTCCACTGGGCCTTCTCCTGGGCTTCGATGTGGCGGCAACGCCACCACCCACCCGAGGCGCCCTGACCTCAAGGAGGTCACGGGCTCACCGGCGCCCCGAAGCGGAGCAGCACGGTCTCCATCCCCTGGGGGCTGGGCGTGAGGATATAGAGCCGGTTGTACTCCCACGCCTCCACGATCTCCCCGTATCCGTCGCCCCCGAGGCGCTCGGCCAGGTCGGGCAGGGTGTTGGAGTGCCCTACGATCACGTGCCGGCCCGGCGTGGCCATGACCTCGTCCAGGAAGGGTCCGGGGTCACCGTGGTCGTAGAGGTTCATGGACAGGCCCAGCTCGTCGGCCAGGGGTTGCCCCGTGTGCCTGGTCCGCTCGAAGTCGCTGGAGTGGACATGGGTGATCTCGGCGTCGACCAGGAGTCGAGCCACATCCCGGGCCCGCTCCCGACCCTCGGGGGTCAGGCCGGGGTCGTCCTCGGGTTCGTCGGCCTTCTCGGCGTGACGAACCAGGAAGATGGTGGACGGTTGCACGGCCTCGCTCGAAGCGGCGGGGCCCGACTGCATCGCGGCGGAGGAGGCGCCGGCGGGGCTGGAATCGGCCGCCTCATCGGCCGGGCTGCACCCGACCAGCCCCAGCCCGGCCAGCGCCAGGAGGAGAACCAGCCCCAAGGGCCCGGACCGTGCCTGCTTCGCGCCGCCGTCGCGGTTCGGCGCCCCCCGCGACGATGGGCTCCAGGACGCCTGTCCGCTCGACCTGCATCCCGTGGCTCGACCTGCTGCGTGTGTATGCCCCATGGCGATGATCCTCTCCTCCAGTTGCGTGTGCGGACTCACGATCCGCCGCCACGATGGCAGGACGAGGCCCTCCGACGCCACCCCGGGTCTTGATCGTCGGACCTCGGGGGGGTAGGGTTTCTGCCATGAGCGAACATGAGCAGGAACCGCTGAACCTGGCGGAGACGGGGACGAGGGGGCGGGAGTTGGATCGCCGGCTCTTCATTCAGTTCATGGCCTTCGGGGACTGTGGCGAGCCGGAGCGGCTGGCCGAGGCCATGGAGGGAGCAGGGCTCCCCGGGGTGGTCTATCAGGACTTCCACGACCCCTTCGGCGTAGGCGTAGCCACCTTCAGCCAGGACCCGGAGTACTTCGTCGGACCCTGGCGGGACCTCCTCCGGAGCGCGCCCTTCTCCGGTCTGAGGCTCCGGCCCGAGTTCACCATGTTCGGTCGGACCTACGCCCTGGGCTACGAGCCGGACCTGAACGAGACGCTGATCACCCGCCCCACACGAACCACCCTCCATCCCGAGTGGGTCTGGACGATCTGGTATCCGGTGCGTCGCTCCGGCGCCTTCGCCCTTCTGCCGGACCGTGATCAGAAGGCGCACCTGAAGGAGCATGGGCAGATCGGGATGCAGTACGGCCGGGCCGACTACGCCCATGACATCCGTCTGGCCTGCCACGGCCTCGACAGCTTCGACAACGACTTCGTGGTGGGGATCACCGGGAAGGAGCTGTTGCCGCTCTCGAAGCTGGTGGAGCACATGCGTGGAACCCAGCAGACGGCCCGCTACCTGGATCGACTCGGCCCCTTCTTCGTGGGACGCTCCATCTGGAAGAGCCCCTTCTCGGAGGACTGAGACCGAACCGCACGTCTGAAGGGAACTCCCAGGGGTATCAACGTTTTGATCCCCAGGGTCCCGGCAGCATCCCTCCTCCCGGACCGTTTCAGGTCCGTGCTCAGCGATGTCGACCGATCGGTCGACCGGACCCCCGGGGCTGAAGTCGTCTTCCTCGCGGCGCCAGCCCCTCTTCTCCACCCCATTCCCGGGGTCCTCCGTCCATGTACGACCGCATCGCTCGCGCAGTGGAGTTCACCGAATCCGTCGTCTGGAACTGGGGCATCCCGGTAGGCGACGAGAGCATCCCCTTCGTCGTCATCCTCCTCCTGGGCGCGGGTGTGTACTTCACTCTCCGCCTGGGCTTCATCCAGTTCCGGAGGCTGGGTCACGGATTCGCCCTGGTCTCGGGAAGGTACGACGACGCGGACGACGTGGGCGACGTGTCCCACTTCCAGGCCCTCTCCACCGCTCTCTCCGCCACAGTGGGCATCGGCAACATCGCCGGGGTGGCCCTGGCCATCCACTGGGGCGGGCCGGGGGCCCTCTTCTGGATGTGGGTGACCGGGGTGCTCGGGATGGCCACCAAGTTCTCGGAGGTCACCCTGGCCCAGAAGTATCGCAACGTGCGGGAACCCGACCCGGAACGGCCCTGGGAGGGCGTGGTGGCCGGCGGGCCCATGTACTACATCGAGCGGGGGCTGGGGAAGGCATGGAAGCCCATGGCCGTCGTCTTCGCCGTCTTCCTGGCGGCGGTGGCGCTGTTCACCGGGAACGGGGTCCAGGCCAACACCGTCGCCGACGTCTTCAACTCCGAGTTCGGGGTGGCGCCCTGGATGGCCGGGCTCGCCACCGCTGGAATCATCGGAGTCGTGATCATCGGAGGGATCAGCCGCATCGGGAAGGTCACGGGGATCCTGGCTCCGGCCATGGCCGGGCTCTACGTGGCCGCGGCTCTCGTGATCCTGGTGCTCCACTGGGATCGCCTCATCCCTTCGTTCGCCCTCATCGTGACCGAGGCGTTCAACCCCACGGCGGGGGTCGCGGGGGTCGGAGTGGGGACCTTCCTCTTCACCATGCTCTGGGGGGTGCGCCGGGGACTCTTCTCCAACGAGGCGGGACAGGGTTCGGCCCCCATCGCCCATGCGGCCGCGCGGACGGACGAGCCCGTGTCGGAGGGCGTGGTGGCCCTTCTCGAGCCCTTCATCGACACCCTGGTGATCTGTACCATGACCGCCCTGGTCATCATCGTGACCGGCTCCTGGGACGACCGGGTCCCCACCGCCCTGAACCTCTCCAGCGGGAACGTCTCCTACGTGTCCGAAGGTGAGGACGGGAGATACAGCTTCTTTCAGGCCGCCCCCACGGAGCTCCGCATCTCCCAGGGCGTGCCGGTGGCCCGGGGCGTGGGTGACGTCCGGATGGCCTGGCACGAGGTGCCGGTGGAGGACTTCTATCTGGACGCGGAGCAGACCCGGCCCTTCAGCGGAGTGCTCAGGACCGGCTCCCGGGAGGCGGTCGCGGCCGACGGGACCGTGGTGGGCGTCCTCTACGGGAACGCCGTTCAGAACGGCGCCCCCCTCACCATGCTCAGCTTCCAGCGGGGTCTGCCCGGCGACTGGGGCCACTACGTCGTGATCCTCACCGTGCTCCTCTTCGGGATCTCCACCGCCATCGCCTGGAGCTACTACGGTGACCGCTGCGCCTTCTATCTCTTCGGGCCTCGGGCCGTCCTGCCCTACAAGCTTCTCTTCGTCGGGATGCACTTCGTGGGTGCGGTGAGTCCCCTGATCCTGGCCTGGACCATCGGCGACATCCTCCTGGGGCTCGTGATCATCCCCAACCTCATCGCGGTGGTCCTCCTGAGCGGAACGGTGAAGGGCGAGGCGGATTCGTACTTCCGGCGGCGCCCATGGCGGAAGCGCAGCCCTCTCTTGAAGCGACCGGATCTCTCCTGGACCAGCAGGCGCCTGGAGAAGTAGAAGGCCATGGCCCGGCTCCGGCGAGCGATGCCGTGGAGGCGAGGTTCAGCGCCTCCGCCACGCCGCCAGCACCTCGGCCTCCTTCTCCCGGGAGTAGCCGGACCGGAGCTGCCCCTCCCCGGCCCCCCCCGTCTCCTTCCACCAGTCCAGGGTGTCCATGGCGGTGACGGCCAGGGGTCGGAAGGTCATCCCGGCCTCGATGGCCCGGGAGTTGTCGATGCGCCCGTAGTTCAGGTTGTCGCCCGTAGGGGGACGCCAGGCGGCGATCTCCTGACCACCGCGGAGTTCGTGCGCCTCCAGGAAATCCCAGTCCACCCAGGTGAAGGAGACGGGATTGCCCGTGGTGGCCCGGAGTCCGTGCAGGAATCCGGCGGTGGTGAGGGGGGAGGCCGGCGCCTCCACGTTGTAGATGCCCGTGATCCCTTCTTCGGCCATGCGCACGACGAAGTCCACCAGGTCCCGAACATCCACGTACTGAATGGGATCGTCGGGAGCTCCCGGAGCCAGCACCTCACCCCCTTCGTCGACCCGGTGGTACCAGAAGGTGAAGCGGTCCGTGCGGTCCCCGGGGCCGGTGATGATGGGGGGACGGACGATCCCGGTCCCCTGGGGGAAGGCGGCCTCCACCTTCCGCTCAGCCCGGGCCTTGAGGGGGCCGTAGCCATCCCACTCCTCCTCGGGAACCCCTCGGATCCCCAGGGGCGCGTCCTCATCCATGGGCGAATGGGTGAAGTCGGCGTAGACCCCGCGGGTCGAGGTGAATAGATACTGGCCCACCGAACCGGCCAGGAGCTGGGCGGTGGCCTCGACCTGCTCCGGCGTGTAGCCCGAGTTGTCGATGACCACGTCCCACTCTCGCCCCTCCAGGGCGGAGAGGTCGTCGTTCCGATCTCCCACCAGCGCCTCCACATTCCTGAAGGAGTCCTCGTGGAGATCCGGCTCGCTTCGGCCCCTGGTGAAGATGCTGCACTCATGGCCCGCGCTGACGATGCGGTGCACCAGGTGCGGGCCGATGAAGCCGGTGCCCCCGAGGACGAGGATCCGGAGGGAACGGGAGGGCTTCCGGGTCGGGGGCTCGGCTCGGACCCCATCGGGGCTCCACAGGCCCGGGATCACCCCGGCCCCCAGGGCTCCCCCCAGGAGGGCCGTACGCTTCAGGAAGTCTCGACGAGTGGGCATGGGGTCTCCGGTGAAATGGACGATGCGCTCCGTTCAGGAGCATCGGATGCAGGGCCGGCGCCGGGCTGACCATCCAGAAATAACGCCTGAGTCCGTCGAGGACGAGTCCAGACTGCCCTCCCCGGCATTATCGGCGCAGGTCCAGAAGCACCTCGCCCCTGAAGTCGGCGACCACGACCCGGTCCGGCACGAACTCCAGGGGACGAAGGGGAAGGCTGAAACGACCCTCTTCCGGACGCTCGGCCCCGATCTGGACCCCTTTCTGGACCGTTTCATCCCGGGGCGTGAAACCCCTCGCCACGATCTCGTAGTAGTCCAGGGTCCGGGACTCCCCCTCTCCGAGAAGCTGGATGCTCTGGATGGTCATCCCCTGGAGGGGGACGTCCAGAATCACGCCGCTGCTGGTGAATTCACCCGATGGTGGGTCGGGGGTACGATGGGGCAGCAACTCCAGGGGGTTCCGGCTCAGCCGCTCGTCTCGAACCCGGGTATCCCGGGGAAGCCCCACGAAGTAGCCCAGGTCGAGGTGGGGCGTCGCAGCTCCGGTGGACCCCACCGTTCCCAGTCGCTCTCCCAGCTCCAGCGAATCTCCTTCCGCCACCTCGATCTCCCGGAGGTGGAGGTATGAGGTGGCCCGATCGTCCGAGTGGGCCACGAGGACCGCGTTCCCGGGGCCCCTGCTGGCGCCGTCCCAGGTGGAGACCAGGACCACCCTCCCCGGCAGCACGGAGTAGACCGGGGTTCCAGGCGACTCCGGGAGGTCGATGCCCCCGTGGAAGTCGTACCGGCTGGGGAGGGCCCGCGGACCATATGGGAAACTCACCGAATCCGCGTCGGGCTCATCGGTCAGGGCCAGCGGCCAGACCACCTCGGCCCCGGCCGGCGGCGAAGGAGGCCCGAGTCCGTTCTCGGAGGGCTGGACGCTGGACCCCGTGTCGCAGGCACTGAAGATCGTCAGCGCGGCGACCGCGAGGAGGGTCATGTGAGGCGAGCGCTGGACTGGCATGGGGGACCCGTTGCATGAGTGTACTGGGTAATCCTCAGACGGACTCGCCAGGAGCCTGACCTATGCCGCCCATCCCACCCTCCGGCCCGCAGCGGCTTCCACCCACGACGCAACTCGGGGCCGTCCATCTCCAGGTGTCGGAGCTGACCCGCTCCATGGAATACTACCGTCGTGTGCTGGGTCTGGTCCCACTCCGGTCGAGCGAGAAGGAGGCCAGCCTGGGAGCCCACGCGGAGGATCCCCCCCTGGTGCACCTCACCATGCGGGCCGGAACACGCCCCATTCCGCCACGAGGTCGGCTCGGGCTCTTCCACTTCGCCCTCCTGGTCCCTGGTCGGAAGGCATTGACCGAGTTCGCTGCCCACCTGGCTGCACTGGGAATCCGCCCGGGGGCTTCGGACCACCGGGTCAGCGAGGCCCTCTACCTGTCGGACCCCGATGGTCTTGGCATCGAGGTCTACGCGGACCGTCCCCGGGACCAGTGGCGGGAGGCGAGAGGGGAACTCGCCATGAGCACCGACCCCCTGGATCTCGCCGGGCTCATCCGGGAGGGGTCGACTGGACCATGGAGCGGGATGCCTCGGGGCACCGTCATGGGCCACATCCACCTCCATGTGGGCGATCTCCGCCGGGCCTCCGAGTTCTACCACGAGACGTTGGGATTCGACAAGACCGTGTGGAGCTACCCTGGCGCCCTCTTTCTCTCGGCCGGGGGCTATCACCATCACCTGGGGGTGAACACCTGGGCGGCTTCGGCCCCCCCGGCCGGTGAAGGGGACGCCCGGCTCCTCAGCTGGGAGCTGGTGCTCCCGTCGGCGGAGGATGCCGAGCGGGCGCTGGACTCCCTCGACCAGGGAGGAGCGGAGGTGGACCGGGAGTCCGGGCTGGCGCGAGATCCCTGGGGCACCCCGCTCAGGCTGCGAAGCTGAGCACGGAAGCTACCGGCATCCCGGCTCCGATCCACCCACTCACGTGGGCTCCTCCGGAAGACGAAACACCGGCAGCCGAAGGCCCTTCAGGATCGCCAGGAGCCGGAGGCCCACCACCACTCCCATGCCCACCAGGCTGGCCGGTGTCGTGGGCATTCCCAGGGCCCCCAGCCCCAGATAGACCAGAATCCCCGCGATGGCGGCGCTGGCATAGATGTCCCTTCTGAGAATCAATGGCACCTGCGCGGTGAGAACATCCCGGAGCACACCCCCGGCCACCCCGGTCATGGTCCCCATGAGGACCACGATGATGGGCGCCAGGGAAACCCCTGGGGGGATCTGGCCCTGGGCGATCTGGGCGCCTGCGATGGCGAACAGACTCAGCCCCAGGGCGTCGGCAATGAGGAGGGCCGGGCCTGGAGGTGGCCGGAGGCGCACGTAGACCACGGTGGCCAGCGCCGCCACCAGGATCACCACCAGGTAGGTGGGGTCCAGGATCCAGAAGATGGGATGGCGATCGAGGAGAAGGTCCCGAAGGGTCCCACCCCCGACCGCCGTGATGGCCGCGATGACCACCACCCCCAGGAGATCGAGCCCCTTGCGGCCGGCGGCCAGGGCTCCACTGATGGCGAAGACCGCGACCCCCAGGAGGTCCAGCAGGTAGAGGAGGAGTTCGGGGTCCGGGGCGAGCTCTTCGATGCTGCGGCTCCAGTCCGAGGGGCCAGGACATACAGAGGGCGCGGCCCACAATCTCACGCAGATCTGGCCGCGGCGGAAGCGTCACGGACCCGGACCGACCTTCCTGATCCCCGTGCGGAGCCGTATGGTGAGGGTGCGTGCGATCCTCTTCCCCAGCCTCGAGCTCCGTCCATGTCCCGACGCCCCCCCGCCCCCCGAATCCTGATCCTCCTCGGCCTTTGCCTTCTGATTGGACCCGGTGCCTTGGAGCGGGCAGGGCAGACCTTCCCGGGGACCGGCCTCACCGCCCAGGTCATCCCGGTGCCCCAGGAGGAGGTCTTCGATCCCCCCGTCCTTCCGCACCGGGAGCAGGCCGAGATCGTCAGGGGCTGGATCGAGACCCGCTTCGACACCCTCCTCCCCGAGCTCATGCGCAGGGAAGGGGTCGACATGTGGATCATCATCTCCCGGGAGTACAACGACGACCCCGTCTTCCGCTCCATGGCTCCCCTGGAGACCTACTCGTCTCGCCGTCGGACCATCCTGGTCTTCAACGATCTGGGGCCGGGCCAGGGGGTGGAGCGACTCTCGGTGGGCCGGTTCGACTACGCGGGGCTGTTCGAGGTGGTGCCGACCCACAACGAAGAGCAGTTCGAAGGGCTCCTGGAGCTGGTCCGGGACCGGGATCCAGAGGTGATCGGGGTGAACATGTCCGGGCGCTGGAACCACGCCGACGGCCTTACGGCGACCCAGCGGGACACCCTCTTCTCGACCCTCT
>SKKH01000076.1 GCA_007121555.1 Gemmatimonadota bacterium | reverse complement strand
GCGGCTGCTCGTCGTTGAACCGGACGTTCATCGTCACGTCCACCTGACCGAACACGTTGTCGATGTCCACGGTCTGGTTGTTCTTCTGGATCGTGGAGATCGATACGGTCGCAGGCGTGATATCGGCCGGGTCGCTCACCTGAATGGCCGCACCGGCGGAAGAGGTCTGATTCCCCTTCGTCACCTCGGCCGTGATGGTGGCGTTGCCCGCCCCGACGGCCTCAACGGCACAGTTGTTCCCGGACACGGATGTGCTCACCACATCGGTGTTCGACGACTGACACGTGATGTTCGCCGTCGCTGCAGGATCCCCACCGGAGATCCCGACTGCCAGATTCACATTGTCTCCAACCGTGAGATTCACGTTGGAGGGCGTCAGCGTCACCGACAGGGCCGGCGGCGGGGTCGGCTCGGGGTCGACGATCTGTACATCGTCGCCACACGCAGCCACCCCGAACGCCAGTACTGCGGCGACGAGAGTGGATCGATACAGCTTCTTCATTCATTCCCCCTTGGGATAGTGAGACGTCTGTGTGACGTCCGTTGACTCTGCCGGAAGACCCGGAGTGCTCCGGGTCGATCCAGACGAAGGCAGGACCGCAGTCCCCCTCGATGTCCAGCGCCGGCAAGATACACCGGGGTAGTAGAGTGGCAAGATGGGTGCCAACTGTACGATGACACCAGAAGCCACTAGGCACAGGGGCTTTCGCACCCAACGGATCCCGCCTGCATCCGGTGAAATCCACAGGAGGCCCACAGAGACTTCAGTTTTCTGAGGGCTCGAACCATGGGTGCACAGCATTTCCAGCCCACCGGGCAGATCCGTCCCCTCCCCCAACGGCGAAGGGGCCCTCCCCGACTGATTTCAGTCGAGAAGGACCCCTTTCGCTCCTGCGGAACCTGCAGTCGCCGAATGTCGGATCTCGGCGGTCAGGTCACCCGTCAGTTCCCCCGCACCGCGGCGAGGTCGGTCTGATACGCCTGCCAGACACCGGGCCGCACCGGGACGTAGAGCGTCTCGTAAGGGCTCTCGGCGGTGGCGTCGGCGAAGAGGGGCACACCCATGAACTCACCGACCTGTCGGATGCTGGGACAATCCAGGCTGATCTCGCCGCCCGACCGGACGTATTCGAGATCCTCGAACATGACCGGCTCATCGTTCACGAACCAGCTGCGGCCCTCTGCGTACTCGCCTGCAAAGGCCACTCCGGGTCCGAGGTCGCGCACATCGACCCGACGTTCACCCACCAGGGTGTCGCCCTGAGCCGTGATGTAGACCGTTACGGTCTCACCCGTGGCGAGACAGAGCTGCGTCGGGGTTCCCTCGGGGAGCGGACGCTCCACCTCTTCGGTCACGACCACCGTGTCCGGCGGCGGTGCCGGCAGCTCGACCTCCACAATACGCTCCCGGTCCCGCAGCATCAGGCTGAGCCCAGCCTGTACGCCCAGGTTCAGCGTCTCGGGCCGCGGAATGAAGGCATCCTGGTCCTCGGACACGTAGTATCCCGTGCCCTCGACCCGAGCGGAGAACCGATCGTTGAAACGGTACCGCAGGCCGAGCAGACCACCCGGTCCGCCCCCACGGGAGCCGATCCGTCGGGGAGTGCTGTACTGGTCATACGAATAGCCGGCCCCCAGGAGGAGACCCGCCGACTCGCCCAGCCAGTGGGTGTAGAGCACCCGGCCCTGGAAAAGCTCGTGCCGGATGAACTCCCGATCCTGCCACCCCGGAGGGTCGGTCAGATCGGGCTCGGCGTACGTCCAGTCAAGTTCGAGTGAAAGATTGGGCAGGAAGAAAACCCCCGCCCGGCCCCCGATCGCAGGGGCATTCTCGAGGCCGACCTCGCTGTCGTAGACGCCGAATCGACCCACGGCCCCCAGCTCGATGGAACCGGGGCTCTGGGCCTCGGCCAACTCTGGAAGAAAGAGGGCCGCGGCGGCCATGATCGCCACGATGAATCGTCCCTTCATGGAGCCTCCTGATATGGTAGGAACTCGTGATTGAGATCCACGCTTGTGTGTCCTTAGGAGAAACATTCTCACCCACGTCCGACCCTCGGACGCGGGCTCCTGCGCTCTTCGCCCCGCGGCAGCACGGGGTGCATCTTCGCACCACCCACCGCAACAGCCCTTTCGGGGTCCCTGAAATACAAGAACCCCCCTTGGCTCAGTGCGGCCCAGCCGGGGGGCGAGGCAGAGGAAAACCCCTTTCCGGGACACCTCGAGACCTCGCCGGATTAAATCGCGGAAGAATATAGTCGGACCGCAAAGGTGGCACAATACTGATCTTCACTACGGGATCGTCCCGTGCGTGAAGCTTTCCGCTCGCTCCACCCCTTCCGCTTCTTTCCTGACCCCCGGTTGGGGAGTGCTGGCCCGTCCATCGGGGAGGATGAGCCGCACCGCCCTCTTGGGAAAGATGTAGTTCCAAGCCCAATTTACAAGGACCAGGAGCCGGTTGCGGAATCCGATGAGCTTCGCAACGTGGATCAGGAGCCACAGAATCCATGCTGGAAATCCCTTGAAACTCCGCCCGGCTACCCGGGCCACCGCAGCGTTCCGACCCACCACCGCCAACATCCCAGGATCCTTGTAGCGGAAGGGCTTCAGGGCGTCCCCCCTCGCTCTCATTTCCAGGTTCCGGGCCACGTGGCTCCCCTGCTGGATCGCCACAGGGGCCACTCCGGGAAGGGGTCGACCCTCCTCGTCCTCGAGATAGGCCAGATCTCCGGCGACCCAGATGCCATCGAACCCCTCGACCTCCAGCGTCGGGCGGACGCGAACCCGGCCGAGGCCGTCGGTGGGCAGGCCCCAGTCGGCGGGCCCCGGAGCTCCCTGCACTCCGCCGGTCCAGACCACCGTATCCGAGAGGATCCTCTCACCTCCCTCCAGAACGACTCCATCGTCGGCGACCGCCGATACCGGGGTTTCCAGTCGGACTTCGACTCCCCGTTCCTCCAGGCGATCGCGGGCGTAGTCGGCCAGCTTTCCGGGCATGCCCCCGAGGAGCTGATCCATGGCCTCGAGGAGGAGGATCCGCACGCATCCCCCCTTCCCCCGATCCAGGTTCAGGGTCGGGTAGTCCCGCTGGAGGGGTCCGTGGACGAGTTCGGCCAACGCGCCGGAGAACTCCACCCCGGTGGCCCCGCCTCCCACGATGGTGAAGGTCAGCAGCCGGCGTCGGAGCTCGGGATCCTCTTCGTGGACGGCCCGCTCGAAGCGAGACAGGATGTGGTGGCGAAGGGGGACGGCCTCGTCCATGGTGCGCAGCGGGAACGCGCGTTCCTCCGCTCCCTCCACTCCGAAGTAGTTGGTCGTGGCCCCCATGGCCAGGATCAGGTCGTCGTAGCTCAGCTCTTCCTGGTCGGTGCTCACCCTTCGTCTCCTCGGATCCACCGACCGGAGCTCGCCCATCCGAAAGTCCACGTCGGAGTTCCGGCGGAGCACGGCCCGGACCGGGTATGCGATCTCGGTGGGTCCGAGTTCGGCGGCCGCGACCTGGTAGAGAAGCGGGAGGAAGGTGTGGTAGTTCTGTCGGTCGAGGAGGGTGACCCGCATCCCCTTCCCCCGCAGCGCCTGAGCCGCCCAGAGGCCGGCGAAGCCGGCACCTACGATGAGGACGTGTCGGCGTGTATCGCCGTCGGTGGCACGGGCCTGGGTCATCATGCGACCGGGAGGTCGGGATCGACGGAGCTGGCCCATCCCTTCAGTCCTTCCACCAGGTTGAGCACCGAACCCCTGCCTCTCTCCCGAAGAAGGCGGGCGGCCTTCTCCGAACGCTGGCCCGAGCGACAGTACACGACCACGTCCCGATCCGGCGGCACCTCGTCCAGCCGCGTGGACAGCTCGCTCAGGGGAATGAGCCGGGCCCCTCGGTCCTCCAGATTCGACACGGCCCATTCCCATGGCTCCCGCACATCGATCAGGAACGGACGATCATCGAGATCGTCGAGGCGGCGGTCCAGTTCCTCCGGGGAGAGCTCCTCTCCCGCCACCAGTGAGGCGACCGTCGACCGGGAGCCGCCCATCGCAGCGGGATCGCCACCCCCGACAGGGGAATCCGGTCCATGGTGGGCGGGCGAGGGCGGAGCGGGCTGGACCTCACCGGTGGCGCAGAAGTGCTCGTAGTCCATCAGCTCCGTGAGAGTGGGCTCCGGACCGCAGACGGGGCACTCTGGGTCGGGGCGGAGCTTCACCTCACGAAAGGAGAGTGCCAGCGAATCGAAGATGAGAAGGCGCCCGGCCACGCTTCCCTCACGTCTTCCCAGGATCCACTTGATGGCCTCCAGCGCCTGGAGGCTCCCCACGATCCCGGGAAGGACCCCCACGACGCCGGCCTCCGCGCATCCGGGTACAAGCCCCGGGGGCGGGGGCTCACGGAAGAGGCACCGGTAGCAGGGCCCGTCCGGTGCGCCGAACAGCGAGACCTGCCCCTCCCAGCGGAGGATGGCCCCGTAGACCCAGGGACGGCCCGTGAGGAGGCAGGCGTCGTTCACCAGATACCGGGTGGGAAAGTTGTCCGAGCCGTCGAGGACCAGGTCATACCCTTCGACGATCTCGAGGGCGTTGGCGGAGGTGAGCCGAACGGGGTGGGCTTCCACCGTCACCTCCGGGTTGATGCCCTCGAGCCGCTCCCGAGCCGAATCGACCTTCAGGCGACCCACGTCGTCGGTATCGTGGAGGGGCTGGCGCTGGAGATTGGAGAGCTCTACCCGGTCGGCGTCCACGAGACCCAGCGTGCCCACCCCCGCGGAGGCCAGGTAGAGCGCGGCGGGAGACCCGAGGCCTCCTGCACCCACCAGGAGGACCCGAGCCCCCTGCAGCGCTCTCTGGCCTTCGGGTCCCACCTCGGCCAGGGCGAAGTGGCGAGCGTACCGGGCCACCTCGTCCCGGGAGAACCCCTGGAAGGGGTCCGGGGGAGAGATCGCGACCGGTTCGGCTGGTGTGGCCATGAGTCAGAGGCCGGCGTGGGACAGGAGGATGCCAACGAGCGTGCCTTCTCCGTGCACCCCCGACGCCCTGCCGGAGTTCCGAATCCCCCGTGCGCGCGACTAGTTGAAGGCCCCGAGGCGGTGGCCGCTCCCGCTCCTCAACAGCCCCTTACTGCAGGGCCCGGCTTCCCCCCTGAGCCACCACGGCGAAGCGTTCGGCCCGTTCCCGGAGTTCCTGCACCGTCTCGGCGGAGAGCCCTGCCTGGGCCGCACCGTCCGCAAGCTGGAGGTAGAGGAAGTAGAAGTGCCAAGGGATGTTCAGCGTCGCCCGATCGGTCCAGATCTCCCTCTCCTCCAACCCACGGTAGGAAAAGACCTCCTCGGCGAGCGCGAGGGAGGTGTCCAGGTTCACCCAGTCGCCGCCCACCTGCTGGGAGGTCCGGACCATGCCGTCGAGCTCCGAGAGGTCGGTCATGATGAGTCGGGCGGTGAGTCCCTGGCGGGTGACCCAGCGGGAGAGACCGAGATCCTGAGCGAGACCGGCGGTGCTGGCGAAGTGGATGGGCCGCTCCCCCAGGGAATCCCGGATGATGGCGAGGGCCAGGCGGTCTCCCCTTCCCAGCCAGGTCCCGGCGGGATACTGGACGGCCACCGGCCCCACGTCCACCGTCATATCCTGTCCGATCTGCCCGCTGACGACCTGGTTCATCTCCGCGTCGCTGAGACGGGTGATGGAGCGGGCGGGAGACTCCGTGGGGGCCGGGTACACGCCGGGGTCGTGCTCCGGGTCGAAGGCTCGCTGCCGGTCCGGGTGCGTATGGTAGTTGAGCTGTCGGGGATACCACTGGGTGTAGAGGTACTGGACCACGATCACGGTGACGTCCTGTCGGATCTCCTCCACCTCCTGGAGATACCAGAGAGGGAAGGTGTCGTTGTCGCCGTTGGTGAAGATGATCCCGTAGGGCTCCACGCTCTGGAGGACGTTGTAGGCCCAGTCCCGGGCCGAATAGTCGTCGCTCCGGTCTGCCCACGCCCAGTTGAATACCAGGGGGATGAAGGCCACCACGAGGATGGGCGCGGCCAACGCGAGACCCCTCCGCTGTTCACCGCCCCCGGAAGCCCACCTCCACAGGCCCACGAGACCCATGGCGCTGAGGAAACCCCAGAGATGGAACCCGGCGATGAAGAAGTAATCCCGCTCGCGCACCTCGCGCTGGGTCCGATCGATCTCGTCCGGGGCCAGAGAATAGCCGTACCGGAAATTCAGGTAGTAGACGAGGGCCAGGGTCAGGGTGACGGCCAGGGTGGTGAGATACGCTCCACCCCCCGGTCCGGACCTGAAGGCCAGAAGAAGCCCGCCCACCCCGAGACCCAGAAAGAGGAGGCTCACCGGAAGACGGGCGTTGCCCGGCGTTCCCTCCACAGCCAGCCCCCGAGCCCACTGCCAGTCGAAGTACTGGAACCAGTTGGCCAGCTGATGGCCCAGGGGGGCCTGACGTTCGGAGAGGGGAGGCTTCGCGTATTGCTCCCGGGTCAGGTTGGCCGCCAGGGCTTCACACCCGAAGCCGCCATTGGTGTAGATCGCCACCGCCGCGCCCCTCAGCGTCTCGCAGACCGGTTCCCCCTCGTTGATGATGGGCTGCTGGGCGGAGCGGATGGGGAGAAAGAAGTTGAAGGAGAGCGCCAGCACCACGGCCAACACTCCCCGGGTCAGGAGGTTGGTGTCCAGAAGCACCCTGGGCTTCTCCACCAGGATGAGGACGCCCAGAGCCGGGGCCGGCAGGAGGGCCATGAGGTGGTTCGTCGACCCCAGGACCATGAGGTACACGGCCATGACCAGGAGCCAGCCACTCCCGGGCTGATCCTTCCGGTCGGCCCACCGGATGGCCAGCCAGGATACGGCGGCGATGCCCAACACGCTCAGGGTGTAGACCTTCTCGTTCACGTTGGACTGGTTCCAGACCGTGAAGGCCGTCGCGCCCATCAGCGCCCCGAGCCACGCTCCGACCAGGGGCATCCGGCGGACCCAGATCTCCTGGACCCTGTCGCCGATCCAGCCGTGGAGGATCCGGTAGGCCACCAGAAAGAAGAACCCGGTGGCCAGCGCCGAAGTGACGGCGGCCAGCAGGTTGATGCGGACGGCCACATCCAGTCCCGTGGGCGCGAGGAGCAGACTCCACACTCTGCCCACCACCACGAAGAGGGGATTCCCCGGAGGATGCGGGATCCCCAGGATGTGGGCCGTCGCGATGTACTCACTGGTGTCCCAGAACCAGGTGGTGGGCGCCAGCGTGAGCACGTACAGGAAGAACGCGCCAAAAGCGGCGCCCGCCGCATGGGCGTATGGCGGTCGAAACTCCGTCATCGAGGTCTTCTGGGTCAGGGAGGAGTCGATATGGGGTGGGACTCACCTCACGTCCCGGGGAAGGAATCGCCCCGGGAACCCGGAGACCGTATAGATACGAAGCTCAGGTGTCGAGAGGAAGGGGGTGAGGTGCCCCGGTCGATGCCGGCGGTGCACACGGCCGCCACCTCCGAGTGTGGTGAGTCAGAGATTCGCCGGCATTCTTGACACGGTGGGGGGGGTGACGGTGGATTGCCACGGCACCGTGATGTAGGATCAGGGGATGAGTTCTCCCGTGCTGGATACCGTCCGCTTCGCCCGTGGGTGGCTTCGTCCCCCCTCCGACCTCCGGTCACGCTCCATCATGGTACCGGTGGACGGGGACGACGACGCCGTGCCGGCCACCCTGATGGAGCGGACCGGACGGGAGCCATCCGACCAGGGCGACCCGCCGGTTGGATGGGTGGTCCTGCACGGGATCACGCGACCCGGCCGCTACCACCCGGCCCTCCTTCGTTTCGCCCGCTCCCTCGCCTCGACCGGGGCGCGAGTCCTGATTCCCGAAATTTCCGAGTGGACCCGGATGGACATGGCCCCCCAGCGGGCTCAGACCATCATCAGGAGTGCCGTCGACCACCTCGCCTCCGCCCCGGAAACGGCTCCCGGGGGCGTCGGGCTCGTGGGCTTCTCCTTTGGGGCTCCCCAGGCCCTGTATGCCGCTGCCGATCCCGGCTTCACGACGAGGATCCGGGGAGTGGTGGGGTGGGGCGGGTACGCGGACCTCTCCCGGACGGTGCGCTTCCAGCTCACGGGCGAGTTCGAATGGGAGGGGCAGAGCTACCACCTGGAGCCGGACCCCTACGGCCGCTGGGTCGTGGGCGCCAACATTCTCCCACTGGTTCCGGGATTCGACGAGACCACACCCGTGGCCGATGCGCTCCGGGCCCTCGCCACGGAGGCCGGGGATCGCCAGATCCCAGCTTCGGATTCCTCGTTCGACAGCTTGATCACCCAGATGCGCGTCGGCCTTCCCCGACGCTTCCGCCCCCTCTTCGACCTCTTCGCGCCCCCCTCCGGCCGGTCTCCTTCGAACGACCAAGCGAACCGACTCGTGGAGCTGATGACCCCTGCGGCTCGACGAGAGCTTCCCCTGGTCGATCCCCTGCGGATGATCGAGGGCGTTCGGGTTCCGGTCCGGCTCCTCCACTCCCGGTCCGATCAGCTCATCCCCTTCACCGAAACCCTGGCCATGGGCGATGCCCTTTCCCGC
Source organism: Gemmatimonadota bacterium (assembly GCA_007121555.1). Taxonomy (GTDB): domain Bacteria; phylum Gemmatimonadota; class Gemmatimonadetes; order Longimicrobiales; family Gaopeijiaceae; genus PWLA01. The sequence goes on along the minus strand of SKKH01000076.1, from coordinate 6,889 downwards.
CGAGCGCCGGACATGGAGGTGAACGTCACCGGGCTCTTCGGCCACTCGGGCAAGGGTGGGGCCGGTGGGGCCGTGGATCGGGCGCGCGAGTCCCTGGGCTTCCTCCGGGCGCTCACCTCGGTCTTCGAAATCGGACGGCGCTGACGGAAAGCTCGTCGCCCGAGTTCATGGCCCCCCGCAGGAGTTTGAGAAGGGCCGGGGGGCCGGAGTCGACTTCGGGACCTTCGCCGTGGCCCCCACCCTCCTCCACCATCTGTGCCTCCACGACCCGGAGCGCCTCAGCCAGCCGCGCCTGGGCTCCGGCCTCGGCCAGAAGCTGGATGTCGGTCCGCAGCCCGGGCAGGAGAGCGTCCCGGCGTGCCCGGTCCCCGGAGACCCAGTGGGCCACCCGGGTCGTGAACCGGTCCCGGACTCCGGCCGGCAGCGGGATCGGGGTGGGACCGAACTCCGACCCCCGGATCCTCGAGCTCGTCTCTCGGAGACCCCCCCTGCCCGGTGTTCCGCCTCCCTCCATCTCCTCGAACCTCCGCCTCAGCGAGCGGGCCAGCCCAGAGGCGCTTCGGGGCTCCTTCTCTACCATTCGGTGCGTGGAAGGCGGCGGTCGTCAAAGCTCTCCCGACCGTCGGCGGTGAAGGCACGGATCCCTACGGCCTGAGCCTGCTCGGCCCACTCAGGATCCATACGGAAGCGGGGTTCGGTCACCTCAGCCAGGTCGTGCCATCGGCCGTGCCCGTCCTGGGCGCGGACCCGGTAGCCCGAAACCTGAGGTTCGGGTGCGGGGATCCAGGTGAAGACGGGCTCGTCCGAACCGGCCTCCTCCGTCATCCGGAGACCCTCGATCCTGGACAGGCCGTCGGCCAGGTGCATGATCGTGGCCACAGTGGTTCGGCTCACCTCGGCCACCAACCGCTGATCGATCGTCCAGAGATCGTCCGTGGGCTGATGGTAGTTGGGGTTGTGGAGCACGGGGTAGGAACCGATCCCCCCCACGATGTCACCGTAGGCGTCGAAGAATACGGCGGCGTCGGTCCCCCGATAGTAACGGGCATCGTAGGTGATGAGGTCGCTGAAGAGGTGGGCCGCCGCGTGCTGGAGATCTCGGATCCCGTCGTTGGAGTACCGGATCGTGTTGTCCAGCCGGTGACTCCGGGTCCACCCGATCATGTCGTTGTTCAGGACTCCAGCGATCTGGTCCTCCTGGGCCTGGGCCCGGCGGACGAACTCCCGGGCCCCGAGGAGGCCGGCCTCCTCCGCGGTGAGGAAGGCGAACTGGATCGTGGCCCTGCGAGGACTCCCGGCCAGGACCCGGGCCGCCTCCAGGAGGGCGGTGGTCCCGGAGGAGTTGTCGTCGGCTCCGGGGCTCCGCAGCACCGAATCGAAGTGCGAGGAGATGACGTAGATCTGTTCCGGATTCTCGGTGCCCCGGAGGGTGGCCACTACGTTGGCCGTCCTGGCACCCCCTCCCCGGCCCGTGGCTTCGAACCACTGGAGTTCTGGTTCGTAGCCCCACTCCTCCAGCGTCTCGACCAGGTAGTCGATGGCCAGCTGATTCCCGGGCTCGGTGGCGAACTTCGAGCCGAAGGAGTAGAGGATCTCGGCGTAGTGGTAGATCCGTCCCACCGAGACCGCATCCGCCGCCGCCCGAATCTCCTCGGCCCCTGGGGCGAAGCGTTCTCGCCCCCGTTCCAGAAGGGCCCGTTCGTGATCCAGGGCCTCCTCCAATCGGGCCAGGAGGTCGGGAAGCTCCACGGTCCGGGTCAGGTCGACCCAGAACACAGCCCGCTCGGGAGCGATGGTGTCGCCGTCCCGCTCGGCTACGAGGAGGAGGCCACGGCCCAGGGGATCCACCACCCACTCGTACTCCGGGGCGATGGTGCGGAAGGTGTTGTTGTGGAAGAGCCGGTAGCCGGCTCCCGTCTCCAGATCGTGGAGGTAGGAGCGACGGTGCCGGAACTCCCCCTTCATGGCGAGAAGCTGTGTGTCGGAGATCCAGGCCGGGAAGAGATCGTGCTGGATCTCCCGGGTCACCCGTTCGGGGCCCGTGTCTTCCCGGACGGCCGGGTCGGCGGTAGAGACCATGAAGATCTCCCAGTCCGTATGGGGCATGGTCTGGTAGGCCACCCGGTCCCCGTCGGGAGAGAGGGCTGGGCTGGCGAGCCGGTCCTCGGTCTCGATGAGGGTGTGGGGTCGCGGTTCGGCGTCCAAGCCTCCGACCGGGAGCGGGAGGGCGCGGATCCGGGCCGGATTTCCTTCGCCCTCCTCGATCCACGCCATCATCTGGCCCCCGGGGCTCACAGTGAGGGAGTGCCCCGGGAAGGTGTGGACTCGGCCGGTGGCCAGCTCGAGGAGCCCGAGGCCCGGATCGGGGGTCGTGCTGGGAGCCATGCCCTCGGCCTCGGGGAGGGGAGACTCGGCGGGACGGGTGAAGGCCAGGTAGCGCCCTCCAGTCACCGGCTGGGGTTCGGACGCATGTCCCTCGGCCAGCCCCAGCGCCTCGGGCATCCACTCCGGAGCGCGCAGGCGAAAGATCCGGAGCCGGTCCCCTTCACCGTCCCGACCGCCGGTCAGGTACAGGACGGCCTCGTCAGGGGCGAAGTGCAGGGACATGGGCCGGATTCCCGCCAGCTCCACCGACGCCTCCCGCTGGGGCTCGTCCACCCCATCCAGCCGCTCGATCCGGAGCTGGGGGGCCGGATCCGATTCCGCCCACCCTCCTTCGATCCACGCAAAGCGGCCGTCTCCGGAGAGGGCTCCCACCTGGGTGCGGAACCCCGCCCGATGTCCGCCCTCCACGGGCTCTACGAAGCTCATCCACTCGCCGTCGACCTGTCGGCGCCACTGAAGAAAGCGTCCGTCCGACGAGACCGCCAGCCCCTGGCCGTCGTCATCCACCTCGCGGACCGGATGGAGCTCGCCGGTGAGACGAGCCACCTCATCGGTGAACTGCGCCCCGTCCTCACCTCGGAGGAGCTGGAGATATTTCTCGGCGGCGTCGATGTAGCGCCCCTCGTCCCAGGCGAAGTAGGCCTCCTGTAGCGGTTCGGAGACACGAAACTGGGCTTCGGCCGACACCGGGGCGACCGTGAGACCTCCGACGGTCAGGCCGGCCAGGGAGACCAGGAGGGGGAGGGACGGCCGGGCCGGAGAGCTGAGCATCTGGGACCTTGGGGCAGGGGAAGGGTGGAGCGGGACATGGAGGACCGACAGAGTCGATTTCGACTACCGACCGAACTCCTTGAAGCAGAAACGGTCCCGGCGATCGAACTTGGAAGGCATCCCCCTTCGGGGGCAATCCCCATCGCTTCGGGGCCGGCAGGGGAGCATGCCACTTCGACGCGGCGGGAGGGCCCCCCACGGGTGGAACGTGCTTTCCCCACCGTCTGTCGAATGTCACATTTCCAGGGACGGACCGGCGGACGGGCCGGCGAGTCGAGGTTCGCTTCTCTCTCCCCAGGCCCGCAGCCTTCCAGGCACTTCATTCCTCCGGAGGAACCCATGCCAGACCAGCATCCACCCGCTCTCTTCCGGCCACGATTCGAATCGGCGGCCCAGGGGTCCGCCCCCACCGGAGGTCTCGGGCGGCAGCGGACTCTCGCCACCTCCCTCCCCGCCATCCTCCTCACGGCGATCCTGCTGCTGTGCTCTGGATCACTGGAAGCGGTTGCGCAGTCCCCTGGCGAGGTTCCGCCCCAGGGGCACTACGCCTTCACCGGGGTCACCGTCCTTCCCATGGACGAGGATCGGACCCTGACGGACCAGACGGTGGTGGTTCGGGACGGGCGGATCGTGGAGATGGGTCCCAGCGCCTCCACATCCGTGCCCGACGGCGCCACGCCCATCTCCGGCGAGGGCCGGTATCTCATCCCGGGCCTGGCCGAGATGCACGCTCATGTGCCCCCGGGACAGGATCCGCCGCGAGAAGACATCGAAGAGACCCTCTTCCTCTATGTGGCCAACGGCATCACCACAATCCGGGGAATGCTCGGGGCTCCGTATCAGATCCCCCTGCGGGAGGAGATCCGGGAGGGCCGGGTGCTGGGACCGGACTTCTACGTCGGCGCTCCTTCGCTGAACGGCAATAGCGCCCCCACCCCCGAAGCCGCCGATTCGCTGGTCCGGGCCCACCACGACGCCGGTTACGACTTCCTGAAGATCCATCCCGGAGTGCCCCTGGATGCCTGGAACCGGATGGTCGAGGTGGCCCAGGAGGTCGGGATCACCTTCGGGGGTCATGTGCCGGCGGAGGTGGGCATTCGCCACGCCATGGCCACCGGAATGGCCACCGTGGATCACCTGGACGGATTCCTGGAGGTGACCCGTGAGGAGGGCGCCAACCTGGAGAACCCCGTGGAGCGGTTCCGAGCCACCGACCAGGAGGCGCTGGATGAACTGGCCCAGGAGATCGCCGGGCACGAGGTCTGGCTCGTCCCCACCCAGTACCTCTGGAACCACCTCTTCGGCTACGTGGACCCCGACGCCCTCCTGGCCGAGCCCGAGTTTCGCTACATCTCGCCCGAGCTCAGGGAGAGCTACCGGGAACGGGCGCTCCGCAACATCGAGAATCCCGACATCACCCCCGAGTCGCACCGGGCCCACGCCGAAATGCGCCAGGAGTTCCTGGGAGCCGCCCACGAGGCGGGCGCCCGGATCCTGATGGGGACCGATTCGCCACAGCTCTTCAACGTGCCCGGCTTCGCGCTGCACCGGGAGCTTCCCCTCATGGTGGATGCCGGAATGAGCCCGTACGAGGTGCTGGTGAGTGGAACCCGGGCGGTGGCCGAGTACGTCGAGGAGTCCCTGGGTCAGCCCGGGGATTTCGGCACGGTGGCCGTGGGCCATCGAGCCCACCTCCTCCTCCTGGACTCCAACCCCCTGGATGGGCTCGAGGCCCTCCAGGACCGGGCCGGGGTCATGGTGTCGGGCCGGTGGCTCCCGGACGACGAGATCGAGGCGCGGCTCGAAGGGATCGCCCGCCGGCACGGGGGTTGAAGCCAGAGGGCTCTCGAAGCCGGGCCTTTGACGCTGGAGAGGGCGGCGGATAGGATCGGAGGACCGTACCCCCGATGATTCCTGATCCGCCCAACCGCGAGGCCCATCGCCATGCGTGTGCTCCGTCCGACCCCAATGCCCGCCCCTTCCCTGGTGAGGTGGCCCACGGCCCTCCTGGCCGCCCTCCTCCTCCTGGCGATCCCGGTCGGTTCGGCCGCGGGCCAGGCCGGGACGGCCCCGGGGAGCGAGGCCCCCCGCCAGGGTGAGAAGCCGGCGGTGACCGGCGAACGGTACATGGTCTCCTCCTCCCATCCCATCGTGAACGAGGCCATGGTAGAGGTCCTGGAGGCCGGAGGGAACGCGGTGGACGCCATGATCACCGCAGTGATCCTCCAACCGGTGGTGGAGCCCCATATGTCCACCATCGCCGGCGGCACCGGCGGACTCATCTACATGGCCGAGACCGACGAGCTGATCTACCTGGACGCGGAGCTCAACCTGTCGCGCTCCACCGGGGCGTCCGGGATCACCTCCGGAGGTCGGATCGGGGTCCCAGGTACCATCCGGGGACTCGCAGAGACGGCCGAACGCTACGGGACGCTGGAATGGCACGAGTACCTCGAGCCGGCGATCCAGGTGGCCAACGACGGGTTCCCCATGTACTCCTACCTCTACTACTACATCATGGAGGGGCGGGAGCGCCTCTCGGCCCATCCGGGCTCCAGGGAGATCTTCCTCTCCGGAGGGGTGGCCCCGGAGGTGGGTGAGACCTTCCGGCAGCCCGAGCTGGCCGCCACGCTGCGGCGACTGGCCGACGAAGGTCCCGAGTACTTCTACACCGGGGACTGGGCACGGGAGTTCGTGGACAGGGTGAACGAGACCGGGGGGAACCTGAGCCTGGACGAGCTCTCCGAGTACCAGGTCCGCTGGGTCGAACCCGTGCGCTTCGAATATCGGGGCCATCCCATCGCCAGTGCGCCCCCTGCCTCCAACGCCGGGGTGCTCATCGGGATGATCCTGAACATCCTGGAGCCCTTCGACCTGGAGGCGATGGGACACTACACCGAGTCCCCGGAGGCCCTCCTCCTGATCCGCCAGGCCTACGACCAGGCCCAGAACCACATCTCGCGGTTCGTCGGAGATCCTCGAACCATGGACGTTCCGGTCGACCTTCTCCTCTCGAAGGACTACGCCGCGCACCTGGCGGGGATCATCGACGGAAGCACTCAGCGGGTGGACCTCCGGAGCGGCCAGGCCCTGCCGGAACGGGCCGCCGCGCCGGCCCAGCGCCCGGATCGGGGTTCCGAGGTGCAGGACACGGATACGAACCACCTGGTCCTGGTGGATGAAGAGGGCAACTGGGTCTCCATGACCCACACGGTCTACGGGAGCACCTTCGCCACCGGCCTCACCGTGGGCGGGGTCGGGGTGAACAGCGGGAACGGCTTCTCCGGGGTCCGGGTGGGCGAGGGCCGGCGGGTCATCACCCCCTTCCCCGCCACCATGGTCCTGGACGACGACGGACGTCCCCGAGTGGCCATCGGCTCGCCGGGCATGTCATCGCGCGCCGTGGCCATGGCCCTGATCAACCTCCTGGGCTACGGCATGGAGCTGCACGAGGCCGTCCATGCGCCCCGATTCCAGGGGTACGGGCCCGGGGACGAGGTGGTGGCCGAGTCCCGCTTCGACATCCAGGCGCTGGACGAGCTGCAGGCCTGGGACGTCTCCTACCGCCTGGTCAGCGGATACGACCAGAGCATGGGATCGCTCCACGCCGTCACCATCGACCGGGAGTCAGGCCTGCTCACCGGGGTGGCCGATGCCCGTCGCACCGGGTTCGCGGCAGGGCGCTGAGCCGGGGCTCGACCGGAGATGAACTACCGGTCGCCGTCCAGCTCCT
>SKKH01000163.1 GCA_007121555.1 Gemmatimonadota bacterium | reverse complement strand
GAACAGACGCTATCGGTCGCCCTGGACTCCCGGAACTCCCTCGACACCGTGGCGAGAGCAGGCCGGTCGGCGGGCTGCACGGTGCCGATTCTGGTGGAGATCGACGTTGGCATGGGCCGGGTGGGAATCGTGGGGCCTCAGGAGGCTCTCGATCTGGCGCGAGAGGCGGAAGAATCGCCCCACACCTCTTTTCGCGGCGTCCTCTTCTACCCGGGCCACATCAGAAGCCCCGCCTCCGAGCAAGGGCACGCGCTGGCGGTCGTGGGGGATCGGCTCTCCCGGGTGCTGGACGTCCTGAAGGACGCCGGTCTACCACCCGCAGTCGTGAGTGGAGGCTCCACCCCCACCCTCTGGCAGAGCCATCGGATCCCGGGGGTCACGGAGGTGCGAGCTGGAACCTGTATCTTTCACGATCGAGACACCCTGGCCCTGGGGGTCTGCTCCGAGGACCAGATCGCATACAGGGTCCTCGCCTCCGTGGTGAGCACCGCGGTCCCGGGACAGGCGGTGGTGGACGCCGGGTCCAAGGCCCTCGCCAAGGAATCCTTCAGATCTGGAGGCCAGGGCTTCGGACGGGTCTGGGAACATCCCGAGGTCGTGGTCCGGAGCGTCTCCGAGGAGCACGGAATCCTCGACCTGAGTGAAACGGACTGGCTTCCCGAGGTGGGAGACCTGATCTCTATCCTCCCGAACCATGTCTGCGTCTCTGTGAACCTGCAGGACCGCCTGCTGGAGATGACCGAACACGGCGTTCGTCCCGTGGCCCTCGAAGCTCGAGGCCGCTGAACGAACGCCCCGTCCAACACCTTCACGACACGAACCTCAACAGGAGCACGCCGCACCATGAGCGATCTGACCGTCGTCCGCACCGACAAAGCGCCTGCCGCCATCGGTCCCTATTCCCAGGCTATCGTAGTGGATGGCTGGATCTACGTCTCAGGACAGATTCCGCTGGATCCAGCCACGGGTGAGCAGGAGAAGGGGACCGTCGCCGCTCAGACGCACCGGGTGTTCAAGAACCTGAAGGCCGTTCTGACCGAAGCGGGAGGAGACCTTTCCACCGTGGTGAAGACGACGGTCTTCCTTTCGGACATGGGCCGATTCGCTGAAATGAACGAAGTCTACGCAGAATATTTCGGAGACCATCGGCCGGCTCGGTCCACCGTCCAGGCCGCAGGGCTCCCGAAGGCCGTGGACGTCGAAATCGACGCCATCGCGAAGGTGAAGTAGTAGTTTCCGGCGGGCGGCTCACTCCCGGACTCAGGCCGATTCAGCCTGCATCCGAAGAGTGGGCCGTCCCGTCGGCCCCTGCGGGCACATCCACCGTTCCATCCGGAGAACTCCGATGAGGAGTGGCCCCCTTCTCCTCCTCCTCCTCCTGGGGTTCATCCTCCCGGGATGCGGCCTCTTGAATCAGGGAAGCAGCTGGGATCCCTTCCGACCTTCGTCGGAACGTCAGTTGACGGTGTACGTGAACAATCTCCATACCCGTGACGCCGCCGTCATCCTGGTGGCCCCGGGTCGACGGGTTCGATTGGGATCCGTACCCGGCCGATCGACCGAGATCTTCTTCGTCCCCTGGTCCCAGGTCCAGGAAGTCCGGTTCCAACTGGAACCCATCGGCGCTCGGCGCCACACCACGCAGGGCGCCATCGTTGGGCCAGGCGAGCGGATCGAACTCGTGGTTCAGAATCCTGTTCAGCACTCCTTCATACGGCGTTGACCAGGGAGCCGGTCACTTCAGAGGGTCCCTCGCTTCCGCCGACCGTCGAGGCAAGAAGGGAACCGAATCCCCGGGCGCCAGGATCCACTCCTCGAACCACTGGGCCCGCCGAATCGTGCGGGACTCCCGTTGGGTCCGCCACGATTCGCTCTCCAACGGGAGGAGAGGCGGTGGGCCCCCGTGAACTCCCGTCGGAGGGAAGACGACCCGCCCTCCAGCCTTCTCGTCGGGCTCCTCGGTGCGGAAGCTCCATTCCACCGCGTGGATGAGCTCGTCCGAACCGATCCGCAGGCGACCTTCCAGATGAGGGTGATCGGTGTCCCGAGCACAAAACCGTACCCACCAGCCGTCAGGATCCTCCGAGGTAAGCTGGAGGTAGTGCTGGTCTCCGAAGAGGTCGGTTCCGAAATGGGGGGCCAGGTCCGACTCCAGGGGCGCATAGGACCAGGAGGCGAAGGAGCCCAAGCGGTCGGTCCTCCGCACCGGAAAGGCGTATCCAGCTCGTCGGATCCGGCGATCCCACCCCAGGCGCAGGATGGGCGCCGATCCTCTCTGGCCTACCTCCGTCAGTCCGTCCGACTCCACCCCACCGGTCCAGTCCACCCCGTTCTCGAGAGTATCCACCTGGGCCAGGGTGTAGGTGGCGACCCCCAGTGTGTCCAGCCCTCCTGGATGGCGCTGCCGAGCCGCTTCCCATAGCCGTCGACCCAACCCCTCGGCATCGTCCGCCTCGCAGGTGGGACGCTCACCCTCCACCTGAAATCCCGCCAGTGGAATGGGGGCAGGGAGCAGGACGATCTCCACCTCGGATTCGGACGGCTCGAGCAGTCGCTCCACCGTGCTGAATCCCATGCGCTCGACCCGGATCGAAAGTCGACCCTCCGACCAGGGGTCCAGCACGGAGCTGTCGAAGGCCAGGAAGAAGGAGCCGTCGCCGTCGGTGGGCGTCGAGCGCAGGACCCGACCCGCGAGGAGCAACTGAACGCTGGCGGCCGCCAGTCCCCGACCATCCTGATCCAGCACCCGTCCACTCAGTCCCTCCTCGGGGTGCGATGGTGAAGCGGGGTGCGATGGCGACGCTCCCTTCTCCAGGGGCCACAACCCTCCGAAGGCCACTACACTGGCCAGGAGAAGCAGCCGGATGAGACCCGAGAGGGAGAGGGGGAACACGGTCAGACCGGAGGGAGGAGAAATGGGCAGACAGGACGCTCTTCTCTTAACGTCGCGAGGGGTCCCAGGTTCCCACCGAGTGTCGGAGAGGAGCCACCAGCCTGATGGGCCACTTTGACCCCCATCGGGTCCAGACGTCCCGACGGGGTCCAGGAGGAGACGCGGTTCCTCCTCGGCCCTCCGGTGGTGAATGATCCGACCACCCCCCTGGCACGGCTGATGCATCATGACTTAGAGTGTTCCTCGATCAGATTGACCCGCCCCGCTGGAAGGATGTCACCGGGTCTCCCCACACACCTCCGCACTGGAGCGCCGCCCCGATGCAGAAGATCCTCATCCCGTTGGATGGCTCCGACCTCGCCGAAATGGCCCTCGACCCCGCGATCCGACTTGCGGCCCGGACGGAGGCGGCGGTCGTCCTGACCGCGGTGGTCTCGGATCTCCCACCTGTTCCTCTGGCCGCCGGAGACGGCGAGTTGGTGTCTGGATGGTTTCAGGAGGAGGAGGAGCGGGCCCAACGGTACCTCGAGGGCATCCGGAAGGGGATCCTGATCAAGCGCCCCGAGATGGAGGTGGAGATCCAGGTGGAGCTGGGCCCTGTGGCGCGTACGATCCTGGCGCACGCCGCCGAAGCCCAGGCCGATCTCATTGCGCTCACCAGTCATGGTCGCGGAGCATGGCAGCGTGCATGGCTCGGAAGCGTCGCCGACGAGATCCTCCGAAAGGCCCAGCGTCCCGTCCTCCTGCTCCGGAAGGACGACGGGAGCCGGACGCTCTTCGAGGAAGAGGATTCACCGCGTCGCGTGCTCGTTCCTCTGGATGGCTCTTCGGCGGCCGAACAGGTTCTCGATCCACTCACACCCGTTCTTCCGGAGTCGGGCGGGAAGGTCACCCTGGTCTCCGTGCTCCTGCGCCCATTCCCGCTGGCCAGCACGTATCTCCCACACGCCGTCGAGGAGGGCACGCTCCTCGAGGAGCGGGAGAAGCGAACCCGCTCCTACCTGGAGGAAGTCGCAAAGCGATGGGATCCGCCGGGGGTCACGGTGGAGACCGCCGTCATCGCCTCCGACGACGTGGCTTCCGCGCTCCTCAACCATGCAGAGACGCACGACGTGGATCTCCTGGCACTCAGCACGCGGGGTCGGGGAGGAGTGAGCCGGCTACTCATGGGGTCCGTTGCCGACAAGCTGGTGAGGGGAGCCCGGCTTCCCGTCTTCGCCGTGCGGCGCCCGGCCGAGTAGGCACAGGAATCGACGGGGACCGGCTGCGGACCCAACTCCGCCCTGGAGGGGACCATCCCGCCGGAGGGAGAACGACTACCCTCAGGGCCAGAAGAGAAGCACCAGAACGATCACCCCGGCGCCCAGCGCATAGGGGAGGGCGAGGCGCCGAGCCAGCGCCTTGCCTCCCATCACCCAGCTCAGGCCGAGTTTGAAGGCCAGGTTCGAGACTGAGGCCAGGAGCACCACCCTCCAGAGCATCCCGGCCTCGACCCGACCCTCGCGGGTGAGTCGGGCCGTGGACAGGGTGATGGCATCCATGTCGGTAAGACCTGAGAAGAGCGCGATGAGGTAGAGCCCCTCATCTCCGAACCACGCCTCCCCGGCCGCCACAGCCAGAAGGATGACTCCGTAGAGAAGACCGAAGACCAGTGCGGGTCGGAGCTCGGTGGGGTTCGGCTGCTCCGGCATGGGTCCCGCCTCCTGGACGCTTCGCCGCCAACTCCAGAACGAAAGCAGTCCGAAGGCCAGGAGGACGGTCAGGACCGGGGGTGCGACCACCGGAACAGATGCTGGCGCGACCACGGCCATCTCCACCAGGACCCGAACGAACACGATGGACGAGGCGATCATGATCACCGCTGCGGCCGCCTCCGTCTGACCCTCCGTGGTCCGAGCTCTGCGTGCGTAGCTCACCGTGGTGGCCGTGCTGGATATCGTGCCCCCGAGCACGCCGGAAAGGGCCGTTCCCACCTGCGACCCCAGGAACCGATAGGTCAGGTACCCGGCGAAACCGATCCCCACGATCAGGACCACCATGAGCCAGATGTGGCGAGGATTCAGCACGTCGAACGGGCCGTAGGCGGTATTCGGGAGTACCGGAAGGATCACAAGGGTGAGAAGGGCGAAGCGGATGACCGCCGCCACGTCCTTCTCGCCGAGGGTCTCGACCAGCTTCCTGGCTCGAGCCTTGAATTGGAGGAGAACGGCCAGAGCGCCCCCCACCACGATGGCGATCTCGACCCGGCCGATCATCACGTAGGCCCCCACCCCGAAGGTGAGAAGCAGCGCGACTTCCGTGGTAAGCCCCGGATCGGGCAGCCCCGCCCGAAGCTTCATGAGATTCCCCGTGACCACCAGGGCCCCCAGGGCGAGAAGGCCTGCCGCCAGGACCCATCCGCCGAACTCCAGGGCCAGAAGTGCCGTGAGGGAGCCAAGGAGCGCGGTCAGGGCAAAGGTCCGAAGACCGGCGATCGGACTCTCCGCCTGCTCTCTCTGCAAACCGACGAGCAGGCCCAATCCCGCTGCGATCGCCAGCCTGCCAAGGAGGGAGCTCAGCTCAGCTTCCATCGGTCCCGGTCTGAGATTCGCCGGAGCGGGGAATCGTGAACCGGAAGGTGCTGCCTCGACCCAACTCGCTCTCGGCCCAGACCCGTCCCCCATGGGCGAGCACGATACCTCGAGCGATAGCGAGTCCCAGGCCGATTCCCTTGCCCCCTGTCGTCTCGGCCCGCCAGAAGCGATCGAAGATCTGATCCAGATGCTCGGGCGGGATGCCTGGGCCCGTATCCTGGACCGAGATCTCCACCTCGTCGGGGTGGAGGGAGGCCCGAATCGAGACCTCTCCACCCTCCGGCGTGTGCTTCACCGCGTTTCCGACCAGGTTGGACAACACCTGAAGAATCCGGTCGCCATCGACCGTCACGACCGGGGAGGTCTCGCCATCGATCCCGTTGATCAGCTCCACGGACTTGACCCGGGCCAGGGGTTCGATGAGCTGAAGGGCCTCTATCACAAGGGGCTGGAGGGCACGTCTCTGGGGCTCCAGAACCAGGTGTCCCTCCTCCATCCGACGAACCTCCAGGAGCTCGTGGATGAGCCGCTGCATCAGTTCGGCCGAGCGACGGATGGCCGAAAGGTAGTACTCGGACCCACCTCTGGGGGCGTGCGGCCCCTCTGCCTCGCCAGCGCGGGCGCGGGCTCGCTCGAGAGCTTCGATTCCAATGAAGATGGCCTGGAGGGGATTGCCGAGGTCGTGGGAGACCACACCGAGAATATCGTCGCGAGCCTGGATCGCGCTCCGAGCATCCTGATACAGCTGGGCGTTGTCCACCGCGAGACCCGCTCGATCGGCCACCTCACGAGCCACCTCGAGGTCCCCCTTGTCGTAGGGCCTGCGGCCGTCGGAGGCGACCAGGAGAAGCGCTCCGACCAGCCGCCCACGAGCCCGGAGGGGCACGCACATGAGGGACACGGCGTTGAGGGATTCGAGCACGCGTAGGTGATCCTCCCCCTGGGCGATGGCGGCCAGGTGCTCCGGCGTCACCGTTCGGATCAACTCCGGCTCTCCGGTCTGGAGCACGTGGTGGATGAGGTGGGGTCGGCTGCGCTCCAGGCGGATGTCCTCCAGAACGCGAGCCGGAGTCGGGTCCATGCCCGCTCCATGAGCGACCAGGCGCCGCTCGGGTCGACCCTCGGGGCTCACCAGGTCGATGATGCAGTAGTCGGCCAGAAATCCCACTACTGCATCGCCAAGGCTCATCACCGTCTCATCCAGGTCCAACGATCGAGCCAACGCTTCGCCCGCCTCGAGGAGGAATCGCTGCTCGCAGCTCTCGCGGTGCTGCTTCGACACATCCCGGAGGACGACCGTGAAGTATCTCTCTCCCTCGACCTCGGTCTTGATGATCGACGCCTCGGCAGGAAACTCCTCTCCGTCCTTCCGGAGGCCGGAGATCTCCTGCCGCTGCCCCATGCTCCGGGATCGTTCCCCTGACAGCCCGAAACCACGGATGTGTTCGGAATGCACGTCCCGGGAACTGGGGGGGAGGAGGACGGTCAGCGGCTTGCCAAGGACCTCGGACGCGGTCCAGCCGAAAATCGCCTCGGCTCCGCGATTGAAGAGGGTGATGCGGTGCCGGGAGTTCACGGATACGATGGCGTCGGAAGCCATCTCGACGATTCCGGAGAACTTCGCCTCCGAGCTCTGCAGCGCATCCTCCCGCGCCTGTCGGAGCGCATCCTCGGCCAGAAGGTCGCGGGTGCGATCCTCGAGTCGGTGCAGTTCCGTGAGATCCAGTCCTGTACAGACAACCCAGATCTCCCCCTCGGACTCGCCCCTGATGGTGGCCGTGGACCAGGCCATCGAACGGCGCTCCATGTCCCGGGTCATCCAGGCCAGTTCCTCTCCCACGAGGCTCTCACGCCCTCCGTTCACGAGCTCCCCGAAGAGGGTCTCGGCTCGATCCCTGTCGTCCGCATGGAGGAGGAACCAGACCCGACGGTCCACAACCTCGCTGCTGGAATACCCCGACACCCGCTCTGCGGCGTCGTTGAAGAGGTGGACCCTGGCGTCCCGGTCCAGAACGACGATCGGGGCCGCCACCGTTCCCACAACGATCGGTAGGAGGCCTTCGGTGACGGACGGATGGGTGGAATCCATGCTCGACTCGTGTGGAGGGACGAAACGGCACCGAAAGGTAGGAACGACCCTTGAGAATAGAAAGATAAGAGGGGTGCTCCCATCACGCCCCTGTCGGGACATTTCGTCTCACCACGGGAGACCTCAGCTCCCTGGGGTCCCCACCGTACCCCAGACCCTCGGGGGTCCACTGGACATCATGCCGAAGCCCCCGAGTGCAGGTACTACAAGGGGAAGGGCAGTCCCGGAACGCCTTCGGACGTGCAGGGACGGGGCCCTTCGGAGAGTTTCGAGCCCCACGGCACGATCCTTGTTCCATATGCAGGGACGGTCAGCCCAACGACTGGGTCGCCTGGCCTTCATCCCGAAGACTCCCATCTCCTGGAGATCACAGATATGCGCATTGTCCGCGACATCATGCAGACCGAGATCATCGCCGTGAGGAATGGAACCACTGTGCGGGAACTCGTTCAGATCCTCGATGAAGAGGGGATCAGCGGAGTTCCGGTGCTGGACAGCGACAACAAGGTTCTGGGTGTCGTATCCAGGACCGACGTGGTGCGGCTGGCGGCTCGCCAGCCGGAGATTCCACTTCCCGAGGCGTTCTGGGAGGGCCTGGGGCGGGACGAAGGCGACGAAGGTGACCCGGACAGCTATTTCATGGCTCCGGAAAGCGCGGTCATGCTCCTGCCGGGCGGCGGCTCCCTGGAGGGCCTTCCCTTCGACGAGATCTCAGTCGATGAGATCATGACGCCCGTGGCGTTCAGCGTAGACCCCGAAATGGCCATCTGGGAGTTGGCGGAGTTCCTGGTCCAGGGGCGGATTCACAGGGCCATCGTGGTGGAGAACGGAACCCTGGTCGGGATCGTAACGGCCTTCGATCTCCTCCGCGTCATGGCCGGCGACGCATCGGTCTGATCGGCTTCCGAATCAAGGCAGGAACTCTCCCATGTCCGACCCCACCCGCGACCCACAGGCCCTCGCCTCGAGATCCGAGCTGAGCGATGCGGTGGCTCGAGACGAAGAGACTTCATCTCTCCGTGCCGCAGAGGCGCTCGGTGAGGTCGTGGGCCGGATCGCGAGGGAGATCGGTGCGCCCCTGACCGCGATCGAGGTGGCGGTCGACCGTCTGCGCCGACACCGAAACGAAGTGGAGAACGCAGAGGAGGAGAGGGGCGAGGAGGAGCTCCGGGTGATCCTCGAGCAAAGTCACCGATTGGCAGGCCTTGCGCGCACGCTCCTCTCTCTGGCTCGGCCGACTGAAGCCCGTTCACGGCTGGTCCATCTGGATGAGCTCGTGACGCGTACGCTCTCGGCCCTGGAGCCCGACCTTCGACGGTGGGGGATCGACGTCCAACTGCATCATGACGTCCCTGAGCTGACCGTCTGGGGAGATCCCCACCAGATCCGAGAGGCGCTCTCAGCTCTTCTCCTCAACGCCCGGTTGGCCCTTCAGGATTGGCATGGGGAACGGGTGATTCGGATCCGGACGGGCCGGCTCGAGAACCACCGCGCCTTCGTGCGGGTGGCCGACACCGGGCCGGGCGTGCCCACGGGGAAGGAGGACCGGATCTTCCTGCCCTTCTTCTCGGAATGGGGGCGAGAGGGCATCGGACTCGCCCGCTCCCGAATCGCGCTCATGGCGCAGGGCGGGCACATCGTTCTGGACGGACCGGGGTTGCATACCGGAGCCGCATTCACACTGATCCTGTCGGATCGTCAAGACCACGACGAGGAGGACATGGGGTGACCGACACCAAATCGACGTCGACCACGGCCAATTGGCCGCGAGTTCTGGTTGTGGAAGACGAGGAGGTGATCCGAGAACTTCTCGTTCCCACCCTTCGAGACGAGTCCTTTCGGGTCGATGCCGTGGCCACCGGGGAAGAGGCTCTGAAACAGCTGGAGAGCACCCTCTACGACGTGGTACTCCTGGACCTGAATCTGCCCGGAATGCACGGCATGAACGTCCTGGCCGCGGCACCGGCGACCCAGACCGACGCCCAGTTCATCGTGATGACGGCCTTCGGAACGGTGGATACCGCAGTGGAGGCGATGAAGATGGGCGCCTTCGACTATGTGAACAAGCCGTTCCGAACCGAGGAACTTCTTCTCACGCTGAAGAGGGCGGTGGAGGAGACGGAGCTCCGTAGGGAGGTGGCCCGCCTCAGAGCCCAGACCGAGGGCGGGTTCCGAAGCCGGATCATCGGGAAGACCCCCGCCATGCAACGGGTGTTCGACCTCATCGAGCGAGTCGCTCCCACCCGGGCGACGGTTCTGGTGTCCGGCGAGACCGGAACCGGGAAGGAGCTGGTGGCCCGG
The DNA here is from genome assembly GCA_007121555.1 of Gemmatimonadota bacterium. Lineage (GTDB taxonomy): Bacteria > Gemmatimonadota > Gemmatimonadetes > Longimicrobiales > Gaopeijiaceae > PWLA01. The sequence goes on along the minus strand of SKKH01000163.1, from coordinate 5,595 downwards.
GCCATCCACGACGTCTCCGACCGATCCCGAAAACCCTTCGTACCCGTCACATGCTCGGCCCTCACCCCCACCCTCCTCGAATCCGAGCTCTTCGGCCACCGAAAGGGGGCCTTCACCGGCGCAATCCACTCGAAGCGGGGTCTCTTCGAGGTGGCCCAGGGAGGCACCATCTTCCTGGACGAGGTCTCCACCATCAGCCAGTCCACCCAGGTGAAGCTTCTCCGGGTCCTCCAGGAACGGGTCGTGACCCCGGTGGGCGGGACCGAACCCATCGCCGTCGACTTTCGCGTGGTCGCGGCGACCAACGAGGAGCTGGAGGCCAAGGTGCGGAGCGGAGAATTCCGCGAGGATCTCTACTACCGGATGAACGTCTTCCCCATCCGAGTCCCCCCACTCCGGGAGAGGAAGGAGGACATCCCGCTGCTGGCCAACGCCTTCCGCCTCCGATTCGCCGAAGAGAACGGGATGGACGCACCCCCCATCATGCCCGAGACCTTGAGTCGAATGATGGGGTACGACTGGCCCGGAAACGTGCGCGAGCTGGAGAATGCCATCGAACGATCGCTGATCCTCCATGCAGGGGCCCGATCGCTTCCCTTCGAACCGGCGGCGGGTCAGGCCGTGTCCAGCGACGGCACGGGTCGAGACCTCCTGGGTCGAGCCCGGCCCGAACGATGGGACCTGGATCGCCTGGAACAGGAGTATATTCTGGAGGTTCTGGACGAGGAGGGATGGCATCAGGCCCGCGCTGCCCAGATCCTGGGCATCAACCGCCGCACGCTCTACCGGAAGCTGAAACGATACCGGAAGGAGGGACTCCTTCCCGAGACCGATGATTAGCCACCCCGGCCTGCCGCCCTGACCCCAGATCTCAACCACGATGACTCCCACCCGCCTTCGCATTGACACCCTGGACTCCGCCACCAACCATGAAATCCTGGCCCGAAACACCCTGGGCCGCCTGGCTTTTTCGTTCCAGGACCGGGTCGACATCCGTCCCCTCAATTACACGTTTCGGGATGAATGGATCTTCGGGAGGACGTCCCCGGGGGAAAAGCTCCTGACCGTGCGGCATCACCGGTGGGTGGCCTTTCAGGTGGATGAGATCAAGGACCCCTTCGATTGGGTCAGCGTGGTGGCTCACGGGCCCTTCTATCTCCTGGACGCCGAAGAATCCCAGAAGCTGGCGGAACTGGCGGAGGAGGCACGGACGGCGATCCGGGAAGCCGACCCCCAGGCCTTCACCTCCGCCGATGCCACGCCCGAGCGAACCCTCCTCTTCGGGATCGCGGTCCAGGAACTCAACGGCCGCAAGGGCCGGTCGGAGCCGCTGGGACAGGAGTCGGGCCGCTGACCCCTTCACGGCGTCGAGGAAACCAGGATTGCCATGGACGGAGCCCCGGGCGATCTTTTCGACCGTTCGCAGGGCCTCGACCCGGGGGCCGCGTCGGACTCCGTTCAGGGACGGCCCGTGCAGGGACCACTTCAGATCATTTTCAATCCCAATGCCGCAGGTGGGGCCGGCCGGAAGGTCCTCCCGGACCTGGAGCGAGGCCTGCAGGCCCGGGGACTGGACTATCGCCTCGAACGAACGCGAAGGCCGGGCCATGCCAGGCAGCTCGCCGCGGACTGGAACGGGGCGCCGTCCCGCCGCATCCTCGTGGTCGGGGGTGACGGGACCCTCCACGAGGTGGTGAACGGGTTGGGGCGCCCGGGGATGGACGTGGCGGAGCTCACGATCCTCCCCGTGGGAACGGGCAACGACTTCCACCGGATGGTGGTGGGGACCGGCGACTTGGCGGAGGTCCTCGACACTCTGGTCGGTGGCGTGGCCCGCTCCTTCGAGGTCGGACGGGCCCGCTGGGAGGGAGGGGACGACTACTTCGTGAACCTCATGGGCATTGGACTGGACGTCGCGGTACTCCGCCGACGCGAGCGCTTCCAGAGGCTTCCGGGCCTTCTCCAGTATCTCGCCGCGCTGGGGGTGTCCGTCATCGGATTCCAACCCCTTGATATCTCGTTGAAGATCGAGACCGCCGAGGGGGATCACCTCTCCTTTCCGGCCCACACCCTCCTGTCCGCGGTCACGGTGGGTCCCTCGGTGGGAGGCGGATTCCTCCTCTCGCCGGACGCCCGCCCTGACGACGGTGCCCTGGACCTCTTCGTCGTGGACGGCCTTGGGCTTGGCGGAGTGATCCGCCACCTTCCGAAGGTGCTGCGTGGTGTCCATCAGAACGTGCGAGGGATCCGAATGCACCGGATTCACCGCGCTCGCATCGACGTGAACGAGGACGTACCTCTCTCCTTTGAACTCGACGGGGAACTCATGTCCGAATCCACTCCCTGGCTGGAGGTCGAGGTGATCCCCGATGCCCTTCGAATCCTGGAGCCGCCATCGTGAACACGGCGCTCGACGCTCTCCATCGGGGGACCCTTGGTGCCATTCTGGGACTTGTGGTCCTGGCGGTCCTGGCCGGTCCCGTCCGTGCCCAGGTGTTCGACCCCGATCTGATGGAGGCCTCCTCCGACACCATCGACCGGCCTCCGCTGGAGGAGCCCCGACCCGAACTGGGAGAGGTGCCTCAGGTCACCCCGGGAGGTGCCTTCCTCCGATCGCTGGCCATCCCCGGCTGGGGCCACGCGGCCACCGGCTCGCACTTCCGGGGTGCGTTCTACATTACGGCCCACTCCGGCTCAGTCTGGATGCTTTCCAAGTCACTGGCCGGGCACAGGGAGGCTCGCCGATTCCGGGGAGAAGAGGTTCGTGCGGTCCGGGAGTCCCTGCAGGCCTCAGGTGTGACCGACCCCGACTCCCTGCGGGTGCTGTCGTCTCAGGATCCTCGGGTGGAGGCGTGGGACGAACTCATCGAATCCCGTTCGAATCAGGTCGAGGACTGGGCGGCCGCGACCCTCTTCATCCTCCTCTTGCAAGCCACGGACGCCTTCGTGGCCGGACATCTCATGGACCATCCCGAACCCCTGTCACTTCAGGTGGGAGGAGAACCGTTCGGCCGATGGGAGGTGGGGCTCAGGTGGAGGCACCGGGGAAGCCTTCCGCTCTCCCGATGGTGAGGGGTGCAGAGCCATCCCATCCCCGGAGTTTTGCGCCTTCGTCCGGTGGAAGGACGACGAATGAATGATGGTGGAGCCAGTCGCCGGAGTTGATGTAGAAGCGCCCTGGCGCCACCTCCACCCGGGCGGGACGGTGGGAGTGGCCGAGAAGCACCAGATCCAACTCGTCATCGTCGAGGAGCTGATCGCGAGCCCACCTCTCCAGTTCCAGGTCTCTGGGCGACCTGGCTCCCTGGGGGGCACTGGAGGTTCGAATCTCGGTTCGGGAGACGCGCCGAGCCACGGCCGCGCCCACATCCGGATGGAGCCAGCGGAAGGCCCAGCGTGTCAGGCCCGCTCGGAGAACCCGACGAAGTGCCCGGTATCCCAGGTCCCCTCGACCCAGGCCGTCTCCATGCGCCACGAGGCAGCGGCGGCCCGCGAACTCCCCGGTGAAAGGCTCCTGGTGGAAGTGCAGGCCGATCTCGTCGGTGAGGTAGGATCCACCCCACCAATCATGGTTGCCTCCCACGAGGTGGACCGGCACGCCGCTGTCCACGATCTCGGCCAGAAGCCCGAGGGTGCGAGTGTACCCTCTGGGGATCACGCTGCCATATTCAAACCAGAAATCGAAGAGATCCCCATTGATGAGAAATGCCGAAGCCTGTGGGGTCGCCCATCGGAGCCAACGGTGGAAGGATCGGGCCGTGGTGTCAGGTACGGCTCCGAGGTGCACATCGCTCGTGACGAACACTGGCGCATTGTCCATAGACGCTGAAGGTAGGAGCCCTGGCAGAATCGGGGAAGGAGAGCCCGACCGTCGGTCTGGTCCTTCCATTCGGGGCCGTTATCTTCATCGGGCCGGGCCCCGTGGCGCTTTAAGGGGCTCGAAGAAGGGATCCACCGCCCCACTCCCGGTGTCTCAGTGCCATGAGGCCCCTTGCCGGGCCGGCCTCGGACCGGGACGGCAGACCACCACCGAAACAGGGCTGGAATGAACTTCATCTCCAAACGGCACCTGGGAGCCATTCTCCTGGCAGGTACCTTCGTGTTCATGTCGGGCTGCGCCGGGGGGACTCCCCCCGAAGAGGCCCGTCCCCTGGACGCGGGACAACTCGCCCAGAACGCGGAGCGGCTTTCGGCTCTGGATTCCCCCTATCGGCTCGTCTTCGACTGGACCCTGAACGAGCCGGGCATGCGGGTGCAGGGAAGGGGAGTGGCGCGGATCGAACCCCCCTATCGTGCCCGGGTGGACCTCTTCGCCAGAAATGGGGAGCGAATCACCTCGGCCGCCCTGGTGGACGGAGAGATGAGGGTACCTGAAGGACTCCCCTCCATCCTTCCCCAGCCCACCATGCTCTGGGCCTCCCTGGGTGTGTTCCGTCCGGAGCGCGGCATGGGGTTGGCCGGAGGACGCTGGCACCGGGATGGCATGGCCGAGCTTCGCTATCAGCCCATGGAGGGCTCCGACCTCCTGGTCCGCTTGACTCAGAATCGCGTTCGGGAGATGGTGCACCGGACCAATGGTCAGTCGGTGGAAGACCTGCGCCTGGAACTGGGTGAGGGAGATCGTTTTCCACGGCGCGCCACGTACCGCGACCTGAACCAGACCCGAGAGCTTCGAATGACGCTGGAGAGCGTCGAACATGTGGAATCATATCCGTCGGACATCTGGGATCCCCGTCGCTAGGGTCGGCCTCCTGGTAGGGCTGGTCCTGGGGCTGGTGGGGTGCAACTATACCTTCCAGGCTGGAGCCGGCCTGCCCTCGCACGTACGTACGATTGCCATCGTCCCCTTCGAGAACGAGACCAGTCGATTCGAGTTGACCCAGGAGGTCTACGAGATCCTCCTCTCCGAACTCCCCCAGCAGTTCGGGGTTCGCACCGGCAGCGAGGAGTACGCGGACGCCATCGTGCGGGGATCCATTCGGAACTACTCCGTGGCTGCCCCGTCCTATCGGGCCAGCGCCGACGGACGTGGGGCGGAAGTGCTGGAACGGCAGGTGTCCATCACCGTTCAGATCGAGATCATCGACCGGGAAAACAATATGATCCTGTGGGACAACAGCAGTCTGTCCGTCCGAGGGGAGTACGCCGAAGCCACTGAGGTCGAGGAAGACGGACGGCAACTGGCCATCAATCGCCTCGTCCAGAACGTCGTGGACGGCATCCAATCGAACTGGTGAGTGGTTCACGCCCCCTTCGCCTCGGCACTCGAGGTTCTCTTCTTGCCACGACGCAGAGCGGGTGGGTGGCCCGAAGAATCGAGGCTGCCACCGGTCGAAGGGTCGAACTCGTAACCATCCGGACGAAGGGCGATCAGATCCAGGACCAACCCCTCTCGGCCATCGGTGGACAGGGGCTCTTCACCAGAGAGGTAGATCGAGCGCTCCTCGACGGCGAGGTGGACGTGGCGGTTCACTCCCTCAAGGATCTGCCCACGATCCTCATCGAGGGCGTGACCCTGGCGGCTGTTCCCGAGCGGGAAGATGTCCGGGACGTCCTCATCGGTCCGGCCCGGAACCCGGTAACGCTGGAGTCTCT
>SKKH01000192.1 GCA_007121555.1 Gemmatimonadota bacterium | reverse complement strand
ATGGCGGAGCCTCCGCCGACATTCGAGAGGTCGGGCGGGAGCTGGGTGCGGACTACGCGCTGGAGGGAACGGTCCGGTGGGGAGATCTCCCCGATGCCGACGGCCGGATTCGCATGACCGCTCAGCTCCTCCGGGCGTCCAACGGCACCCTCGTCTGGGCGGAAAGCTACGACCGGGAGCTGGCGGAGATCTTCGACGTCCAGAGGGAGATCGCGGACGAGGCGACGGGGGCGCTGGATCTGGCCGTCCTGGAGTCAGGTGAAACCGAATTCGCCCGCGAGCCCACCGGGGATCTGGAGGCCTACGACCATTACCTCCAGGGCCGGAGCTACCTCGCCCAACAGTTCTCCGAGGACGCGGTCCGGGCCGCCATCGGTCAGTATGAGCGAGCCGTAGAGCTCGACCCGGAGTTCGCCGCAGCGTGGCGCCGGCTGATCGAAGCTCGTCTCTGGCTCACCTGGGTCTTCGCCGACGAAAAGGCCGGACTTCGGGCCGCCGAGGATCTGGTCCATCTCCTGGAGCCGGACCCCGACGACCCGGAGGTGAGCCTCGGGCGGGCGTGGGAGATGGGAGCCGACCCCCCGGACGGGAGCCGGTCCAAGCTGTACGAGGGCGATCTGGCGGAGGCGGTGGAGCGGCTCCAAAGCCGCCCGGCCGCCCACCAGATCAGCCGGATGTTCCGCTACGACGCCCTGGCCGACGCCTACGGGCGGATGGGAAGGGAGGAACGCCGGGCCGTCTACGCGGACTCCCTCCTCGAGCTGGCTTCGGGCTTGGCGCCCGAGGACTGGGGTCGTCCCCGGGTTCAGGCCGCCAACCTGGGATGGGTGCTCTCGGGGCTGGCGCTCATCCACCTGGGAGAGTCCGATCGCGGCCTGGGGCACGTGCGCCGTGGGCTCGAGATGGAGGCCCCGTTCGGCGATATGCTGGTGGGATCCCTTGTTCGTACCACGGCCGCTCGAGCCTTCGTTCGAACCGGCGAGTACGAAGAGGCCATCGGTCTGCTCGAGGGGGCCTGGGTCGCTGCCGCGAACCTGTCGCCCTACGCTCGCCGGCACTTCGACGCCTTCGGGCTGCCCAACACCCTGATCATCGACCGGGACGGGGTAATCCGGGAGCGCTTCCTCGGCCTCGTGACCCGAGATCTGCTCCTGGAGGAGTTGGAACCCTACCTCTAGCAGTCTGATCGGAAAGGGGGGCGAGCCGCATTGCGAGCGCCACGGAGTTCCCCGGTAGGCGGGCAGCCGCAGGCGTTGCCTCTGGCGCATCGTCGAGGCTGCCCAACGCCGGAGGCAGCGGCCTGCCGCCCCAACCGAGCGGCTCATGACGCAGCAGCGCGCAGCGCCTGGGGCGCTTCCCCCGCGAGACCTCCGAGCACTGCGCAGGAGAACCCGTCCACGCACGCCCTGGCTACTCGAGGGCAGCGAGCCCTTCCACCGCCGCAACCAACTCCCTGGAGATGGCATCCAGGGGCTCCGGATCCCGCCGACTCCTGGCCAGGATCAGCGCTCCCTCCACGGAGGTGAGGATCAAAGTGGCCAGGGAGTCGGCCCTCGCTGCTGGGATGCCCCCGGTGACCAGCCCATCTCGGATGAGCGCCCGCCATTCCTCCAGCGCCCCTCTGCATAACTCTCCGATCGCCGACGACGCTTCCGGAGAGTCCAGTATGAGCGAGGCCACCGGGCACCCGAGCCGGTAGCCCGAGCCCCGGGCGTGCTCGCGGGCCCCCCGGATGTAGGTGCGAATCGCCTCTGCCGGGCCTGGGGACTCCTCGAACGCGGCCTTCAGGTAGTCGGTGATGTACTGGACCTCGATCCGGGTGGCCTCCCGGACCAGCTCCTTCTTCCCCCCTGGGAAGTGGTGGTACATCGAGCCGCGGGGAGCCTCGCTCTCTTCCAGGATGTGCTTCAGGCTCGTACCACGGTACCCTCGCTCCTGAAGGAGGCGGGCGGTGGCCGTGAGCATGCGCTCGCGCGTGCTGTCCGTCATCTTGCACCTCACATGGATCAGGTTGTGAGTATGATGATCGATCCAGCCCTCTCCGGCAACCACGGTCCGCCTGAATGTACGGCCTGCGGTGGGGGCGAGCACACCGGAATCAGCTCCCCGATCCTTTGATTTCATGAGGTGTGCACGGGCACGGAACAAACGTTTCCTTGACGCCGGACGTCGAGTGTCCATACACATGTAATATGATGCTCGGTCTACATACAGGGTGACCGGGACTGGCGCTCCGAAAAAGGGAGCCGAGGCCGGTGGCCCGGCGGTCGGCCGGGTGCAGACGAGCCTGTGCCCCTGATCGCTCGCCCCACGAAGCGAGGAGGTTCTCATGCTTTCGTCCCCACGTCTTCCTCATCGATCCGGGGCGCCATGGTCGGCGCTCCCAGTCCTGGTCTTTCTGGTCGTTCTTTCGGCTTGCGGCCCAGAGGCCCAGACCGATGCCGTCCCCGCCCAGACCCACGACCTGGGAAGCGTCGACTTCCCCACTTCCTGCTCCGACGCCGTTCAGAGTGACCTGGAACGGGGGGTCGCCCTCCTGCATCACATGACCTACGTGGAGGCCCGATCCATCTTCGAGGAGGCCGCCGAGCAAGAGCCCCAGTGCGCCATGGCGCACTGGGGTCTAGCGATGTCCCACTTCCAGCCGCTCTGGGGTGAGGAGGACGTCGAGTCTGGACGCCCCGCCGCGGATCGGGCCGTAGAGCTTCAGGCTCCCACCGAGCGGGAGCGGCAGTACGCCGCCGCAGTCCACGCCTACTACGAGGCCCCCGCCGCTTCGCGGATCGAGAGGGTTCGAAGCTGGGAAGAGGCCATGGAAGAGTTCCACCGCGCCTTCCCCGAGGATCAGGAGGCTGCAGCGTTCTACGCCCTGGCCCACCTTTCGACGGCCCCGGCCGATCCAGCAGTTCAGGAGCGGACTAGCCAGGTCCTGGACGGGATCCTGAGGGAGAGCCCCGAGCATCCTGGCGCGATCCACTATGCCATCCACGCCCATGACGTGGACGCCCGAGCCGAGGACGGCGTGACCTACGCCGACGCATACGGGGACATCGCCCCGTCGAACCCCCACGCCCTCCACATGCCCAGCCACATCTATGTCAGGGTTGCGGAGTGGGACGAGGTGATCGACTGGAATCGCCGGGCTGCCGATGCGGCCCTGGAGCTCCCGGACGACGAAGGCATCTCGCTCCACTACTCCCATGCCCTGGACTACCTCATGTACGGGTACCTTCAGCGTGGCCAGGACGACATGGCCCGGGAGGTGCTCCAGGAGGTCCGCGAGGACGAGCACCACCAGCCGGCCTTCGGCACCGCCTACGCCCTCGCCTCCATTCCGGCCCGCTGGCATGTCGAGCGTCGGGATTGGGCGGGCGCCCGCGAACTCGAGCCCCGGGTGCCGGCCAGGTTCCCCTGGGACGACTTCCCCGAGTCCGAGGCCATCAGCCACTACGCCCGGGGGCTGGGCGCCGCCCGCACGGGAGACCCGGATCAGGCCCGGGCCAGCATAGACCGGCTCGAGGAGCTCGAAGACGCAGCCAGGCAAGCCTGGGGCGATGAATACTGGGCCCGGCAGATCCAGGTGAAGCAGGATGCGATCGCTGCATGGACGACCCTGGCCGAGGGGCGTACCGGGGAAGCCGTGGAGGTGATGACCGAGGCGGCCGAGCTCCACGAGGAAATGGAGAAAAGCGGGGTGACGCCCGGCGACCTGCAACCCGCCCAGGAGTTGCTGGGCGACCTCCTCATGGAGGTGGACCGGCCCGCCGAAGCGCGGGCGGCCTTCGAGCGCTCCCTGGAGACCTGGCCCGGCCGGTACCACGCCGTACTGGGGGCGGCTCGGGCGGCCCACGCACTGGGGCAGGAGGACGACGCCCAAGCCTACTATGTCCAACTCCTCGAGCTCACGGCGAACACGCAGTCGGACCGGGAGGGGCTCGCCGAGGCCCTCGAGCGGGTTCCTGAGGGTCCGGGCGGGGGCCCGTAGCGGGCGCCCGGACCCGCTCCCCCTTCTCTGCCCGGCCTACGGAGAGAAATGAAGGTGATCTCGGTTGCCTTCGGCGAGTCTGCCCCCGACCCGTCGTCGGACGTCGATCCCGCCCAGGTCGACCGGCTCATCCGGACAGGCCCTGCTCGTCTGGAAGTTTCAGATCCCAGGCCCCTCGGGGCATAAGAGGCCGTCTCTGCCGGACCCCAATCAGACCTTGAACATGCCACCGATGTCCGGAGCCGGCGCGGCGCGCTCCTTGGTCGCTCCATTGAACGGGAGCTTGCGGCAGCTGACTCGTTCGCTCGTTCGTTCGACCCATCCTGACGACTCAGGATTCGACTCCATGATTTTGCATTCACCCGGTGTGAAGGTCTCGATCCCGAAGCCCGGAGGCGCACCATGAGACCCAAGCGATCCTTTGGCGGGCGCCCTGGCCCTGGCCGCGGCAGGAGAACTCGTTCTCGACAAGCATCCCTCCATCCTCGACCGGATTCGTCCAGCTGCGCTCCTCGGCCGGGCGGCGGCCTGGGCGGCAGTCGGGAGCGTCGCTGCGGGTCGGAACCGGCCCCTGGTCGGGGCCGTGACGGGCGCCGCCTGCGCCGTAGTCAGCGCTTATGCCGCCT
>SKKH01000275.1 GCA_007121555.1 Gemmatimonadota bacterium | reverse complement strand
GCCCGCGTCGCCGAGGGGGGTGGAGGGTTTCTCTATTACATCTCTCGTACCGGAGTCACGGGAGCCCGCACCGATCTGCGGGAAGACCTCGGACGTGAGGTGGAGGCGCTGAGGGCCCATGTGGCGCTCCCCATCGCCGTGGGCTTCGGGATCTCCTCTCCCGAGCAGGCACGCATGGTGGCAGGGGTGGCCGATGGCGTCGTCGTCGGGAGCGCCCTGGTCCAGCGGCTCGAGTCCGAGGGAGTGAAGGGGGGGGAGTCCTTCCTTCGAAGCCTCCGCGAGGGCATGGATCGGGCGGACTGACCATACTACTCGCTGCCGGTCAGCCGTTGGGGTAGCGTCGAGTCCGGTTCCACGAATACGGTCTGGACCTGACCGGGGGTGACGGCCCCCGGCGGAGCCTTCCGGGGCTTCCGAACGTGCTTTCGACGAGTCCAGTCCACCGGGACACTACCCGAATGTCGGGCTTCCGAGTGGAGCGCGGCCAGGGTCGCCGCTTCCAGAAGGTCCTGGCGGGGGGGAGCCTCCCGACTCTGCCACCTGAGGATCACGTGGGCTCCGGGCGCCTGGCGGGCGTGGAGCCAGATGTCTTCGGGCGAGGAGTGGTGGAAGGTGAGTTCGTCGTTCCCCTTCGCACCCCTTCCCACCCGGATTTCGCGCCCCAGCGAGCTCTGGAAGCTCCGGTAGGGGAGTGCGGGAGCCTGCTGCCCACGTGTTCCACCGGAGCCGTCGGGACCCAGGAGCCGAGCGACCTCGGCCTGATCCTCCGTCCCCTCCTCGAGCCCTTTCACCCTGGCTCGCCAGAGCGCGGCCTTCTTCCGGGCCTTCTCGATCCGTCGAGGCAGTTCGGCCCGGGCTCGCTCAATCCGGCTCGCCTCCTTGTAGAAGCGCTCCGCGTTCTCATGGGGCGGCAGGGTCGGATCCAGCTCCACCTCCACCTCCTCTCCCTCGAAGTCGACCAGGGTGACACGATCCGTGCCGCGGGGAACCTGATGGTACCTCGCCAGGATCAGGTCACCCATGGCCCGGAGGGGGGCTGGATCGCGGGCCTTGTCCAGCTCTCGGGCCATCCCTCGGGCCCGTCCCTCCAGGCTTCCCAGCTGCTTTCGGGCGCGGTCCAGGAGTCCGGGGGGCAGGAGGAGCGTCCGGGAAGGGTCCTCCTCCTGGGCGGCGCGGGCTTCCCCGACCGCCTCCAGGAGGCCGTCGACACGCCGCTCGGGGTGAGGGGAGAGGGAGATGGGGTAGGGTTGAAGGCCGCGTGGGGTTTCAAGGAGGAGCGGTGACCAGTTCTCCGGGATCAGGGCCCAACGCCATGCGTCGTATCCGTCGGCCTCGAGGAATCCGTCCACGTTCAGCGACGAGGTCCAGGCCACGCCCTCCAGAAGCGCTCGCCGCCGGGCGTCGGGATCGGAGCCGGCCTCCTCCAGGATCGCCTCCCATCGATCGCGGGTCAGTTCCCCGTCGACGCCCTCCCGCCCGGTTCCGGGAGGGGGCTCGTACGGGGCCCCCACGGTCAGGGAACGGGCACGCTCCTCCCGGGAGACCAGGACATGACGGATCACTCGACTCCGATATCCGACCACGGCCAGGTTCCACCGGTTTCCCACCCATTCGATCATGACCTCGACGCCCTCATCACGGCCTCGCACCCGTTGGAATCCGAGGACCAGGGCACTCTCATCGGGAAGGGCCCGGGCCGAGACGAGACGGCTTGCCAGAGGGCGCGCTCCGGGCAGGGGCTCGGAGGCTTCCAACCAGCTGATCCATCCGGCCGAGGGGTGCATCTCGAGGACCAGGGTGCCCTCGCGAAACCAGAAGAGGGCACGTCGAGACTTTTCATCCAGGAGAAAGGCCCGAAGGCGAGCCCTCTCCAGGCGATCTTCCAGCTCCCGGGCGAGAGCGGCGGTGACGAGTGGATCCCAACGCATGGCCATGGGGGGAAAGTAAGGGATCGAACCTTCGTGGTAAGGGTTTGACACGTTCCTCGGGTCTCTCTATCGTCCGGCGCGCGCAAGCCACAGCCCTCGACCCACCTGGATCCACCGTGTTCGCAACCCCTGAAGTCGCCATCGGGAGAACCCCCTCCTGATGGATGGGACAGACGAGCTGCATCCACTGATCCTCGCCGCCGCCAGAGGAAAGCTTCCCACCTGGGCCTCCGTCGGCCCTTCGCGCAGGGCGCACATGTCCCGGGTCGCCGGGTTGATGGAAAGCTGGGCTCGGGACCTGGATCTGGCCGAGTCGGATACGGCTCGATGGCGAGCCGCCGGATTCCTCCACGACGTACTTCGAGACGCGGAGCCCGACCGCCTACGAGCTAGCGCTCCGCCTGACTTCGCCCAGCTTTCCGGTCCCCTCCTCCACGGACCCGTGGCTGCGGAGCGGCTGAGAGGGGAGGGCGTCGCCGACGACGAGCTTCTCCTGGCCGTGGCGTACCACACCATCGGACACCCTGAGATGAAGCTCCTGGGTCTGAGCCTCTTCGCTGCGGATTTCCTCGAGCCGGGTCGACCGGACGAAGACGGATGGCGCCGTGTGCTGCGCGAGAGGATGCCTCACGACCGGGGGCGGGTCTTCCGGGAGGTGGCCGCCGCACGGCTCGTTTCTACCGTGGAGAAGGGCCGCATGCTTCGTGCGGAGAGTGTGGGGCTGTGGAACCGCCTCCTGGCCGAGGGATTCGGCGGGAGCGCGGCCGACCCCTCGGTGGAGGAGAACGTCCGAGGGCGGACCACCGCCCCGAACATGAGTCCGGCTGATTCGGCTCCGGAGGCTCGGTCGTGAGTCGCCGTGGAGGCCGGAGTCGAGGCGGGTCACGTGGTCTCAGCCGGGTGCTTCTCTTCGTGGGTGCGGCCCTTCTCCTCGTAGGGGGGCTCAGTCTCGGCGCGCACTTCCTGGATGACGCGGGAGAGGTCCCCACTCCGGTGACGCTGGAGCGGGAGGTCCATGTGGAGCCTCCCAGTACCTGGAACCGAATCCGAGTCGAGGTGCTCAACGGCGCAGGGGTTTCAGGGTTGGCGGCCCGCGCCCGGGATCATCTCAGAGCGGAGGGGTTCGACGTGGTCTACTACGGGAATGCCGCCAGTTTCGATCACGCCACGACAAGGGTGCTGGCCAGAACGGACGGAGGCCCGGCGGCGCGGGCGGTAGCGGGCCGGCTGGGAGTCACGGGGGTCGAGGTGGAGCCGGACTCCACCCTCTTCGTGGACGTCACGGTGATCCTGGGAGCCGATTGGACCGGTCTGGAGGATCTGGACGTACCAGAGGATCCCGGGGAGCAATCCGGGGAGACCACCGATTGGTGGGACATCCGGAGACTGCTAGTCTGGTGAGTCGGGGATTCGCCGGCATTGGTGACGCGGCGCATTCGCGGTGGCGGCGATCGGAAGCGCCCTGACCCCCCGGCGCGCCGTGTCCCTCGGGCCCTCACCGAAGCCCTGACCCACCACACCAGGACGAGATGATGGCTGAACCAACCCGAAGCGCTGGAGCTGTAACACGTGGCTAGCCGGAAAAGAGAGCGGGAGCGCCGCCGGAAACGGAGGGAGGGACGGTCGGGTAGGCCTCGACGAGGCTCCTCCGCCGAGCGGCAGGTACAAGGTGGGGGTTGGGGCACCGCGGGGGAGTGGATCAAGTCCATTGTCATCACCCTGGTACTCCTCGTGGTGATCCGGTCCTTCCTGATCCAGACGTTCGTCATCACCTCCGGCTCCATGGAGGATACCCTGATGGTGGGGGACTTCCTCATCGTGGATCGGGTGGCCATGGGCACCCGGATTCCCGGGACGTTGGCGCGAACCCCGGGATACTCCGAGCCCCGCCGGTGGGACGTGCTCGTCTTCGATCCGGCTCACGAGGAGAGGATGAAGCTCGTGAAGCGGGTGGTCGGAATGCCGGGGGACACCCTGCAGATGCGGGAGAAGCAGCTCTACCTCAACGGAGAGCCCCAGGATGAGCCCTGGGTCCGATGGGATGATCCGGACGGCGACGACCAGCATCCCTGGATGGACTGGCAGGCGGACCACCTTGTGGACGACGTGGACGCGAACGGATATACGCCCACCCGGGATAATTGGGGTCCACTGGTGGTTCCGGAGGAGAACTATTTCATGTTGGGGGACAACCGGGACTTCTCTCTGGACTCGCGCTACTGGGGCCTCATCGAGCGATGGCGACTCGAGGGACGGGCTCTATTCTTCTACTACTCGTACGATCGGGACTCGGCCACCCCGTTCCGTTTCATTCGTGAAGCTCGCTGGGACCGGATCGGGAACCGCATCCGGTAGCGACCCGGACCAAGGCCGCGCGGCTCGCCCCCCTTCCCCATGGATGGTCCCTCTACTTCTTCCACAGCCTTCTGGGCGTTCAGGTGGAGCCGGCCCGGGGACGGGACTTCCCCTCGATCTGGACGAGGGCGTTGGCCCTGAGCTGACCGCAGGCGGCGTCGATGTCCCGGCCCCTGGGCTCCCGCACCGCCACCGCCACACCGGCCTTTTCCAGAGTGCTCCTGAACATCTCCACGGTCTTCGGCCGGGAAGGGAGCCAGTCCTGGTAGGGGATCGGATTGAAGGGGATCAGGTTGACGAAGGCCCTGAGTTCCAGGGCCAGTTCGGCGAGCCGGGGCGCCAACGTCTCGGCGTCATTCACGTCGCGGATCATCGTGTACTCGAAGGTGATCCGCCGGCCCCCCGCATCGCGGAACTCCCGGAGGGCGGCCATGAGGTCGGGCAGGGGGTAGCGCTTTTCCAGGGGGATCAGTTCCGCCCGCAGGTCCTCGACCGGCGAATGAAGGGAGACGGCCAGTCCAAACTGCTCCGGCCGAGTTGCAAGCTCCCGGATCCCCGGGACCACCCCCACTGTGGAGACGGTGATCCGCCGGGCCCCGAGCCCGAATCCGGCATTCAGGATCGTGAGGGTGGGGTGGACCGCCTTCCGGTTCGCCAGCGGTTCCCCCATTCCCATGAAGACGACGTTTGAGATCTCTCCGTACCCTTCCTCGATGGCCCACCGGAGCGACCCCCGGTACTGGGCCACGATCTCGGCGGCGGAGAGCTGCCGGGAGAATCCACCCCAACCGGTGGCGCAGAAGGTGCAGCCCATGGCGCAGCCCGCCTGCGAGGAGATGCAGAGGGTGAGCCGGTCTCCGGACGGGATCAGGACCGACTCCACCAGCTCCCCATCGTGGAGTTCCCAGAGGTGTTTCGCGGTTCCGTCCGAGGACCTGGATACCGTATGGGTGAGGGGTTCGTCCAGGCGGAAGGACTGTTTCAAGGCCTCCCGTTCCTCCAGAGGAAGATTCGTCATGTCGTCGAATCGCTCGGCCTCGTGCCCGTAGACCCAGCGGCGGACCTGGTCCACCCGGTATCCGGGCTGGTTTCGGGAGGCCATGTGATCACGGATCCGGGTGTCCAGCTCCCTGGGGGTGAGACCCAGGAGATGGAGGCGGGATTCGGAATCCGAGTCGGATCCTGTGGGGGCACGGCTCGCACCGTTCCCTTCGCTCTCGGGGGCATGAACCCCGGACGTTCCGTTCCCCTGACCGGCCTCGTTCCGGTCCGTCGCCACTGTCTCCTGCTGCTTCACCATGAACCGTCCCCGGAGCCCTGGGCGGGCCCCCGCTTTCTTGAGTGGTACCTTGACCGCCATTAACTTAGCCCCTTTCCCCAGGCTGTGGAGTCCGGTCGGGGCAGGTGATCGTTACACCACAGGCATCGGAGGAAGGTCCCTTTCAAGCCCCCACCCTCTCGGCCCGGGCCACCCGGCGACCGAACAGATCGGAGACGTATGCGAACTCAGGACATCGAAGATTCAGAAGCCTCATCGACCGGCGAGGTCGATCCGGTGGAGCGCACCTCGGCGCCGGCCCGGACCCGCATGAGAAGCCGGATGGTGGGAGACCTGGATCGGGAGGACGTCGGGCGGCAGGAGACCCTCGCCGGCTGGGTCCACCGCCGCCGCGACCTGGGTGGTCTGCTCTTCGTGGATCTGCGGGATCGCAGTGGGCTGGTGCAGGTCTCCGTGGGTCCCGACTGGACCGAAGCGGCCTCACTGGAGCTGGCCCATCGCCTGGGCGCCGAGGACGTGGTCCGCGTAACCGGTGAGGTGTGCCTGCGTCCCGAAGATGCGCGAAATCCGGATCTTCCCACAGGTGAGGTGGAGTTCCGAGTCCGGGAGCTGGAGCTTCTCAACGGAGCCGTGACTCCAGTCATTCCGGTCTATCGAGGACCGGAGGACGAGCTCCCTGCGGAGGAGCTGCGGCTGCGGCATCGGAACCTGGACCTCCGTCGGTTCGAGTTGCAGGAAAACCTGGCGCTTCGTCACAGCCTCATCCTCACGACCCGCAACTACTTCGACCGTCTGGGATTCCTGGAGGTCGAGACCCCGATCCTGACCAAGCCCACTCCCGAGGGCGCCCGGGACTACCTGGTTCCGAGTCGCGTGCATTCCGGGGAGTTCTACGCTCTCCCCCAGAGTCCGCAGATCTACAAGCAGATTCTCATGGCCTCGGGCTTCGATCGGTATATGCAGATCGCCCGTTGCTTCAGAGATGAGGACCTTCGGGCCGACCGGCAGCCGGAGTTCACCCAGATCGATCTGGAAGCGGCCTTCGTGAGCGCCGAGGACATTCTGGAGTGGATCGAGGGACTCATGGCCGCCCTGGCTCCGGTGGCGGGGATCGAGGCGACTCCCCCCTTCATGCGGATGTCCTGGACCGAGGCAATGGATCGATTCGGCTCAGACCGTCCGGATCTTCGCTGGGAGCTGGAGGTCGAGGACTGGACCGAGGTCCTGGGGTCGGCCGATTCGAACATTCTGAAGGGGGCCGTGGCCAAGGGGGGTCGGATCCGGGGCTTCCGCATCCCGGATGGGGCGTCCCTGTCTCGCCGGGAGATCGAGGAGATCGAAGGCTCGGCTCGGGCTGCCGGCGCCCCCGGCCTGCTCTGGGCGAAACGGACGGACGATGGCGGGAGCGGCCCCCTCTCCCGTTGGCTCGAGGAAGGGCACTGGGACGCCCTGGACGCCCGTGAAGGCGACCTTCTCCTGGCTGCAGCCGGACCGGATCGCGTGACCTCTCCGGCCCTTTCCGCCACGCGATCTGCCGTGATTGGGGCCATGGAGCTTGCTCGCGTTCGAGATCATGCCTGGCTCTGGGTGCTGGATTTCCCCCTCTTCGAAGAGGAAGATGGAAAGGTGTGGGCCAACCACCACCCGTTCGTGCTCCCCCATCCCGAGGACGTCCACCGACTGGGAGAGGACCCATTGTCCGTTCGAGGCATTGCATACGATCTAGTATACAACGGATCGGAGTTGGGATCGGGGAGCCTTCGGATCCACGACCCGGCGTTGCAACGCCGCGTGCTGGGGATCCTCGGACTGGACGACCAGGAGATCGATCGGAAGTTCGGGTTTCTCCTGGAGGCTCTGGCCTCGGGGGCACCGCCCCACGGGGGGATCGCCCTGGGAATGGACCGGATGGTGAAGGACTTCCTGGGGGTCCCGAGCCTGCGAGATGTGATCGCCTTCCCCAAGACCACGGCGGCCCGGGCGCTGTTCGAGGGAGCACCAGCCCCCGTCGACTCCGAGGACCTTCGGGAGCTTCGCCTCCGGATCGAGCCGCGAAGCTCGGGCACGGACCGGGGGGACGACGGGTAGCTTGAGTGGAGGGCCAACGATTCGGCCCAGTCCCACATCGGGGACTTTGCCGGACCCGGGAACATTTCCGGGAACCATCTTCGATCCCGAGTTCGGGGTACGGGGGAGCATGACGGAAACGAGCGGTACCATCGTAGAGCATCGATTGAGCGCAGAAGGGGCCGATCAGCTCCTCCTGGCCGGGGTGAACGACGCCAACATGCAGGAGCTGGCTCGCCGCTATGGGATTCGGGTCGTGCTTCGGGGTGACCACCTGATCCTGTCCGGTGAGGTGGAACGGCTGGAGCAGGCCGTCCCAGTGCTGCAGCACCTGGTGGAATTGGCCCGAATGCGGGCCCCCTTCGATTCCGGGGATGTGGCCCGGTTCGCCGAGCAGTTCGAGAGGAAGGGCGGAAGCCTCACGGTGGAGACGGGAGAGGAGCTTCGGATCGCGCTTCCCGGCACACGGAAGGTGATCACGCCCCGCTCTCCGGGCCAGGCCAGTTATCTGGAGGCGATCCGGGACCACGACATCGTGATTGGTATCGGACCGGCCGGCACGGGGAAGACCTACCTGGCGGTGGCCGCCGCGGTCGATGCCCTCTACCGGAAGCGCGTGCGTCGGATCATCCTGGCCCGCCCTGCCGTGGAGGCGGGCGAGAATCTCGGGTTCCTACCGGGGGACCTGCAGGAGAAGGTCGATCCGTACCTCCGCCCTCTGTATGATTCGCTCGAGGACATGATTCCCGCCGACCGGGTCGCTCGAGCTCTGGAGGACCGGACCATAGAGATCGCGCCCCTGGCCTACATGCGAGGCCGAACCCTTTCCGACGCGTTCGTGATCCTGGACGAGGCCCAGAACGCGACGGCGGCCCAGATGAAGATGTTCCTGACTCGACTCGGTCTGAACTCCCAGGTCGTCATCACCGGTGACAAGACCCAGATCGATCTTCCGAGAGCCGAGGGTTCGGGCCTCCTCCAGGTCGAGCAGATCCTCACGGGGATCGACGGGATCTCCTTCATCTACCTGGACGGGGCGGACGTGGTTCGCCACAGGTTGGTGAAGGACATCATACGAGCGTATGCGGACGCCGACCGGTTGGACGAGGATCTCTAGGTGACGGTCACTTCAGGTGGGGGGCGGGGGAACGGGGATCAGACCCCTCTGGCCAAACTCTCACGTCCGCCCGGGCGGAGGTGGCCGGACGGTGCGCTCCATCATGGCGCACGCATGGGCCTGCTGCTCTTCCTGGCACTGGCCGTGACCCTCCTCTTCCCGCCTGATCCGGGGCCGGAGATGGGACGGTATCAGGTCGGAATGGTGGCCGAGGACGATGTCATCGCCTCGCTCACCTTCGGGGTTCCCAAGAACCCTGATGAGTTGGAGCGGGAGCGGAGCGCCGCGGCGGCCTCCGTTCCTCCCACCTTCCGGCTCGAGACCGAAGCCATCGACGAGATGGCCAGATCGCTGGAGGACTTCTTCGACCGGGCGGCATCGGCGTCCGAGGCCAACGATCCCCACGCCGCGCTCTCCCGGAACCTCTCGGATCTCGGCATCGCGGCCTCGGCGGGCCAGCGGGAGCTTCTGCTCCGGGACGATTCGCGAGTCCTGTTGCGGCAGACCACCCTCCGAGCCGTGAATGAACTCCTTCCCCAGGGGGTCCTGGATGAGGCCGACCGTGCCGAGACCTCTCCAGGGGGAAGGCTTCTGGTGGTGGACTCCGAGGGTGAGGAGAGATATGTCTCCCGGGACTCGGTGCTGACAGCATCGGATTTCTACCAGCGGGTGGCGGGCATGCTTCCGGGCACCGCGGGATCAGACCTGGACGAACTCCTCCGCCTGACGCTCATCCGGTTCATGAACACGACCCTCCGCTACGACGCCGAGATGACCGAGCTGGATCGGGATGCGGCCCGACGTGCAGTTCCCACCAATCGGTCCACAGTGCTCCAGGGCGAGGCGGTCGTTCGGGCGAACCAGCAGATCGGCGAGACCGAAGTCGAGCGCCTTGCGGCGTATGAAGAGGCGCTGCGAACGGCGGGTCAACTCGAAGACCGGGGCTTCCAGTTCCTCCCCTTCTTCGGCAGTGTGGCGCTGAACCTCCTGATCCTCGGAGTCTTTGGGATCCTCCTTTATTTCTTCCGGGGCGAGGTGTACCACAACTTCCGCTGGGTCCTTCTCCAGTCGGCGTTGATCCTCGCCTTCGCGGGGTCGGCGGGAATCGTTGCGGCCAACGCACTCCCCCCTGAGGTACTTCCCATCGCCTTCGTTTCGCTGGCGGTGGCGGTTCTCTGGGATGGTCGGTTGGCGTTGATCCTCGTGGGAGTGTTGACGGTTCTGGTCGGAATCCAGCTCCCGTTCCAGAGCGTGTACGCGTGGGTTCCGGTCTTCCTCGGAGGAGCCGCGGGTGCGCTCTCGGTTCGAGCCGTGCGAAGGCGGGCCCAGACCTGGATCTTCATCGCCATCATCGCCGCGGTCTATCTGGCGGCCATCGGGTCGCTGGGGCTCGTGACGGGCCGGGACGCCGGAGGGGTTGCCCTGGCGCTGGCCTGGGCTGGAGGAAATGCCGTGGTGAGTGCCATCCTGGCCATGGGCTTCCTCCCGGTCTTCGAGTGGTTCACACGGATCACGACCGATCAGACCCTCCTGGAGTGGGCGGACCCCAACCGGCCCCTCCTGAAAAGGCTCTCCATGGAGGCCCCGGGCACCTATGCACATACGATCAACGTGGCCAACCTCTCGGAGGCGGCCGCCAACGCTATCGGCGCGAACGGACTCCTCTGTCGTGTGGGGGTCTACTACCATGACGTGGGCAAGATGCTCAAACCCCACTACTTCATCGAGAATCAGCCCGGGGGACGCAATCCCCACGACAAACTGAAGCCCGCCACCTCGGCAGCGGTGGTCCGTGAGCACGTGACCGAGGGGATGCGCCTGGCCAGGGAGGCCAAGCTTCCCGATGTCCTGATGGACTTCATTCCCGAACATCACGGAACCCAGGAGATCGCCTACTTTCTGGATCGAGCCCGCACGGAGGCGGGCGAGGATGAAGAGGTCGACGCGGAGTCCTACCGCTATCCGGGGCCCAAGCCCCAGAGCCGTGAAACCGCCATCGTGATGCTGGCCGACTCGGTCGAATCGGCCACCCGTACACTTCAGGAACCCACTCCCGAACGGGTCAGGGACCTGATCGACAACATCGTCGAGGGCAAGATCCAGGCGAACCAACTCGACGAGGCCCCCCTCACCCTCAGGGAGGTGGGGATCATCAAGGAGCAGTTCGTGAAGGTCCTCGCCGGTCTCTACCACCACCGGATCGACTATCCTTCCACCCGGCATCTGACGGGCGCTCCCCCCGACGCGTCTCCCTTGCCAGAGGAGAGAACCCCCGCCGCAGGGCGCGACGGTGACTCCGTCGATGGCGCCTCCTCTCCGGAGGACCGGGCATCGGCACCCATCGAGGGATCGACCGCCCCGAAGAGCAGGAGCCCCAGCACGCCGGCCACTGCCAGGACCGAAGCGGCCACCCCCGATCCCGACGGGTCCGGGGGTGGCGGATGACCGGTGCATCCACTTTGCTTCATCTGAGCGCACCCGACGGAGCTGAGCTTCCTCATGCCCTTCTGGAGCGAGCCGTGCGTCTGGCCCTGGTCCGGGAGGGCGTGGGAGAAGGGGAGATGTCCATCACCTTTCTCGGCGACGAGGCCATCCGGGAGCTGAATCGGGATTATCTGGATCACGACTGGATTCCGGATGTCCTCTCCTTCGCTCTTCACGACGAGGGAGAAGCGCCCCACGGCGATATCTACGTGGGGTTCGAACAGGCACGACGGCAGGCTCGCAGGGAAGGGGTCTCCCAGGAGGAGGAACTGGTTCGCCTGGTCCTCCACGGCCTGCTCCACGTTCTCGGACACGACCATCCGGAGGCGCCTGAGGAGCGGAAGGACAGTCGACTCTATCGTCTCCAGGAAGAGCTGGTTCAGGCGGTGTTCGCAGCTCCAGAGGAGGATTCTTGAATCGGGTGTTCCGGGGAATCCGGATCCTCCTGCGGCTCTTTCCTTTTCTATTCGCGTTTCTCCGAGATCGGCGCCGGTTCATCCTGATCGGCTCTCCGGCTCGCAGGACCGGGGAGCAGCACCAGAAAAGGGCGGATCGCCTGTCCGCAGCCATTGCCGACCTGGGCCCCACCTTCATCAAGCTGGCGCAGATCTTCAGCGCCCGGGCCGATCTGGTGCCCGAGCCCTATCTTTCCGCCATCAGCACTCTTCAGGATCAGGTCCCCCCCATCACCGCAGCCGCCGCTCGGGGTGTGGTGGAGTCGGAACTCGGCCGGCCGGTGAGCGAAGTGTTCGAGGAGTTCCGGGACGAGCCCATGGCGGCGGCTTCTCTGGGTCAGGTGCATCGGGCCCGCTACAGGGGTCAGGAGGTAGCGGTGAAGGTCCTCCGCCCCGGGGTCGAGGACATGGTGGCCCTGGACCTGGACCTCTCCTTCCGGATTCTCTTCTGGGTCAACATCCTCTTCCCCAACCACCACGTGCGCGGGATCACCAACGTCGTGCGCGAATTCTCGGTCCGGGTCCGGGAGGAGATGGACTTCCGACGGGAGGCTGAGAACATGGAGCGATTCCGGAAGGCGTTCAGGGGCGACGCTCGGGTCCGGGCGCCCCTCGTGGTGCCCGAGGTTTCCTCCCGACGGGTCCTGGTCATGGAGTACCTCAAGGGGACCAAGGTGGATCGCCTCCACGAACGATTCGCCTCCGGAGAGCTGGACTTCGAAGATGTACTGGAGCGTCTCGCAGGGCTGTACCTCAGGATGATGATGCTGGACGGATTCCTCCATGCCGATCCCCACCCGGGCAACCTGCTCGTGGACGCCGAAGGGAACATCGTGGTGCTGGACTGGGGAATGGCGCTCGAGGTGCCCAGGTGGACCCGGGACAGCATTTTGTCCGTGGCGTTGGCGGTGGAGCGGGAGGATCTGGACGGGATGATCAACGGGATGTACCGGCTGGGGATGGTCTCTCCCGAGGTGGCCCGGGGGGACATCCGGGAGGCTGCCACCGAGGTGATGCGGATCATGGAGCGGGCTCGCACCTCCCATCGGGAGCGGGTGCAGGAGATCATGCAGGAGGTGTGGGACACCTTCTATACCTGGCCCCTCCTGCTTCCCCAGGAGCTCGTCTACTTCTTCCGTGCGGCCGTCCTCCTCGAGGGGATCG
This sequence comes from Gemmatimonadota bacterium, assembly GCA_007121555.1. Lineage (GTDB taxonomy): Bacteria > Gemmatimonadota > Gemmatimonadetes > Longimicrobiales > Gaopeijiaceae > PWLA01. The sequence goes on along the minus strand of SKKH01000275.1, from coordinate 26,952 downwards.
GCTTCCGATACGACCCTGATTTCAACGGACTCTTCCTGATCCGCCGGGTCATCGGATCCCACCGCTCCCGGATCATGAAGGAGACGGCGCGTGAGCCCTTCACCATGGCTCGGGATGCCATGACCGAAGCGGTCTCGAGTCTCCGCTCCATCCGGGACCTCCTGACCCGAGTCGAGCGGGAGGAACTCCGGATCCGGGTCCATCCTCGGGATGCCCAGTCCCAGGAGCGGTTCCTCCACCTTCAGGCCCGCCGGCTGCTTCTCTCGGTGTTCGCCACGGCGACCGCCCTCATCTCGGCCATCCTCTACATTGCCGTCGGAAACCTGTGGCTTCTTGCCGCCGGGCTCCTGGCGGCCCTGATCATGTTTCTCTTCACCCTCCTGGTGCCTACCCACCTGCTGGAGAACCCTCTCCGGCACGCCCGGGGCATTCGGCCCCCGCCCAAGTAGGCGACCACGACTTCAGGCACGGGGCGCCGGAACCAGCGGCCCCGCTACCACGACCGCGGCGAACTCATGAGCGTATTGGATTCCAGGAGCCGACGTGCTTCTTCCCCAGATTCGGAGGTGCCGGTGTCTCTACCCCCGCACCTGGACGAGCTCCTTCACGGCATGCTCGAGCACCGGAGAATCGCCCTGGCCCGGGCAATCACGGTGGTCGAGAACGAACGAGCCGACTTTCAGGCCCTCCTCCACGCCCTCCTGATTCGAGGGCGGTCCGGCGGGGCGCGGGTGGGGATCACCGGCCCTCCAGGGGCAGGGAAGTCTTCCCTGGTCTCGGCGTTCGCTCACCTCTGCCGGGATGCGAACGAGGAGGTGGGGATCGTCGCGGTGGATCCCACCTCACCCTACTCGGGGGGGGCGCTTCTGGGTGACCGGATCCGGATGAACGACCTTGCCACCGATCCGGGGATCTTCATCCGCTCCATGGCCTCCAGGGGGTCCCTGGGGGGGCTGGCGACCACCACGAAGGAGGTGGTGGACGTCATGGATGCCTACGGGTTCCCCCGGATCCTCATCGAGACGGTGGGGGTGGGGCAGACCGAACTGGAGGTGACCCGAGCCGCCGATACGGTGGTGGTGGTGCTGACCCCGGAGTCTGGGGACGGGATTCAGGCCATGAAGGCCGGTCTCATGGAGATCGCCGACATCTTCGTGGTAAACAAGGCGGACCGGCCCGGGGCCGATCGACTCGTCCGGGAGATTCGGATGGCCCTGAAGCTCCGGACCGGAAAGGCCGCAGGGGCTGCCGGGCATCACGGTCACCACGGAGCCGCCGTGAGTCCCGAGCCGGTGACGGGCGGGCAGGACGAGGAGGAGGGAGGGCCGGACGGAGATGATGCCCAGGACTCCCTACCCTCGTGGGAGCCTCCAGTCCTCCTCACCATGGCGCAGAGCGGCGATGGGGTGGAGGTGCTGCGAGCCACAGTGGACGAGCACCGGAGCTGGCTCCTGGAGTCGGGGGAGCTGGAGGCCCGACGGCGGGACCGGATGGCCGATCGCATCCGGGAGGTTCTGGACCGGGAGGCCCGGCGCAGAGTTCGGCGGGTACTGGCTGGCGGGGACGATGCGCTGGCCGGGGCGCTGGACCGAATCGGAGCCGGGAAGGGGACGCCCTATTCGGAGGCGTCCCACTTTCTGCGGCGACTGGGGATGGATCCGGGCGACGCTCCGCTCCCGGCGGCTGACGCGGCGGCCCTCCCCGACGACCCGCACGGGGAGGGGTCGTCAACCGCTCCGGACCAGAGTTCGCACGGAGCGGGGCATTCAACGTGAAGACCATGATTCGAGCCCTGGCCCTGGGACTGCTGGTGGGGTTGATCGCCATCCCGGCCCCCGGTGCAGCTCAGCTCCCGGGGGAGGCGGAGGATCCCATCGCCCTGGACACGCTACCGGTCCTGGGCTCCCGGATCAGCTCGGGGCTTCCCCTCCGGACCCGTTCGGTGCAGGTCATGGATCGTGAGGCCCTGGACCGCCTCCCGGTCCGGAATCTGGCCCAGGCCCTGGAGTGGGCGACCTCCGTGGAGCTCGGCGCCCGTTCCCCGGCTCAGGCGGACCTCTCGATCCGGGGGGCCGGCTTCGAGCAGCTCCTGGTGCTCGTGGACGGAGTCCGAATGAGCGACCCCCAGACCGGGCACTTCGACCTCGACCTGACCGTTCCGTTGGAGCGGGTGGAGCGCATCGAGATCCTCAGGGGTCCCGGTTCGGCGCTCTACGGCAGTGATGCGGTGGGAGGCGTCGTGAACGTGGTGACACGGGATGGCGGTGCCTGGTCGGGTCGCGTGGAGGGAGGGTCCTTCGGGACGGCCTCGGGCCTGCTCCAGGGCGGGGTGAGCCTTCCCGGGGAGGGATCGCTCCAGCTCTCGGGCGAGCGGGGCCGGTCCGACGGTCACCGCGAAGGCACGGAGTGGGACAGCCGGATCGGCTCTCTGGACCTTCGAGTGCCCGTGGCGGAGGGTGAGCTCCGGGTGGGCGCGGCTACCGCGCGCAGAGCCTTCGGGGCGGATGGGTTCTACGCTCCCTTCCCCTCTCACGAGACAACCCGGACCCGGACCGCCCACGCCGGGTGGCGTTCCGATCCAGGGGCCTCGGTGAGTCTGGAGCCCCGGGTCTCGTGGCGCTCGCACGGCGACGACTTCATCCTCGATCGGGCCGACCCCGCGGGGTACAGGAACCGGCATACCTCTGATCAGGTGGCCGCCGAACTCGTGGTCCGGGGTGCCCCTCTGGGCGGTCTGTCCCTGGCCGGAGGGGCCGAGCTGGCCCGTCACGAACTTCGGAGCAACGCCCTGGGAGACCGAGCCGAAGGGAGGGGGGCGCTCTTCGCGGAGGCCGCGGTGATCCCAGCCTGGGGCCCCGAGTTCACGGCCGGGCTCCGGCATGATCGGTACGGTCCGTGGGGAGGATTTACCTCGCCCTCCCTGGCCGCCGGATTGGATCTGGGCGCGGGACTCCGGCTGCACGGATCGGTGGGACGGGCTTTTCGCGGGCCTTCCTGGACCGAGCGCCACTATCAGGATCCGGTGCATGCGGCCAACCCGGAGCTCGACCCCGAGCGATCCACCTCGGTGGAATTGGGAGGGACGCTGCGCACGTCCACCATGGACCGTTGGCTCGGAATCACGGGCTTCCGGCGGACCGGTCGGGATCTCATCGACTGGGCGCGGCCCGTGGGAGATTCGGAGGCGATCTGGGTGACCCGGAACGTGAATCGGAGTCGGACCCGCGGCCTCGAAATGGAGGCCGGCGCGCGGCTCGACTCCGGCACCAGCGTGAACATCGCGGGCACCTGGCTCAGCCTGGCGGCCGACGTCCCTGCCGAGTTCGAGTCGAAGCAGCTCCTTCGCCCCATCCAGGACCGGATCCGGCTCAGCCTGAGTCAGGAGCTGCCCCGAAGTGTGCTCGGATCGGTCCACCTGGCCCGTTCCCGCCGCACGGCCGAGGAGTCCTTCGTGGAACTGGACCTTCGGCTCGAAGCCCCCACGCCATTCGGTACACTTTTCCTGGATGGCAGGAACCTGACGAACTCCAGGCACCTGGATCTGACGGGACACCCGGTGGCCGCCAGGGCCCTCTATGTGGGCGCCTCGGTAGGGAGGTAGCTCACCCCGACCGCCGGGTCCGTGAGAAGGGCTGTCACGTTGACCCCCCTTCCCGGAAACGGCATCTTTTCATGTACCGTCGCAACCCAACCGGTGTCGAACTCGACCCCGGAACGACCTCAGTCTGGAGCCCGGATGTCCACCATCGAACGTGAAGTCCCCGCCTCTGACCTGGAGGATGAGCTTCGCCGGAAGGAAGAGGAGCTGGACGCCCTCCGGCAGGAGGTCGCCCGCTGGAAGGAGAGCTACACCAAGGCCTCCAAGCGAGACGACTCCTTCACCTCGGTCTCAGGACGGGAGGTGGAACCGCTCTACACTCCCCTGGACCGGTTGGACGAGAAGTACGCCGAGGACCTGGGGTTACCCGGCGAATACCCCTTCACTCGGGGCCCCTATGGCACCATGTACCGGACCCGGCTCTGGACCATGAGGCAGTTCGCAGGCTTCGCCACTGCCGAGGAGACGAACGAGCGGTATCACTATCTCCTGAAGAACGGGCAGACCGGGCTCTCCGTGGCCTTCGATTTCCCGACCCTCATGGGCTATGACTCCGACCACCCCAGGTCCCTGGGCGAGGTGGGGGTCTGTGGGGTGGCGATCTCGTCGCTGGCCGACATGGAGGCCCTCTTCGACGGGATCCCGCTGGACCAGGTCTCCGTCTCGATGACGATCAACGGCCCGGCCATCATTCTTTTCTGCTTCTACGTGGCGGCGGCCGAAAAGCAGGGCGTGAGCCCGGATCAGCTTCGGGGCACGGTCCAGAACGACATCCTCAAGGAGTACCAGGCCCAGCATGCCTGGGTCTTTCCTCCCGAGCCGGCGCTTCGGGCCATCGTCGACATGTTCGACTGGTGCGCCGAGAACGCGCCGCTCTACAACCCCATCTCCATCTCGGGCTATCACATCCGGGAGGCCGGGGCCACGGCGTCTCAGGAGTTGGCGTTCACCCTCCGGAACGGGTTCGAGTACGTGGAACGGGGGATCGCCCGGGGTCTGGACGTGGACAGCTTCGCTCCCCGGCTCTCCTTCTTCTTCGACATCCACAACGACTTCTTCGAGGAAATCGCGAAGTTGCGCGCGGCTCGCCGAATCTGGGCCCGGACCATGAAGGAGACCTACGGAGCGAAGAACCCCGCGTCGTGGCGACTCCGGACCCACTGCCAGACGGCGGGAGTGACCCTCACGGCGCAGCAGCCCGAGACGAACATCGTGCGGGTGGCCTATCAGGCCATGGCGGCCGTGCTCGGGGGCACCCAGTCGCTCCACACCAACTCCATGGACGAGACCCTGGCCCTCCCAACTGAGAAGTCGGTTCGGATCGCCCTCCGGACCCAGCAGGTCCTGGCCTACGAGACCGGCGTCCCGAACACCATCGACCCCCTGGCTGGCTCCTACTACGTGGAGTCCCTCACCGACGAACTCGAAGCCGAAGCCGAGGAGTTGTTCGCCGAGATCGATGAGGTGGGCGGGGTGGTTCCCGGGATCGAGACCGGCTGGTTCCAGAAGGAGATCGCCAACGCGGCCATGCGGCAACAGGAGGAGGTGGAGTCCGGCGAGCGGACCATCGTCGGCGTGAACGACTTCACCGATGGGTCCGAAGAGGTCACCATCGACACGCTCCGGCTCGACCCCACCGTGGAGGAGCGGCAGCGAGCCCGCATGGCCGCGCTGCGGGAGGACCGAAATGACGAGGAGGTCCAGCGCACCCTCACCGCCCTGACCGAGGCGGCACGGACCGGAGAGAACCTCGTGCCCCGGATCCTGGACTGCGCCCGCGCCTACTGCACGCTCTACGAGATCCGCTACGCCATGGAAGAGGTCTTCGGGTCCTACAAGGAGCCGGTCTTCTTCTGACGGTGGTTTGGAGGGAGGACGAGGGCGGGCCGAGGGCTTCGGGTCGGAGCAGAAGACCGGGGGGGCTCGACGGGCCGGACGTGTCGCGCAAAAACACGAGGGGGTGGCCCGGTTGGGCCACCCCCTCGCTCGTTTCACTTCAGCTCTTCAACAGCCCTCCAGAGCTTCAGACTGGACCCATCAGCTCGGAATGTTGGGGTTGTTGAAGCGTTCGTTCTGCGGAAGGGGGATACAGGTGGTGGAACCGAAGGGATCCCCCTTGTTGCTGGTCCCGCTGGGGAAGGGGATGTCGAAGCGGAGCATGTCGTTCAGCCGCTGGCCCTCCATGAAGAAGGTCCTGCGTCGCTCCTCGATGACGTCCTCCAGGCTCCCATCTCCAGTGTAGGCGGGCAACTCGAAGTGCTCCCTCACCCGGTTCAGCGCATCCACGGCCGCGCTTCCACCCTCGGCCTCCGCGATGATCAGCTGGGCATCCACCCAGGAAGCGAGTGGAATGTTGTCACTTTGCGACGTGTATTTCTGCTGCTGGAAGAAATGGGTCACCGCATCCTCACCCGGTCCACCGGTGTCCAGGACCGGGACCCGAACATCGGGTTCACCGTCGACCGTGAGCTCCAGGTAGTCGGGCCCCACGGTGAGGCGTCGGATGTTCATGGTAAGGGTGGGCCAGCGGTTCTCCCGGCGGATCTGGGTCGACGAGAAGTTCACGTCTCTCACGAAACCTTCGGATACCTGACGAGCGTCGGATGCCGCTCCGGCCAGATCACCCTGGTAGAGTCGGGCCCGTGCCCGGCCGAGGTAACCGGTCTGGAGAATGCTGTTGTCTCCGGAAGCCTGGGCGTGGGTCAGGCCACGGGTGAATCGTTCCTCCGCAATTCCGAAGACATCCTGCCGGCTGAGGAGCGGGCCTCCATCCGCAGCCATTTCGCAGTATCCCTCACCCAGTAGGAGATAGCTGAACCCTCCGTAGACGGAGAGGTCGGCCAGCTTCCTCTCGCGATTCGGTACCAGATCGGCGGGGAAGTCAGAAACTCGCTGGTACGCGTCGTCTGCCAGGAAGCGGGCCGTCTGCATGGGGGCCCAGTAGCCGAATCCATCCGCAGCCCTGGAGGTGGGGCAGCTCCCCATAGTCTCGTCCAGGGTCTCGAGGCGGCTGTTCCAGATGTTCGTGGCTCGGAACCCGCTGGCGCTCTCGAACTCCCGGGTGAGAATGCCGTTGGTCGTGACATACTGAGCGAAGGAGCATTCAAATTCTCCGAGCGCCGCCACGACCAGAGTTCTGGCGAGGCCCGGGTTGGCAAGGTCTTCCTCGGAGGCGGCGCCGGGGACGTCCACGGTGAGAAGGTTGTCGCAGGCCACCAGCATGACGGGAAGGGTCAGAGCCAGGAAGAGCTTCTTGGCCGTCCGCCCGAGGGGCCGGGAGTTGTTGGATATGGTCTGATGTCGAGATGTGGTCATGTCAGAATTCCTGACTGGTTTCTGGGCTGGAAGCCGATGATGGTCTGAGTCGGGCGATGGAGTAGGTCTCATCGTCATCTCAGAAGCCGAGGCGAACGGTCACCACGGCGTTGGCCAGTGGTGGCATCACGGACTGGAAGCCTGTGGAGAGGTTGGCGCTACCCCGGGTTTCCGGGTCCCAGAGCCTTCCATCTCCGACCTCCGGGAAAATCTGTCCGCTCCGCGGCGTGTTCCAACCCTCCTGAGCCGTCCACAGCATGGCCAGGTTCCGACCCGCCACCGAGATCGACCCTCGCTGCGCACCGATCCGCTGGGCCAACGAGGGCGGCATGGAGTAGGAGAGCGAGACCTCCCGCAGACGGGCGAAGCCGGCCTTGTACGTGCCCATGGGGTTCCGGCCGACCGTGCGGTAGGCCTGGACGAGAGGATCGTCTCGGGTCAGGGAAAGCCGCGTTACGCCCACGCTGGTGATAGCAGCCGGACCCGAGGAATCGAGCTGGTAGTGTCCACCCGAGGCGTCGACCCGGGCGTAGAGGCTGAAGGGGCCGAACGACCAGTCGTTGGTGACCCCGATGTCCCACGTCGGCTGGGTGTGTCCCCACCAGACGAGGGGCGCTTCGTCGCAGGGGACTGCAGGGCCGCCCGGCTCGACTCCGTCTCGACCCGTCCCGCCATCACAGAGAGCGCTGAGCAGGTTCCCAGCCTCGTCGATTTCGGCCGAGACGACCCTTCTCATGTACCGGTCGGAGATGGAGAAGCCCACTCGCTGCTGGATCTCTCCCGAGCCGATCACGCCCTCATCTCCCAGATCCTCGATCCTGTTTTCGAAGTTCGCGAGCTGGATCCCCAGATCCCATGTGAAGCGAGGGCTCTCCATCAGCTGGAGGTCGAGGGCCACCTCGTTCCCCCATCCCCTGACGAGACCCAGGTTCACCACCTGACCACCCGGGAAACCCAACGAGCGGGGAATCCCCCGGCTCACAATGGCGTTTCGAGTCCACCGGTCGAACCGAGTGTAGACGAGGCTGACGCGTCCATCCATGAAGTCGGCGTCGAAGCCCAATTCGATCTCTTCGCCCCGCTCAGGCTCGAGCTCGGGGTTCCCGAAGGCGTTGGGGATGAGGCTGGGCTCGTCGTTGAATCCGATCTGTGGGGTGTAGAGACGGGAGGCATCGAAGGTGCCGGGCTGCTGACCCGCCGCACCCCACGCGGCCCGAAGCCGGAACTGGCTCACCCAGTCCAGGTCCCAGAAGGGTTCCTCGTGGACGACCCAGGTCGCACTCAGCTTCGGGTAGACCGCGGCATCGAACTCCTGGCCGAATGCGCTGTTGTCGTCGAAGCGGACCGCACCGGTGAGGAAGACCCGGTTTCGCCATTCCATCTGCTGCTGCAGGTAGACTCCTACGGTGGCGTTCTCCTCCAGGGACTCTGAAGCATTCCGGTTGGCTCCCCCGGTCACCGTGGTGATTGGGATGGCCGGGAACTCTGTTCCGGTGGCTCCGATGGTCAGATCGCGGGCCCGGTAGTACTGGAACCCGACGGATGTGACGCCCTGAAGCTCGTCGGTAAGCCCAAACGTGGCGGACGCACCGTAGTCGAGGGTCACGAAACGGCGCTGGGCGCGGGTCACGGACTTGTCGCCCAGGCCCTGACCGCCGAAGAAGTGGTTCGAGCCCTCAGGCTGGCGAGGAAAGAGTCGGGAATAGAGCTCCTGGTTGGAGTCGACTCCGGCCACCATCCGGTGGACGAACCAGTCGAAGGGAGTGTGGCGGATCTCGAAGCTTCCGGTGAACCGGTCGATGTCCGCACGGTCCTCCACCTTGCGCAACTCTTCCGGAGGGGCCCAGAAGAAGCCCCGGGACTGATCGATCCGAGCCGGAGTGGCCCAGTAGAGGTTGCTGAACGGATCGATAGCAAGAGCGCCCTGGGCGAGGCGGCGGCGTCCTTCCGTATAGCCCATGCTCGTCCGGATGCTGATCTGATCCGTGGGTACGATGTCCAGGTTGGCCCTTCCCGAGCCACGCTTGTCCCAGTTCCAATCCACGGCCCCGGTCTCGTCGTGCCAGGAGCCCGTGATGTAGTAGCGGATGGCGTCGGTGCCGCCCCGGAGGCTGGCGTTGTAGGACTGGAGGCCTCCGTACGTGAAGAGATCTCCTTCACCGAAGTCCCGCTCGTACTCATATGCATTGAAGCTGATCAGCTCGCCGCTGTTCGAATCTCGAGCCCAGCTCAGGCCCTGTCGGCCCGCCGGGTCCCAGAGCCAGTTGGCGCCGGAGCGCACGGTCACATCCAGAGCCGGTGAGGCGGTAGAACCCCGCTTGGTGATGATCTGGATCACCCCGTTGGAGGCCTCGGTTCCGTAGAGCGTCGCAGCGGCAGGCCCCTTGATGATCTCGATGGACTCAATCGTCTCGGGGTCGAGGTCGTTGAGGCGGCTCACGTTGGCGCCGCCACGCTGACCGGGACCCCGGTTCGGCGAGCTGTCCATCCGCACACCGTCGATGTAGATGATGGGATCGTTGTCGAGACCGATGCTGCTGGCTCCCCGGATTCGGATCCGCTGCCCGGCGCCCACCTGCCCGACACCGGCCAGCATGGTGACTCCAGCGCTTCGACCACCGATGAGCTGGCTCACGTTCGCGACGGGGGCGCGTTCGTTGATATCGGAGGCGGAGAGTCGGTCCACCACGTTTCCGATGGCTCGGCGCTGGGTTCCCCCGGCGGTTCCGGTCACCACCACCTCATCCAGTGCCAACGCCTGCTGGGAGAGCTGAAAGTCCACAGTGACTGTCTGGCCTGATGCCAAGCTCACCGTCTGACTCGACGTTGCGAAACCCAGGATCTGGACTCGCACCGTGACCTCTCCGGCCGGGACCGAGGTGATGGAGAATCGACCATCAGCCCCTGCCAGGGTCCCGAGGCCCAGGTCGACCAGCTCGATCTGAGCTCCGGCCAGTGCCCGACCCGTACCGGCCTGCACGACGCGCCCCTCGATCGTTCCTTCGAATACTGATGCCTCGGAGGCGACCACGCCTGAGTTGGCAAGCGCACCCGGAACCCCGGGAGCTTCCGAGGGTGACGAGACCGCCAGAGCGGATATCGTCCAGAAGACTGCCCCTGCTGACATGAATTGCAACATACCCCACCTCCGTCCAAGCGGATGGAACGGGTGACAGGGAGCGACGAGCTCGCTCCTCAATTTCGATGATCTCGCCATCCTAGGTGGGGTCAGCTGGGATCGCAACCAGGGAAAGAACTTGAAATCCTCGACCGCATGCGTAGGAAGTGGTGCAGGTTGGGCCGATCAGGGGCGAACCCCCGGCCCGATGATGGGTAACGATCCACGCCGATTCGTCGGGTGCTCGCCGGGCCCGTCCGGCCTCTGCTTCTCTTCGCGGAACCGATTGCCGAGCCAATGGCCTCAAATCCCAATCCGGATCTTTCCGGCCCGAGTCATGCGCCACCCCTGCATCCGGCGGGGATCCTCCTGGATGCAGGGAACACCCTCGTGTTCGCAGATCGGGAACGAATGGGAAAGATCTATCGAGCCTCCGGTGTCCGTTGGGACGCAGATCTCTTCGTCTGGGCCGAGCTGCGAGCCAGGGAGAACCTCGCCCGGAGGGTACAAGACGGTCACGTGGGCACCGAGCCCCACCTCTGGAAGACCTACTTCATGGAGATCTTCCAGGACACGGGAGTGCCGACGGGGAGGCTCGACGACATCGGTGCGCGCCTGAGAGAAGAACACGCCCGCTGGCACCTGTGGACCCACGTCGAGATGGGCACGGCGGAGGCGCTGGAGACCCTGGCCAGAGAAGGGTATCGGCTCGGCGTCATTTCCAACGCCGACGGACGAATGGAAGAGGTCCTCGTGCAGACCGGATTGCGAGACCTGGTGGAGTTCGTCCTGGACTCCGAGGTGGTGGGGGTGGAGAAGCCCGAACCCGAGATCTTCCTGGCGGGCGCGGAGCGGATGGGCCTTCCTACGGCACGGTGCCTCTACGTCGGCGACCTCTATCCCGTGGACGTCGTAGGCGCCCGAAAGGCCGGGATGTCCGCCGTTCTCCTGGACCCGGCGGAGCGCCTGGACTTCCCCGTGGATCGGATTCCGGCGGTCCGGGATCTCCCGGCGTACCTGAGGGAGCTGGCCGGCTGAAATCCGAGGGGGCTCCAGTTCTTCAACAGCCCCTTCTAAGGGGCCGACCCTTCCAGTCCTCCGGCCGTTCAGAGTATGTTGAGGGGTCCGGTCTCCATCTGGAGCCAGCTCGAGTCGCCCGGGCGTTCTGCTGGTCCATTCCCCTCCACCGATCATTCCATGCCAGCCCTTGCTTTCGTGTTCGCTCTGGCGTTCTCCCTTTTCGCCGTCGTCGAGGTCCACGCCGCGGCCCCTGCACCCGGCAGCTTCGTTCTGACTTCCGTCGACACCACGTCGGCCCTCTCGGACCTCCCGCTCGAGGGGGTCGAGGACACTCGGCCTCTCTCGTTCACGACCGATGAGGGAAGCTGGATCTCCCTGGATGTGAGCCCGGATGGAGAGCAGATCGTCTTCGACCTGCTGGGGGACCTGTACCTCATGCCCCTGGCCGGGGGCGAGGCGACCCGGCTCACCAGGGGAATGGGGTACAACGCCCAGCCCAGGTTCAGCCCCGACGGCGAGCGCGTGGTGTTCATCTCCGACCGGAACGGAGGTGACAACGTCTGGATCATCTCCACGGATCTGGCCGACACGATCCAGATCACCGAGGGAAAGGACGACAGCTATCTCACCCCCGTCTTCACCCCCGACGGGCAGTACGTGGTGGTGTCCAAGGGCGCTCGGGCCCAGAAGCCCTGGCTCTACCACGTCGAGGGCGGGAGTGGGGTCGCTCTCTTCACCGAACCGGAGAACCTGCGGGCCACCGGCCTCGCCTTCGGACCCGAGGACCGGTATCTCTGGTTCGCCCAGCGGACCGGGGCGTGGCAGTACAACGCCGCGTTTCCCCAGTACCAGCTGGCCGTGTACGACCGGGAGAGAGGCACCCGGACCGAGATGAGTTCCCGATACGGTTCGGCCTTCCGCCCTCTCCTGTCTCCAGATGGCCGTTGGCTCGTGTACGGGACCCGCCACGCTGCGGAGACGGGGCTTCGGATCCGGGATCTGGAGTCCGGCGACGAGCGCTGGCTCGCCTTCCCGGTTCAGCGAGACGAAAAGGAGTCGGTGGCGGAGAAGGACGTGCTTCCCGGGTACGCCTTCACACCGGACTCCCGGAGCGTGGTCCTCTCATACGGGGGAAGGATCTGGCGAATCGGCGTAGGTGAGGACGGCACGCCTGGCGAACCCGAACCCATCCCGTTCTCAGTGCAGGTGGAGCGGGAGCTGGGGCCCGAGGTTCGCTTCGACTTCCCGGTGGATGACGGCCCGACCCTGACGGTTCGACAGATCCGTGACGCCCGCCCGTCACCCGACGGCGACCGCATCGCCTTCACGGCGCTGAATCGCCTCTATGTCATGTCCCTTCCCGATGGAACACCCCGTCTCCTGGCCGAGACCGAGGGAGAGAACCATCATCAGCCCGTCTGGTCTCCCGACGGGACGGCCCTCGCATTCGTGGGGTGGGACGACGAGGTCGGGGGACATATCTGGCGGATTCCCGCCGACGGGTCGGCCGCGCCGCGCCGACTCACCTCGATTCCGGCCTACTTCCGGGACCTGGCCTGGTCTCCGGCGGGAGACCGGATCGTGGCGATCCGGTCCGCCGCCCGCGACGCCCAGGAGAACCGGGGGATGTTCGGCGGGGGGTTGGCCCAGGAGTTCGTCTGGGTCCCCTCCGAGGGGGGCGAGCTCCAGGTGATCGGCCCGGCCTCGGGACGAGGAGGGCTTCACTTTGCCGGGGATCCCGACAGGATCTTCGCCTCCAGCTCCTCCGACGGCCTGGTCTCCTTCCGCTGGGACGGGACCGACGAGCGGGAGCACCTAGAGGTGACCGGACCCACCCCCGCTGGGGCCACCGAGCCCCTCAGGGCGAGCCGGATCTACATGGCTCCGGACCGGAGGCGGGCCCTGGCGGTGGTGGACCTGGATCTCTACGAGGTCACCGTGCCCCAGGTCGGATCCGACGCCCCGACGATTTCAGTGGCGAACCCGGACGCGGCGGCCTTCCCCGTTCGCAAGCTCACCGACATCGGAGGACAGTTCCCGGCCTGGAGCAGTGACGGGGAGCGGATCCACTGGTCCATCGGCCGGACTCACGTCATCTATGACCTGGCCGAAGCCCGAGCGGCCGAGGAGGCCGCCGAGGCGGAGGCCCGGGAGCGCGAGAGGGAGGACCCGGGGGACGACGATCCGGAAGAGGACGGGGACGAGGATGAGGAGCCGGTCTATTCGCCCCGGGAGATCCCCATCACACTGGAGGTGGATCGGGACCGACCCCAGGGGCTCGTGGTTCTCCGAGGCGGTCGCGCCCTGACCATGCGAGGCCATGAGATCATCGAGGACGCTGACATCGTGATCCGGGACAACCGGATCGAGGCCATCGGTCCCCGGGGCGAGGTGGAGCTCCCCGAGGGGGCCCGCGAGCTCGAACTGGAGGGACGGACGGTCCTCCCGGGCTTCGTGGACGTGCACTACCATACCCAGTGGCTCCTGCCGGACATCCACAGCACTCAGGTCTGGCAATACCTGGCCAACCTGGCCTTCGGCGTCACCCTGGCCCACGACAACCAGACCGCCACCACCGACGTCCTCACCTACCAGGACCTGGTGGACACGGGCCAGATGCTTGGCCCCCGGATTTCCCATACCGGCCCGGGAGTCTTCTCGAGGGTCATGGTTCGGGATCTGGACCATGCCCGGACCATCCTGGAGCGATACAAGGAGCATTACCGGGTTCACCAGTTCAAGATGTACATGACCGGGAACCGGGAGCAGCGGCAGTGGCTGATCCAGGCGGCCCGGGAGCTGGAGTTGATGCCGACCGTCGAGGCGGGCCTGCAGTACAAGCTCAACATGACCCAGGTCATGGATGGGTACTCCGGGCTGGAACACGCCCTTCCGGTCTATCCCCTCTTCAGGGATGTCCGGGAGCTCTTCGTCGAGGCCCAGACGACCTACACGCCCACCCTCCTGGTCTCCTACGGCGGGCCCTGGGCCGAGGACTACTTCTTCGCCACCGAGGACGTATTCGGGAATGAGCGCCTGCGCCACTTCACCCCCTGGGAGGAGATCGAGGCGAAGGCCTCGCGCCGGGGCAGGGGAGGGCAGGCGGGCTGGTTCCACCCCGACGAGCACATCTTCGATCGTCACGCCGAATTCGTCCGGGACCTGGTGGCCGCCGGAGGGCGCTCCGCCGTGGGGGCCCATGGACAGCTTCATGGGCTCGGGTACCACTGGGAGCTCTGGGCCATGCAGGCCGGGGGGCTTCCGGAGCACGACGCCCTTCGGGTCGCCACCATCCTGGGGGCCGAGGCCATCGGCTACGGAGAGGAGCTGGGAAGCCTGGAGCCGGGAAAGCTGGCCGACCTCGTCGTCCTGAGCGCGGATCCCCTGGAGGACATCCGGAACTCGGCGTCGGTGGAGCAGGTGATGAAGAACGGTCGACTCTACGATGCCTCGACCCTCGACGAACTCTGGCCCACCGAGCGGACCCTCCCCTCCTTCCTCTGGCAGGAGCAGGAGCCTTCGAACACCACCGGGTTGGATGCTCGGACCCGGTGACCTCCGACCCACGCACTTGTAGGTTACAGGGCTGACCTCATGAAGGTCTGCGAGATCTGGAAGACTCACCGTTGACGGAGCGACACAGATGAATGAAGGGGACCGGAAGATCAGGGTCCTGGTGGCCAAGCCCGGACTGGACGGACACGACCGGGGCGCGAAGGTCATCGCCAGCGTCTTTCGCGACGCCGGCTTCGAGGTGGTCTACACCGGCCTCCATCAGACCCCGGAGATGATCGTGGCGGCGGCGGTGCAGGAGGATGTGGACGTGGTGGCCATGTCCGTCCTCTCCGGCGCCCACATGACCCTCTTTCCCAGGGTGAAGGACCTTCTGGACGCAGAGGGGGCCGACGACATCCTGCTCACCGGAGGAGGCATCATCCCCGAAGAGGACATGCAGACCCTGAAGGAGAAGGGAATCGGCCGACTCTTTGGACCGGGGACCCCCACCACCGACGCCGTGGCGTACATCCGGGAGTGGTTCCAGGAGAATCGCCAGCCCGAGGGAGTGTGAAGGATGGGGACCGACGCGGCCCACGAGGAGTCCCAGGGCGCTCCTCCTCGGGGTGGCAAGCCGCCCGGAAATGAGACGCCTGACGGAGGGGAGTCCCGGCTCCGCACCCTGTCTCGGGAACTGACCGAACTCCGCGAGCGACTTCATGTCGGGGGAGGACCGCGCCGGATCCAGCGTCAGCACGACCAGGGGAAGTGGACCGCGAGGGAGCGACTGAAGGCACTCCTCGATCCCGACGCGCCCTCCGTGGAGATCGGCCTTCTGGTGGCCCATGATCTCTACGACGGAGAGGCTCCGGCGGCCGGGGTCGTGACGACAGTGGGGAGGATTCATGGGCGGGAAGTGGTCGTGGTGGCCAACGACGCCACCGTGAAGGCCGGCTCCTGGTGGCCTGAAACGATCACCAAGATCCTCAGGGCGCAGGAGATCGCCATGCGCTGCCGGATCCCCATCCTCTATCTGGTGGACTCGGCGGGGGTGAACCTCCCCTATCAGGGCGGGGTCTTTCCCGGCCAGTACGGGGCGGCCCGGATCTTCTACTACAACTCCATCATGCGCCGGTACCTCCGGGTGCCCCAGTTCTCCGCCGTCATGGGGCCGTGCATCGCTGGAGGCGCCTACCTGCCCGCACTCTCCGACTCCATCATCATGGTGGAGGGCACGAGCTTCATGGGTCTTGGAGGGCCCAACCTGGTGAAGGGCGCCACAGGACAGGTGGTCGAGGCCGAGGAGCTCGGTGGTGCCCGGGTGCACACCGAGGTGAGTGGTGTGGCTCACTACCGTGTGGACGACGACGAGGCGTGCCTCGCCAAGCTCCGAGAGCTGGTGAGCGAGCTCCCCCTCGAACCAAAGTCGTTGGAGCTTCCCGACGCCGGGGCCCGGCCGGCCCGCGATCCAGGTGACCTCTATGACCTCCTGCCCGACGACCACCGGCAGGTCTACGAGACCCGCGACCTCCTCGAATGCCTCCTCGACGAGGGTGAACTGGACGAATTCCAGGCAGACCGGGCCAGGGAGATGATCTGCGGGACCGGGTTCGTGGACGGCGTGCCCGTAGGCGTCATCGCCAACGCCCGGGGGCTGGTGAAGGATCCCCGAGGCGGCAAGCCCACCTTTGGCGGGATCGTCTATACCGAGAGCGCCGAGAAGGTGGCGTACTTCATCGAGGCCATGAACCGCCAGCGCCGTCCCCTTCTCTTCGTCCAGGACGTTTCGGGGTTCATGGTGGGACCCGAGGCCGAGCACTCGGGGATCATCCGGGCCGGGGCCCGCTTCGTCGAGGCCATGGCCACGGCCACCGTGCCCAAGCTGGTGCTCACGGTGAACCATGCGTCGGGCGCGGGCTACTATGCCATGGCGGGACAGGGCTTCGACCCGGATTTCATCCTCTCCCTTCCCACCGGCCGGATGGGCGTGATGGAGGGGGAGAGCGCGGTCATGGCGCTCTTCTCCGGCCAGATAGAGAAGCTCAAGGCCGAGGGGAAGGTGCCCGACGAGGACCTGAACACCCGGATGGACCAGGTGCGGGAGGACTACGAGCGTCAACTGGACGCTCGCTTTGCCGGGGCCCGGGGTTTCGTCGACGAAGTGGTCCTCCCCGAGGAGCTGCGCGACAGTCTCTCCCTGCTGCTCCGGGCCGCGCTGAACAACGATGGTCCTCACCTGGGCCCGTTCACCCTCCCCAGGGACGTCCGGTGACCGCCCTGGTCGCGGCCTCCCAACAGAGGTTCTCGAGCTCGAAGGCCGAGTTTCAGCCCCCATTCCAATGTCCAACGCCTGCATCGCATGAGTGAACCCGACTCCCGCTCTCCGTCAGGACCCACCTCGCTCATCCGGATCGGGAGTGGTCAGGGGTTCTGGGGCGATGATCTGGATGCGCCGGTCCGCCAGGTAGAAGGTGGGCCTCTGGACTACCTCATGATGGACTATCTGGCCGAGGTCACGATGTCCATCATGCAGAAGCAGCGAGGTCGACGTCCGGAGGCCGGCTTCGCCCGGGACTTTCCTCCCCTCATGGAGCGGATCTTTCCCGCCTGCCTGGAGAAGGGGGTGCGGATCGTCACGAATGCCGGGGGCGTGAACCCCGAGGGTTGTGGCGAGGCCGTCGTGGAGGCCGGCCGGGCCGCCGGTGTAGGGGGCCGGGCCCGGGTGGGTGTCGTGACTGGCGACGACCTCATGGAACGCCTCGATCACCTGCTCGAGGCAGGCCACGAACTCCGCCACATGGAGACGGGAGAGCCCCTGGCGTCAGTTCGGGACCGGGTGGAGAGCGCGAACGCCTACATCGGCGCCACGCCCATCGTGGAGGCGCTGCGCCAGGGGGCCGACGTGGTGGTGACGGGTCGATCCACCGACACCGCCCTCACCTACGCGCCCATGATGCACGAGTTCGGGTGGTCCGACGAGGACCATGACCGGATCGCCCAGGGGGTCGTGGCCGGTCACATCAACGAGTGCGGCGCCCAGGCCAGCGGGGGCAACGCTCTGGTCGACTGGTGGACCATCCCCGCCATGGAGCGGGTGGGGTTTCCCCTGGTGGAGGCGCATTCCGACGGTTCTTTCACCGTCACGAAGCATCCCGGGACGGGGGGGCGCGTGTCCCGGGCCGTGGTCACCGAGCAGTTGCTCTACGAGATGGGGGATCCGGCCGACTACATCACCCCCGACGTGGTGGCCGACCTGACCGAGCTCACCCTGGACGAGGATGGACCCGATCGGGTCCGGGTTTCCGGCGCCCGCGGTCGGCCGGCCACCGACTTCCTGAAGGTGTCCATCGCCTACGCGGACGGGTTCAAGGCCGTGGGCACACTCGTCTACGCCTGGCCCGACGCTGCCGCCAAGGCTCGCAGCGCGGAGCGGATCCTCCGCTCCCGCCTGGATCGCCTGGGGCTCTCCTTCGACGAGATCCGGGTGGAGCTGGTGGGGTGGGATTCCACCCACGGCCATCTGGCTGGGGAGCCCCCTGCCGACCTTCCCGAGGTCCAGCTTCGGTTCGCCGTTCGGGGTCAGGACCGGGACGCCGTGGACCGGTTCACGAGGGAGATCGCTCCTCTCGTCCTCACGGGGCCGCCCTCGGTGACGGGCTTCGCCGGCGGGCGTCCCCGGGTTCAGGAGATCATGGCGTTCTGGCCCGCCCTCATCCGGAAGGAAGCGGTTCAGCCCCATCTCGAGGTCCGGACGCTGGAGGTCTGACGATGACGGACGCGCAGGAAACCGAAACGGTGCAGCTCGTGGATCTGGCCCATGCCCGGTCCGGCGACAAGGGTGACACCGCCAACGTCGGGGTGGTCGCATACGATCCCCAGGACTGGCCCTTCCTCAGGAGGTTCCTTACCGAGGCCCGGGTGAAGGCCCACTTCGGGGAGCTGGTGAGGGGAGAGGTGGAGCGCTTCGAGCTCCCCAACCTCCACGCCCTCAATTTCCTCCTCCACGGGGCGCTCGGGGGCGGTGGGACCGTCTCCCTCATGACCGACGCCCAGGGCAAGGTCTTCTCCACCGCCCTCCTCCGCATGGAGGTGGAGGTTCCGGTGGAGGTGGCTCGGCGGGTTCGGGGCCGCGGCCGGGTGCCCGACAGGTTCGATGCGTCCCGTTCCGTGCAGGGAACGGACCCACAAGAGGACCATGGTGTCTGAAATCCCGAAGGCGTCGAGGGGCGGCGTCGCCCCACCCTCGGAGGAGCTTCTGCTCCGGGAGCCCGGGGCAGACGGGGTGCTCCACCTCGTCATGAATCGGCCCGAGAAGCGAAACGCCCTGAACGGCGCTCTGGTGGAGTCCCTGACCCGGGCGCTGGACCAGACGGCCGAAGACCCCGATGTCCGGGTCCTCGTGCTGCAGGGGCGGGGCCCCGACTTCTGTTCGGGCGCCGATCTGGCTGAGTTGGAGGCACTGGCGGAACAGGGAGTGGAGGCCTCATTGGCGGACGCCTCGCGAATGGGGCGCCTCTTCTTGGCAATGCGTCGTCATCCCCGGCCCATTGTGGCCGCGGTGCACGGGAGAGCCTTGGCCGGCGGATGTGGGCTGGCGACGGCGTGCGACTTGATCGTGGCGCGGGAGGACGCCCGGCTGGGCTTCCCCGAGGTCCACCTGGGCTTCGTTCCCGCCATGGTCATGACCCTCCTCCGCAGGAAGGTGGCCGAGGGGCATGCCTTCGAGCTGGTGACGCTGGGGAAGGCCATCGGGGCGGTCGAGGGACACCGGATCGGCCTGGTGAATCGGGTCTGGTCCGAAGAAGCCTTCGCGGAGGAGCTGCTGAAGCTCTCCGGCGAGTTGGCCTCCCGTCCGGCCTCGGCCATCGAGCTCACGAAGCGTCTCCTCTACGGGTTGGACGGGCTCTCCGTGGAGGAGGGGATCGGCCGAGGAGCCGAGGTGAACACCCTCGCCCGGCTGACTGAAGCCTGCCAGGAGGGCGTGCGTGCCTTCCTCGACCGCAAACGGAGGAGCTGAACACGCCATGTGCGCCCTCGTCTTCATCGACCGAAGCCGGAAGGCCGATCGCTATCCCTGGCTCGAGTGGAAGGTCCGTCTCTTCGTCATCGGTGCAGCGTTGGCCGTGGGCGGCATGGTCCTGGACAGCGGATGGGTGATCTCCGCCGCGATCCTGGCGCTGGCGGCCGGCTTCGCGATCCGTTTTCTCCCGGGAGGGAAGGGCGTTCGGGAGGAGGTCGAGGACGAGTGGTGGGTCACGGACGAGGGCTGGGACGGAGAGGACGAGGGCGAGGAGTCCTTTTCCAGGAAGTAGGTGCGGGCGAGCCGGCCGGGAGTCGCGATCGGACCGAGTCGCTTCCGCTGGCCGATCCGGCCATGTAACTGCCCCGAGCTGGACCCTGTATTCAGGGATGAATCCCCCTGACTTCGAGGCCGTTCTCCAACACCACTTCGGTTTCCCCTCCTTCCGGCCCGGTCAGAGGGAACTTGTGGAGGCGGCGGTGGAGGGCCGCGACGCCCTGGGCATCCTTCCCACCGGGGGAGGCAAGAGTCTCTGCTACCAGGTCCCGGCGCTCCTCCTGCCTGGCCTCACGGTGGTGGTGAGCCCCCTCATCTCGCTCATGGCCGATCAGCTCCGGCGTGCCCAGGAGATCGGAATGGCGGCGGCGGCCCTTCACTCGGGTCTCTCCCGCGCCCAGCGCCGGAAGGTCGAGGACGCGGCCGTGGCCGGGGAGCTCCGTGTGCTGCTCCTGGCCCCCGAGCGCCTGGACTCGCCGGGATTTCGCCCTCTCCTGAAACGACTTCGAGTCTCCCTTCTTGTCGTCGACGAGGCCCACTGCATCTCGTGCTGGGGGCACGACTTCCGCCCTTCGTACCGGAAACTCGGCGAGGTTCGTCGCAGGCTCGACGTCCCGGTCCTGGCGCTGACGGCCACCGCGACGCCTCGGGTGCGCCGTGAGATCGAGGCGATCCTCGGAATGCGGGAGCCCTATCGTCAGATCGGGAGCTTCGATCGTTCGAACCTTCTCTGGGCGGTGCGCTCCGCTACTGGCGAGAGGGAACGAAACGACCACCTGTACCACCTGGTGTCGAGCTTTCAGGGGGCCCGCCTCATCTACGCGGCCACCCGACGCAGAGTGGAGCGCATCCGGTCCGCCATGGCTCGACGAGGCCAGCCCGCTCATGCCTACCATGCCGGCCTCCCCGGCGATGAGCGAGATCGCGTTCAGGAGTACTTCCTCACCGACCGCCGGCCCCTCGTGGTCGCCACGAACGCCTTCGGGATGGGGATCGACCGTTCCGACGTCCGGCTCGTGGCCCACGACCAGCTTTCGGGGAGTCTCGAGGACTACTACCAGGAGGCAGGTCGGGGCGGGCGGGATGGTGAGCCGGCCCTCTGTGTGGCCCTCCACGGCCCTGTGGACGGCAGGATCCATCGTTCCTTCCTCGACCGAACGCACCCTCCGGTCCGCAGCCCCACGACCGCGCTGCGACTCTGGAGAAAGGGGGACCTGGCGCATCGGTGGAGCAGGCGGCGGGCCGAGAAGGTCAAGCTCAGGGCCGTGTCCCGCTACGCCCGGACGCGGCGATGCCGAAGGAGGACGATCCTGAACTGGTTCGGTCAGGGTCTCTCCCGGGGGCAGTGCTCCGGATGCGACCGATGCCAGGGGTGGCGCGGGGTTTTGATCGCCGCCGGTTCAGGGTAACTTTATGGTCTGCACGATGAGTCGGTTCCGGATCCACCCTCCGAGATCCCACTCCGCCACCATTCTGGTACCCACGGCGGCCCCGTAGTCACGGGGCCAGGAAAGGACGACCATAGATGCAGCCCTATCTGAACGACGAGCACGAGCGCCTGGTTCGGCGCGTGCGGGGATTCGCCCAGGAGGCCATCGTCCCCGTGGCGGGGCGGTTGGATCGGGAATCCCGCTTTCCGTGGGACAACGTGAAAACCATGGCCGAGATGGGGCTTCTCGGGGTTCCCATTCCTACCGAGTACGGAGGCCTGGGTCTCGATTCGCTCAGCTATCTCCTAGTGGTTCAGGAACTGGCGAAGCACGATGCGAGCCACGCCATCACGGTGTCGGCCCACACGACCCTGGGCACGACCCCGATCCTCCGCTTCGGCTCGCCGGAGCAGCGGGATCGGTACGTACCCCGACTGGCGAAGGGCGAGGTGCTGGGTGGGTTCGGTCTCACCGAGCCCGGCGCCGGCTCCGACGCCTCCGGGAGTCGAACCCGGGCGGTGCGGGATGGCGACGGGTGGCGACTCGATGGGTCGAAGATCTTCATCACCCACGCAGGTGTGGGTGAGGTTTTTACAGTGACCGCGGTCACCGAGCGAGACGAAGGGTCCCGGGGGATCACGAGCTTCATTGTCACCAAGCCCACGGTGTACCCCGAAGAGGTGGAGCGGGTGGGGATGGGGCGGCTCGACGACCTGGGATACACCCCAGGGGTTCGGGCCGGAAAGAAGGAAGACAAGATGGGCTGGCGCGCCTCGGACACCCGGGAACTCCTCCTTGAGGACGCCTTCGTGCCCGACGACCATCGAGTGGGCGCGAGGGGAAAGGGGTTCGTGAATTTCATGAAGACCCTGGATTCGGGACGCATCGGGATCGCCGCCCTCTCTCTCGGCTTGGCCGAGGGAGCCGTTGAGGCCGCTCTGGAGTATACGAATCAGCGAAAGCAGTTCGGGCGGAAGATCTTCGATTTCCAGCCCGTCCAGTTTCGGCTTGCGGAGTTGGCCACCGAGATCCAGGCGGCGAAGCATCTGACCTACCACGCCGCGTGGCTCATGGAGAAGGAGCGACCCTTCACCAAGGAGGCCGCCATGGCCAAGCTCTTCGCCTCGGAGTTGTGCATGAAGGCGACCACGCAGGCCGTGCAGCTCATGGGAGGGGTCGGTTACACCGATGAGTACGCTGTGGAGCGGATGTTCCGCGATGCGAAGGTGTGCGAGATCGGAGAGGGAACCAGTGAAATCCAGAAAATCGTCATCGGACGCCACCTCGTGAAGGAAGCGTTCGGGAGCACATAATCCAGCTCCATCGTCGGCGCTGCCGACGGTGGAATCGGCGGAACTTCGCCGGAGCCAGGCGAGCCGCTCGACCGATTGCGAGGCAGCCGACCTCGACCTCCAGCGAATTCCGCCCGGGGGTCGGGGAGGAGTCTCGGAAGGCGGTAGAGCCGACTGGTTGCGGTGGACGACCCCGGGGAGCCCGCATACTTGAAACGTGAAATCCTCATCAGCGCCGCGCCCGAGGAGACCTGGGTCGCGCTCATGGAAGACGGCCATCTGGTCGAGCTCATGCTGGACCGCCCCGATCAGGGACGGCTCGTGGGCGACATCTACCTGGGCCGAGTGGAGGCGGTACTGCCCGGGATCCAGGCCGCCTTCGTCGACATCGGCACGGAGAAGGCCGGCTTCCTCCACGTCTCGGATCTCGTCTCGGACGAGGATCCCGACGACGACGACGAGAACGGAGGCAATGGGAGCAACGGGGGCGGGGGACGGCGTGGGCGGAGGTCCCGCAACATCCCTCCGATCCAGGATCAACTCTCCCGGGGCGATTCCGTCATCGTCCAGGTGACCAAGGAACCCATCGGGACGAAGGGGCCCCGGCTCACGGCCCAGGTGTCTCTCCCCGGACGTTTCCTGGTCTTCATGCCCTTCTCCTCGCACGTGGGGGTGAGTCGCAAGATCGATCAGCGCGAGGAGCGGGCGCGGCTTCGGGAGTTGGCCCGGGAGATTCTTCCGGATGAGCCGGTGGGGTTGATCATCCGGACCGTAGGAGAGGAGTTGAACCGCATGAAGTTCGAGCGCGAGTTCCAGCGTCTCTACGGCATCTGGAAGAAGATCCAGCGGCGGTCGACCTCCTCCAGGGCTCCCGCCCTCCTCCACAGCGAGGCGCGGCTGATCTCCGGGGTCCTGCGCGACCTCTTCTCCGATCGCTTCGACGCCCTCATCGTGGACAGCAAGGAGGCCCACAACGAGATCGTCCAGTACGTCGAGAACATGGATCCGGAGCTCCTGGATCGGGTGAAGCTCTATCAGGATCGGACCCCGCTCTTCGATCGGCACGACATCGAGGAGGAGATCGCAGAGGCCTTCGGTCGTCGGGTCGATCTCCCGTCGGGAGGGTACATCATCGTCGAACCCACCGAAGCGCTCGTCTCCATCGATGTGAACACGGGACGGTTCACTGGTAAGGGCCGGAAGGACCCCGAGGAGACGATCCTGCGAACGAACCTGGACGCGGCCCGAGAGGTCGCTCGCCAGCTTCGACTGCGGGACGTGGGTGGAATCGTGGTGGCCGACTTCATCGACATGGAGTCGCAGGAGAACCGGGACCGGGTCATCCAGGAACTCCGTACACACCTGGGGCGAGACAGGGCTCGGACGAAGGCCTTCGCCGTCTCCGAGCTGGGGCTGGTGGAGATGACCCGCCAGAGAGTGCGTCCCTCGCTCTTCCAGACCCTGACCAGGGGCTGTGAGCACTGCGGCGGGACGGGCCGGATCTTCACGCCTCCCACGGTGGTGCGAAGGGTGGAACGGAGCCTGAAGCGAGCCGCAGCCTCCGGGGAGGAGCGTTCCATCGTGGTCCGGGTCCATCCGGAGGTGGCGCTCCACGTCATGGAGGAGGAACCGGACTTCCTGTCCCGGCTCCGGAAGCGGGTCACCCTGGAACTGAAGCTCAAGGACGACCCCCTCCTCCGGGAGGACGAGTTCCGGCTCCTGTCCGGTCCGGCCGAAACCGATGTCACCGCACGTTACGTGACTCGTCAGTCCGGGTGATTGGAGCTCGCGCCCTTCAGCCATGAGGGACCGCCCCGGACCGTCCGATCGTGCGGATCAGCCGAGGCGTGGGGTTGACCTCGGACGCCCGCGCCATAAATTTACCAGGCTAACGGCCCATTGGGTGGGAAGCGAGGCTCGCTTCTCCATGGCCATTCCGAATACGCTTCAAGAACCCCGACGAGGTTCCCGATGTACGCGGTCTTCAGAACAGGTGGCAAGCAGTTCCGGGCCGAGCCCGGAGGACGCATCAAGGTGCCGACCCTCGACGTGGAAGCCGGGGACACCGTGACCTTTGATGACGTGCTCCTCGCCTCCGACGGCGAGGCCGTGGCGGTGGGCGAGCCCACCGTCGATGGAGCCGCGGTGAAGGCCGAGGTCGTGGGTCACGGTCGGGAGAAGAAGATCATCGTCTTCAAGCGGAAGCGTCGGAAGGGGTATCGCAAGAAGCAGGGTCACCGGCAGGGCTTCACGGAGATCAGGGTCGACGAGATCGTTCTCTGATCCGACCGTGTCCTCGACCGTTTCGCTCAGCACAGAAGGGAAGGAGAGGTTCCGATGGCACACAAGAAAGGTGTAGGATCCAGCCGAAACGGGCGCGACAGCAATCCGAATCGCCTCGGCGTGAAGCGCTATGGTGGGGAGGAGGTCCGGGCAGGAGGTATCCTGGTCCGGCAGCGCGGTACTCGCTTTCACCCCGGCCGAAACGTGCGTCGTGGAGGGGATGACACCCTCTTCGCCGTGGCCGACGGCGTGGTGAAGTTCGAGCGCATCCGTCGTCGACCCTCGGTCTCCGTGTATCCCGCGGACTGACCCGAAGCGCACGATTTGAAAAGGTCTCCGGCGTCTCCGAAAAGGGGAACCCGGGGACCTTTTCCGTACCACTGTGAGTATCAAACGATTGTTGTGCCGGCGCGGCCCTGCTCGATGGGCCGGCCGGAGCCGGAGCGGGCATTTCAGCCCAACTCCCGTTTCACCCCAGGCCCCTGACTTCGAGGCCGACCCCCCCACGCGGTACCTGAGTCAGGGGATTTCCATATAGATTGGCAGGAGGAGAGGTCATTATGAACCACGATTCGAATTCAACGGAACGGCCCCGATGTATCCGCGCCTCCCGATCCGACGCTGAGTCGGACTCGGGAGGAACCCTGGTTCATGCGGACGCTGGAGCCGTCCTGCGTCGGATCATGAGGTGGACGTTCGTGCCTCTCATCGTGCTGACGGGAGGGGTGATCCTGGTGGCCGCCCAGGGGATGGAGAGCCAGGATCAGGACATCGACGTCCCGTTCCCGGTCGCTGATGCCACCGCGGCCCTCCTGGATACGCGTTTGCCCATGCAGGTGAACGACCGGGTGGAGCGTTGGGTCCGGCGTTTCCTGGGTCCGGACCGGGCCACCTTCGAGGAGTACCTGGTTCGGGAAGGGCTCTATGGAGGGCTCATCCGTGACCGCCTCCGCCAGCGCGACATGCCGGAGCAGCTCCTCTACCTGGCCATGATCGAGTCGGGATTCTCGCCCACGGCAACGTCGCCCATGGCCGCCTCCGGAGTCTGGCAGTTCATGGGCCCTACCGCACGGGCCTACGGACTGACCGTGGACGGGTGGGTCGATGAGCGGCGGGACCCGGTCCGGGCCACCGACGCAGCCCTGGACTACCTGGAGGAACTCCATGAGACCTTCGGGTCCTGGTACCTTGCCGCAGCAGCGTACAACGCAGGCCCCGGTCGGATAAGCCAGGCGCTGCGACGCTCCGGGCTGGATGAGGGTGGAGACGAACGGCTCTACTGGGAGGTCATCGAGCACCTTCCCCGGGAGACCCGTCAGTACGTGCCGAAGCTCCTGGCTGCTGCCCTGCTGGCCGAGCAGCCCGGACACTTCGGGTTCGAGGTCGAACGTTCGCTCCCCTATCTCTTTGATCAGGTTCTGGTGCCCGGCGGCGTGTCATTGGTCCGCCTCGCGGCCATCCTGGAGATCGAACCGTCGCTCATGTCCGAGCTGAACCCCCATCTGGTGCGGGGCGCGACACCGCCGGGCCGCTCCATCCTGGTGCGGGTTCCCATGGGGGAGTCGCAGAAGGTGGTCGCTGCATTGGGCAACGGGAGGAGCTGACGACGGGGAATCCATCGACCCGGTCGGCGGGAAGGGTCAGGGCTCGGGCCAGCCCAGTGGGCGATCTTCCTGTTCGGCTCGGGCGGCGGCGATGATCCTCCAGATCACGTCCCGGGTCATCTCCTCGTCGACCCCCAGCTCCCGGGCGCGTTGGGCCGCTTTTCGGACGACCCTGGCCTCCCGTTCCGGGTCCATCACCGGGAGGCCCAGGGCCGCCTTGGCCTGACTGATCTGTAGCACCAGCTCTCTTCGCTCCCCGATGAGTCGGATGAGGTCGTCGTCGACCTGGGAGATCCTCTCCCGCAGTCCATCCAGTTCGCCGCGCACCTCCTCCTCGCCTTCAGACACCGCTCGCTCTCCTGGTCAACGGTCTTGTGGAATCCTAGTGTGGTGAGTCAGAGATTCGCCGGCATTCGTGACCCGGCGCATCCGAGGTGGCTACGTTGCTCCGGATCGCAATAGCGTTGCTATCGCTCACCATCGCGCCTTGCCACCCCGGCG